>QHYJ01000091.1:0-18498 GCA_003223255.1 Acidobacteriota bacterium | reverse complement strand
CCAGGCGCAGGCCCGTTGCACGGTTAGCGAGGACGCTTCGAGGTATTCTTCCAGAGTCCTCCCGGCAACGTACTCCATCACCAGGAATGGCCTGCCTTCCGCGTTGATGCCCACATCGTAGAGCTGCACGATGGCGGGATGAGAAAGCTGGCCGACGAGTTGTGCTTCGCGAAGGAATTGCTCTTCCAGATCTTCACCGAAACTGTGGACAAAAGTCTTGAGAGCCACGGCGCGACCGATGACGTTATCCCGCGCCCGCTCTACACGGCTCGTGGTTCCCGACCCGATACACTCCAGGGCTTCGTAACGGCCTTTTTGCAGGGTAATCATTTAGGCGGAGCGCAGGAGTCGCCCGGCACGTTCGCGTAAGCCGTTGCTGGCGGCTTGCGCGGCGGGACCGGGAATCGGAGTGTGCCGCGCCAGCGGAAACAACTCTTGCGCCAGAGCTTCCGCGTTGGAATAGCGTCCCGCGGGATCTTTCGCCAGGCAGCGCGCCACAATGTCGTCGAACGCGGCTGGCAACGACCGATTCGCATGCGACGGCGGAAGCGGCGTCGAGGAAAGAACGCGGCTGCAAATGCCTTGCAGCGAATCCGCGTCAAACGGCCGCTGACCCGTCACCATTTCATACAGAACGACGCCCAGAGAGAACATGTCCGACCGCGCGTCTTGCGGTTTGCCCACAATCTGTTCGGGGCACCAGTAGGCGGGCGTTCCAGCAAGGGCCGTGGCTTTGGTATCGTGACTGGCCAGCCGCGCCATGCCAAAGTCCATCAATTTCACGCGCCCGTCTTCGGTGATCAGCATGTTCGCAGGCTTGACGTCACCGTGAATCACGCCTTTGCGGTGCGCTACGCCCAGCGCGCTGGCCACTTGGCCGACCCAGGCGCAGGCTTTTTGAAAAGGAACGCTGCGCTTGTCCAGGATGCGGTCGAGCGGCTGGCCTTCGAGGTACTCCATCACCAGATAGGGCGTGTGGCTGGCCTCTTCGATGCCCATGTCATGCAGGGTGATAATGGCGGGATGCGAAAGCTGACCCACCACGCGCGCTTCTTGGAGGAAGCGCTGCCGGGCTTCCCCGTGCGCCAACTCTTTGGGAAAGAGTTTGATGGCTACCAGGCGGCCGATGAGTGGATCGTGAGCGCGGGCCACGCGACCGTGGGCTCCACTGCCTATCATTTCGAGAATCTCGTAGCGTCCGATTTGCATTTACCGTCTCTCTCAGAAGAGCTTTTGCCATCGAGGGTTCAAGAGTAGAGAAGCCGGGCGAGCGGCGAAATGAAGCAAGGGTAATGTTTTTCCGGGGTACGTCGGTACTAGGAAAAAATGGACAGTACAGGTCCTAACCTATTCATAACAGAAGAATTGCAAGGGCAAGCGGAGCAAGTACAGGTATCTTCCCGAGCAGAAACGTCTCCCGTTCAAGGGGAAAAGGCATGAACCAGCGGCGCGAGGCTTGGCGCCGAACGCAGGTGATCAGGAAACTCGCGAATGAACTTCCTCATCGAAGGATGCCAAAAGCCGTTGAAGCCGAAAAAATACATTTCCCGCACCGCCTGTTCCGGGGTCCATCGCTCCACCGTCATCCGGTAGGTAGAGACACAAAAACCTCTTGCTGCGGCTGATCGCGAAACAGCGCGAGAAACTGCGCCACCTGTTCGTCGCTTGGAGGCGACCATCCGCTCACTGGAATGTGCACGACCCGCATACCGAGGGCCGCTGCCGCCCGGCTTTCCCACTCGAATTTTTCGCGGTCCTCGCCGCGGAGATCCACAATCGTAGTGATCCCCAATTTTTTTAATTCTTGTAGCCCGCTTTCCTTGGGCTGTGCCCCGCGATAAAGCACCTCGTTGATTTTTCCGGCGTTGTGAATTCCCGCGATGTGCAGTTTCTCTCCATAAGCCGGCTGCCTGACTGCAGGAGCGGCCGGCTCGGCCGAAGCTTTTTCTTGTGCAAGTAGTTGCGCAGAAAGAAGTCCGCAGAAAATCAGAAAGAAAAGAATTCGCTTCATCATCGGTTGGATGCAGTTAGTGTAGCGCGAGGAGAAACTGTGCAAAAAGTGTGGAAGCCGAAGCAGTTGCGGGGAAAAGGGACCACTACAAATAGACGTAGTACTGAAACATTGACCATATCTCGCGTTTTTCTCTTGACAGACTCTTCGCATCCGTTGATACTGCAAGTCCAGATTCGGGGGATGTGGAAGCGCCAGGCGGGCCGAGTTGAGTCGCATGGAAGGCCCGTCCGCCCACGCAAGTAGCCCGGTTCTAAGCGAAAAAATCGAGCGCCAAGGGCTTTGCTCCGCGCCCGTAGGTAGTGGAGCACCTGCTGTGAGGCTGCGTGCGAATGACCGGCCAGCGGCGGTGCACTGGTGTTTTGCGCGTGTTTCTGCGACTGCTAGCCAGTCGCCTTTTTTTCGCCGGCGACTTTCACTGGAATCGAGTTGCGTTCGCTTTCAGCCCAGGCTCGGAAGCCGGCCTGCGGCAGGAAAGCGAAGCGTGGCGCCTTGCCTTGGGCAGGGGAGTAAAATAACAGGGTCCCCCGGTACGCTGGCGGGATCCAAGCGCGGGAGGGACAGATGGCAACCGTGAAGCACGCATGGGGCGGAAATTCCCGAGCGACGGATGTAGCAGCGGAGAAGACTCCCGCGCACGGTGGGAAAGGTCTGGCCTTTCCGCGGTACTTTACCGACGGCGAGAAGTCGCCCTTCGACGCCGTGGAATGGGAAAAGCGCACCGCGCTCATCGGCAACGAAAAGGGCGTAACCATCTTCCGCCAGGAAGATGTCGAAGTGCCGAAGACTTGGTCGCAAACCGCCACCAACATCGTCGCCAGCAAATATTTCCACGGCAAGATGGGTACTGCGGACCGCGAAACATCCGTGCGCCAGCTCATCAGCCGGGTGGCCAATACCATCGTTCACTGGGGCGAGCAGGGCGGTTATTTCGCAGACCCTGCTTCGCGGGACGCTTTCCGGGACGAACTGACCCACCTGCTGGTCGAGCAGAAAATGGCCTTCAACTCCCCGGTGTGGTTCAACGTCGGCGTTCAGCCCAAGCCTCAGTGCTCGGCGTGCTTCATCAACTCCGTGAAGGACGACATGGGCTCGATCATGGATTTGGCCAAAACCGAGGGCATGCTGTTCAAGTGGGGCTCCGGTACCGGAACGAATTTCTCTACCCTACGCGGAAGCAAGGAAACTCTGAGCGGCGGCGGGATTGCTTCCGGTCCGGTCAGCTTTATGAAGGGTTTCGACGCTTTCGCCGGCGTCATCAAGAGCGGCGGCAAAACACGGCGCGCCGCGAAGATGGTCATCCTCAACATCGACCATCCGGACATCGTCGAATTCATCGAATGCAAAAGGAAGGAAGAGCGTAAGGCGCATGTGTCGATCGAGCAGGGTTATGACAGCTCGATTGATGGCGACGCCTACGGCTCCATCGTCTTCCAGAACGCCAACCACTCCGTGCGCGTCACCGACGACTTCATGCGCGCCGTGCTCGAGGACAAAGATTGGTGGACAAAGAACGTCCACGACGGCCAGCCCGTGGAAAAACTCCGCGCGCGCGATCTGATGATGAAGATTGCCGATTCCACTTGGCACTGCGGCGACCCGGGCATGCAGTACGACACCACCGTGAACCGCTGGCACACCTGCAAGTCCACCGCGCGCATCAACGCCAGCAACCCCTGCTCCGAATACATGTTCCTGGACGATACCGCGTGCAATTTGGCCTCCCTCAATCTCATGAAATTCGTCACCAGCAGCGGCCAATTCGATGTTCCGGCCTTCAAGCATGCCGTGGACGTGACCATTACCGCGCAAGAGATTCTCGTGGACAACGCCAGTTACCCGACGCCAAAGATTGGCGAGAACTCGCACAATTTCCGCCCGCTCGGGTTGGGTTACGCCAACCTTGGGGCTCTGCTCCTGTCCATGGCCCGGCCCTACGATTCTCCGGAGGGCCGCGACATGGCCGGCGCGGTCACCGCGCTCATGTGCGGCGAGGCTTACGCGCAATCTGCGCGCATCGCTGAACGCATGGGCGCGTTCCCCGGCTACGAAGCGAATCGCGAGCCGATGCTCGACGTGATCCGCATGCATCGTGAGGCCATTCGCGGAATCCAGCCCGAACACGTGCAGCCGGAATTGTTCCTGGCAGCGCAGGAATCCTGGGACACCGCCCTGCACCACGGCGAAAATTTTGGCTTCAGGAATTCTCAGGTCACCGTGCTTGCGCCCACCGGCACCATCGGCTTCATGATGGATTGCGACACCACGGGCATCGAGCCGGATCTGGCGCTGGTGAAGTACAAAAAGCTCGTCGGCGGCGGCCTCATCAAGATCGTTAACAACACTGTGCCGCAGGCGCTCATGAAGCTTGGCTACACGCCGGAACAATCCAGCGAAATCGTCTCCTACATCGACAAGAACGGGAAGATCGAAGGCGCGCCATATCTGAAAGAAGAGCATTTGCCGGTGTTTGATTGCTCGCTCGCGCCGCAGGGCGGCGGGCGTTCGATCCGTTGGACCGGCCACGTCAAGATGATGGCCGCCGCGCAGCCGTTCCTCTCCGGCGCAATCTCCAAGACCATCAACATGCCCGAGGAATCCACCGTCAAAGACATCATGAATGCCTACATCGAATCGTGGCGGCTCGGGCTGAAGGCGGTGGCCATTTACCGCGACAATTCCAAGCGTTCCCAGCCTCTCAGTGCGGCCAAGGATGCCAAGAAGGAAGAAAAGAAAACCGCGGCCACGCCGGGAGCGCTTGAGCCGGTGCAACGCGAACTCTTTGCGCGTGCCCAGCGCGAAAAAATGCCCTACGAGCGAGCTTCCGTCACCCACAAATTCAGCGTAAGCGGCCACGAAGGCTACATCACCGCGGGCATGTACGACGATGGGCGCCCCGGCGAAGTGTTCATCAAGATGGCCAAGGAAGGTTCGACGCTCTCCGGTGTGATGGACGGCCTGGCGCTGACCATTTCCCTCGGCTTGCAGTATGGCGTGCCGCTGAAAGTTTTTGTGGACAAGCTGCTGAATACGCGCTTCGAGCCTTCCGGCATCACCGCGAATCCCAACATCCGCTTTGTTTCGTCCGTGCTGGATTACATCGCGAGGTGGCTCGGTGGTCGCTTCATCTCTTCCGACTACCTAAAGCTGAATAGCGGCGCGACGCATACGGAGAACTCCGGCCCCGCCGTTCCTGCTCCGGCCATGCTCTCGGCGCTCGCTTCTCTTCCCGCGCCGTCGGCCACTGCGAAGCCGACCAACGCTCATGAAGGCGCGCCGACCTGCAGCGAATGCGGCATGCTGATGGTTCCCAACGGCGCTTGCTACAAATGCGAGAATTGCGGCAGCACCAGCGGCTGCAGCTGAGCAGCAGCGCCTAAGGTTGAACGGCATTGAACAATCGCCGCCCAAACGGTCATTCCGAGCGAAGCGAGGAATCTGCTTTTTCTTGGATTGGTTGCAGCTCAGGGCAGCAGCCGTGTTCTCAGGCAGAGTTCTTAGGAAAGGAACCCTCGAACAACCGTTGAGTGCACCAACGCGATGAGCGCACACCCTTCCAGCTCAGGTGTAGCAGCAAGGCTTGCCCCGGCCCAGCCCAAAACCCGGGGTTTCCTTCACATTGATCGCCATGGAGTCGGCCCGCAGGCCATTTATGTCGCCACCTACCACCGGCTGAACCACAACGGCGCCCGTCCCAAGCCTATCGAAGCCGTGGGCGCCCAGGCGCTCATCGAATTGCTCGAGCGCATCGGCGTGGATTTTCATCTCCGGGAAGTCCGCGGCGCGCTGGAAGACATTCTCCGCCTCGGTTCCGCGAACATCCCCGATCTCTGGCTCACCGACGAAGAAATCCTCGAAAAAGGCCTCGTCGAAAGCTAATGGCATTTATTGAGCCTCGGCAATCGCTGGGAGAGTCCGGCGAAACCTTCGCCAAACAGAGCGCGCCGGAACAAAGAGTAGTGCAAGCCAGAAAAGCAACGGCAGGCCGTATTCCAACAAGCCGCCGAGAAAAAGCGAAAGGGACGAGATAATAGCACTCACTCCCGCGACCAAAGAGTTTCGAAGCCCCAGGAATGTGCCGGCCCAGCTCGTTTCCATCGAGGCCCGATAGTCTTCCATTAGCGTGACCTTAATATGTGCCTGCGCAACTGTGGAAACCAGACCGTCATGCTGCCGCTCCGCTTCCACCAACGCTTCATTGGCTTGCGCAATGTCCTTTTCTAAGGCCACTCGCGTCACGAAGCTCGCCCTTGGTTCGCGTTGCAGTTTTTGGAGGCGCACAAGGTTGGTCTGGGCCGCAGTCAGATGTCTTTTTGCCGTTGCAAGCTTTACGGCAGGATCCTCGCCAGCCTGAGAAAGCGCATCGATTCGCCCCAGCGTTCTCAAATCCGAGAGCGTTAGATCGAAGTCCGTCGAGGGCACGGAGAGGTTGGCCGAAAGTGCGCGCCCATGAGCCGGCCGGCTCTCCGTTCGAAGATCCTCCAGGTATAATGGCCCTGCAACCTAAGCCAGCGGTCAGCGGGGGCGCGGGCGCAGCGGCGGACGCGCGGCGAGCGATCGCGGCCGCATGCGGAAATGCGGGCCGAGCGGCGGTGGCACGTTGCGGAGAAAGTCGCCGCAGCTAGGGCAACGGCCCTCGCCGGCGGCTGGCCGTACGACGTCGGCGCGCAGCCAGTGGCCGCGGGCTTCACACGCCGGGTTGATGCATTGCACGGTCAAGCCGGGCAGGTATTGCATCGCTTCACCTCAGAGGCCGCACAGCCGAGCCCATTCTCTCCATCCGAAAGCCGCGAGAGATCGGCGGAGCCCCCTTGCGGCCATGCTCGCCCGCCGGAGTCCCCCGAAGAAAAGCGCCTGGCCGGTCGCCAGGAACCCTGGGCAGGGGGACGCGCGGGAACAGTGCACTTAATGGCGGGCATTCTGTCTTGAGCCGTCTTTGGTGTCAAGTGGAAAGCACCACAAGGTATTGTGGTAAGGTTGCAGCTGTGAATATCGTGATTTGGGGACGCAGAACTAAGTCACGTTGGTGTTCTGGGGGGTAGGAAAAGAGCCGTTTCGGAAGACTCAGAGACTTGCGCCGCACCTTCTGCGCAGCAGGGAATGAAACAGTTGCGGTTCAACTCGGGTGTTCACAGGCCGCAGGACGGAGGAAAAAAAATGCCAAGTCCACCAAGGTTTGAACTCGGGAGTGGTTTGCCGGGGATTTCTAGCTTAGGCAGCATCAGGAAGAGGACGACTTCCATTCCCACCGGAAACGTAGGGGTGTTGACACTGTTCGGTAAAGTGACGGGGGAAACCCTTTCTGAAGGCATTCATCTGGTCAATCCGCTGAAGTCGGTGCAAAAACTTTCCATCCAAACGCAATCCGTCAAGGAGAGCGCCAACGTTCCTTCCAACGAAGGACTGATCCTCGCGCTCGACACTTCCTTGCTTTTTCATCTGTACAAAAACATGGCCGCGCAGGTGTACCAGACCATCGGCGAGAACTATGGCGAGAAGATCGTCGAGCCCACGCTGCGCGCGGCCATTCGCGCATCCACTTCGTCGCACACCGCCAACGCGCTCTATACCAACGCCCGCGAACTCGTGCAGCAACAGATTCAAGACGAACTGACCAAGCAACTCGCTCCACGCGGAATGATCGTGGAGAACGTGCTGCTGCGAGATGTGCAATTGCCAGCCATGCTGAAAGGCTCGATTGAGGCGAAACAGCAAGCCGAGCAGGATGCCCTGCGCATGAACTTCATCCTGCAAAAGGAAAAACAGGAAGCAGAGCGCAAGCGCATCGAGGCGCAAGGCATTGCCGACTTCCAGAGAATCGTGGCTACCGGAATCAGCGCGCAATTGCTCGAGTGGAAGGGCATCGAAGCTACCGAGAAGCTGGCAACGAGCCCGAACGCCAAGGTCGTGATCGTGGGCAATACCAAGAACGGGCTGCCCCTGGTGCTCGAACCAAAGTAAGCAAAATCCGAGCGACCACAAGTTGCTGCCGGTACACAAGGAATGGCGTGTCCGGGTTGCTTTCGCTACTACGAAGATTTTCGTTGACATTACGAAATTCTTCGTAGTAGGCTCCCCCCCCCATGTCCAAGGAACCTTTGCGAAAGCCAACTGCTTCCGAGCTGGAAATCCTACGTGTGCTGTGGGCGCGTGGGCCTTCGACCGTCCGCGAAGTCCACGAAGCGCTCTGCGAAAAGAAGGCCCTCGGCTATACCACGGTCCTGAAGCTCCTGCAAATTATGACCGCCAAGGGCACGGTGCGCCGAGACGAAGGCCAGCGCGCGCACGTCTATGAAGCTTGTCAGCCCGCCACGGAAACCAAACGCCAGCTCGCAGGTGACGTTCTGCAGCGGGTATTTGAAGGCTCAGCCAGCGAATTGATGATTCATGCCCTCGAAGGCCGGCGAACCTCCAGAAAAGAGCTGGAGGAGCTGCGCCGCCTTCTGGACGAGTACGAGAGGAGAAACCGATGACCACCCTGGCGCACGGAATCTCTCCCGAATGGCTAGAAGCGCTCGGCTGGACGCTGCTCCACTTTGTTTGGCAGGGAGCGGCACTCGCGGCTTTGTTCGCGGTGGCGAACACCCTCTGCCGGCAGGCAACGACGCGCTATGCCCTCGCTGTAATTGCGCTAGTCCTGATGATGGCGGCGCCCGTCGTCACCTTCACGCGGTTGATGCGGCAAAAGGATCCGGCCGTTCGATACGGGGCGCCGGGAGCATTCGCCCTCGCGGGGAAACCGGTGCAAGGCGTATCCGTCACGGCACGTCCCAGCGCCCCGGCGCCGGAAATTCCCGTGAGCCAGCACTCGGGACTTCTGTGGTGCGTGGAAGCGTGGTTTTTCGGAGTTGTGGTGCTGAGCCTGCGCACCGCGGGAGGCCTGTTGGTAATCGAGCGCATGCGCCGTAAAGAGCTCGAACCCGTGGGGCGGGAGCTTTATCTGCAATGCATCGCGTTGCAACTGAAGATGGGTTTCGAGCGCGCTATCCGGTATTGCGAATGCGACCGCTTGGAAGCTCCGGCGGCATTCGGATGGATTCGCCCAGTGGTGTTGCTGCCGGTAAGGGCGCTAAGCGGTTTGACCGAGGACCAGATCGAAGCCGTGATCGCGCACGAGCTGGCGCACATTCGGCGGCTGGATTGCTTCGTGAATCTTTTCCAGATTGGTGTAGAGACCCTGCTCTTTTACCATCCAGCGGTTTGGTGGGTGAGCCAGCGGATTCGCACCGAGCGCGAGCATTGCTGCGACGACGAAGCCGTAGGCGTTTGCGGCGATGCCGTGAACTACGCCCGCGCGCTCACGCTGATGGAAGAATGGCGCACGTCGCCTTCTCTGGTGATGGCGGCGAATCGCAGCCCGCTTTCGCAGCGCGTGGTGCGGCTGCTGGGATTGGACGGAGCCGCGGGAAGATTCCGCGTGGCCGGCATGGCGGTTGCAGTTGCGTGTCTGGCAGGCGCGATGCTCGCAGGCAACGTTTTCCTTGGCGTTGCGCGCGCGGCATTGGGAAGCAAAACAAGCGCCGCGCAAACGCCCAGCGGCTTGACGATCACGCAGGAACAAGGAAGCGGCAGCGCGATCGTGGTGCGGCCCGCGAAGGCTTCCACGTACGCAAAAAGCTTTGCGTCAACGGCGCAAGCTGGCCAAGACAAGGATAAAGACAAGGGACAGAAAGCAAACGGCCAAACGGCGAACAAAGAATCCTATCTCGACGCGATGGAAGCGGCGGGATTCAAGAATCTCTCTGCCGACGAATTGATCGCCATGAAGGTTCAGGGCGTGACTCCCGCCTACGTAAGAGAAATCCATGATTTGGGAATGAAGCCTACGCCGGAAGAGTTCATCGGAATGCGCGTCGAAGGAATCACGCCGGAGTACATTCGCGAAATGCGCAGCATTGCGCCAAACCCGAACATCGATGAACTCATGGGGATGAAGGTGCAGGGCATCACTCCGCAATATGCCAACGAAATGCGTGGACTCGGTCTCGAGGCCGACCCGGAAAACCTTGTCGGGATGAAGGTTCAGGGGATCACTCCCCAGTATGTGAATGAAATGCGCGGGTTGGGTCTTAAGACCGATACGGATGACCTGATCGGGATGAAGGTGCAGGGCATTACTCCGGAATACGTGAAGGGCATGCAAGCCCTCGGCTTCAAACCCGACACCGAAGAGTTGATTGGATTGAAAGTGCAGGGCGTCACTCCGGAATACGTTCGGCGAATGCAGGCCACGGGATTGCGGCCGGATGGGGAGAATCTGATCGGGATGAAGATCCAGGGCATTACTCCGGAATATGTGAAATCCATGCAAGACGCAGGGTTCAAGAACCTGGATATTGACGAGCTTATTGGCGCCAAAGTGCAGGGCATTACGCCGGAGTTCATCGAGAAAGCGCGAAAGCAAGGCTTCCAAAACCTGACACTGGACAAACTAATGGCCCTCAAGGAAGCGGGAGTTGATTTTTAATTATCCCTCACGCCGGGAAGCGAAGCCTGGGTGCGGCAGGCGGGCGACGAGGAATCTGCTTTTCTCTTGAAAATCGACGAAAAAGCAGATCCCTCGCTTCGCTCGGGATGACAAGCGTGCTCGTTTCGAGGAAGTTGCCAAAGGACCGGAGACCCAGACAGGAGCAGCACCATGAATCTTAATCGAGTGATGGGAGTGATTTTTGTCGTCGCGGGGGCCGCGTTCGCGCTGGCCACGGCGCTTCGCGGGCAGACGCAGAGCGGCGATTGGACGATTCACCGCTCCGATGAGCCGGGCAAGGTGGAAGTGTCCATCATGGATTCACGCGGCGGGCATCACTTTCACTCGAGCTCCGACTGGGAAGTGAAAGAGCTCACCGGCCTGGACCTGTCTAAACCCGGCCGTCAGGACGCGCATTTTACGATTACGCGGGACGCCGGCCGATTTGAATGCGAAGGATTCGTGAAGGACGGCGAGGGCGCGGGAGTTTTCCATTTCCTCCCCGATGCCAAGTACGTACAGGAAATGAAGGCGCTGGGCTTCGACGGAATCGACACAGAAAAGCAGTGGGCCATGGCCATTCACGACGTCAGCCTGAAGTTCGCGCGTGAAATCAAAGCGAGAAACCTCCAAGGGCTGGATACAGACAAGCTGGTTGCCTTCCGCATTCACGGCGTGACGCCGCAATTCATCGATCAAATTCGCTCTTCGGGCGTGAATGTTTCCGAGAGCGACAAATTCATCGCCTTCCGGATTCATGGAGTGTCACCGCAATTTGTCTCCGATCTTCGTTCCGCGGGGCTTACGGTGACCGACAGCGACAAGCTCGTTGCGTTTCGCATCCACGGCGTATCGCCGGAAATGGTGAAGAGCGTCCGCCAGGCGGGTTACGACCCGGAACCAGACAAGCTCATTGCCATGCGCATCCATGGGGCTTCACCCGAATGGATGGCGGAATTGAAGAAGTGCGGCTACGACCACGTGGACCTAGACAAGCTGATTGCCTTCCGGATTCATGGCGTTTCGCCGGATTTTATCAGCCAAGTGCAAAAACTCGGTTACTCGCACCCCGAGCCCGACCAATTGATCGCCATGCGAATCCATGGAGTCACGCCCGAGTACATCAGCAAGCTGCAATCGCGAGGCATGAAGGATTTGACGATCGATAAACTCGTCAGCTTGCGGATACACGGAATCGACTAACGGAACCTGGTCTTCCCGGCAGGTCGCCAGTCGGATCGGGGCCGCCGGGAGCGCAGGAAGTAGGCACCAACAAGAAGCACAACGCCCGCCGCAACCCCAGCGGCGGAAATAAATCGAAAAAATTACGGTTGCGGCGGAGAGGAGGAAGACTCGCCAGCCTGTTTTTGTAAATCGGCGACCTTGGCCTTCCACTGCTCGACTTCCTGCCGTTTGTTGCTGATCTGTTGTTGTTCATCGTCGAGTTTTTGTTTGCCCGCGGTGTCGCTTCCGTAATCCGGCTTCGAATAGTAGGCGTCTTGATCGAGGCGGTTTTCCCGCTGCAGGAGGTCGAGATCCATCAGCGCTTGCTTGAGGTGCTCTTTCGCGGCCGTCAGTTCCTTCTTTAGCTTTTCGTCTTTGGCAGCCTGCGCAGTGGCGTTCGGGGCGACCGGGTTAGCTTGTGGCTGCTTTGTCGTCGCCGGGGCACCCGGCATTCTTGGCTCTTCCGCAACCGCACTTTGCACGTCGCCCTTCTTCACATCCAAAGTTTCGTCGGTGATGACTTTCGTAGGCTTGGCGGCGTCCTTTTTCTTTTCGCGGGCCTTCCGGGCGGCTTCCGCGATGGACGGCGAATCCTGCGATTGACAAAAGGCCACGGGGACGAACGCGGCGGCCAAAGTGGCGACGAAGACAGACCGAAATACTAGGGAGCGCGGCATGGGCTACTCCTTGGAAACTGGATTGGATCACTTTTCAACATACCGCGGCCGGAAAAGAATGACAATCCCCTGAGGAAGAGCGTTGCGAATGCGGCAACACCGGGACGAAAAGAGTTTTCGCGAGCGGAAAGATCGCAGCAACTGAGATAATAGGCAGGCACGAAGGGTAGGTCCGCAGCCTCGAGAGCTATGGACTTGCAGAAACTCAAATTGGCCAGCTTGCTGCTTGCGGCGGCGTGTTTTGCGCCGAAAACAGCTTCGGCGCAGGAAACCGCGAAACAGGAAAACACGAAGGCCGTTGAGGGCGCTCCCACCATCAGCAAACCCCAAAAGGCAAATTCCACGGAGGGCCACCGCATTGGGGACAAGGAGAATCGCTGGCTGTTTGCGGGCGTTGGAGCAGCGCGAACCTTGGATTATTTTTCCACCTTGAACATGCGCCGTCGTGGCCGACAGGAAATTTTTCTTACCAACGACGTCGCGGACAATCATGCTGCGTTCGCTGCCATCGAAGCGGCAACCACGGCAACTTCGGTGGGCGTTTCGTATCTATTTCACCGCTCCGGCCACCACCGGCTGGAACGGTGGACTTCCTTCGTGCACATTGGCCTCGCGACCACGGGCGCCGTGCGCAATTATTGCCTCAAGACCGCCCATCGGAAAACGACGCCCTGACTGCCCCGGGCCTTTTAGTGCAATTGAGGCCGGAAACGTTCTTGCCGGTCGCTCCGTCCAATGCAGGGGATGAAATCTTGCACTTGGAAAGGCTGTGCTGCATACTCCGGCACGACTTGACTCAGCGTTTATATGCGCGAAAACGGGATTCAGATAAATTTCAGGGCCTATTTATGAAGCGGTGGAATTCCCGTCACCGCTTGGCGTTACTTCTTTGTTTTTTCTTCTTTGCACCAAATGGATCCGCGGATTCTCGCTCTCCTTCTTTGGCGGAAGACAGCCCAACCGAGACTTCCGCGCAACTGCCTCCTCGCGAAGAGATTCCGCCGCTCGCTACCAGCACTCCCGAACAAACGAAAACGGAACAGTACACGCTCTCTCATGAGCGGTACGAAAAAGCAGTAGCTTACTCTCGCGCGGGCTATACGCTCTATTTCTTGTCCTACATTTTGGGCGCCATCTTCCTTTTCTTGATCCTGCGATTGGGAATCGCGGCGCGCTTGCGTGACCTTGCAGAGAACGCCAGCCAAAGGCGTTGGGTACAGGGCTTGGTTTTTGTGCCGCTGCTTCTCCTCCTCGTGGATGTGCTGGATCTTCCCGTGCGCTTGTATTGGCACCGGCTTTCTCTGCGCTACGAGCAATCGGTGCAAGGCTGGGGGTCGTGGTTCTGGGATTGGACCAAAGAAGAGTTGGTCAGCATGGTTATTGCCATCGTACTGGTGTCCATCTTGTTTGCGGTCGTGCGCTACAGCCCGCGTCGATGGTGGCTGCTTTTCTGGGGCCCTGCGGTCGCGATTCTGCTCGTGATCATCGTCATCATGCCTTTGGTGATTGATCCCCTCTTTAACAAATTCGAGCCGCTCAGCAACGAGCATCCGGAGTTGGTCGCTTCCATTGAGAAACTCACCAAACGCGCAGGGGTCCCCATCCCTCCGGAACGCATGTTCTTGATGGTGGCCAGCAAAAAAACGAATGCGATCAACGCGTATGTGACCGGGCTGGGAGCGTCGAAGCGCGTGGTGATTTGGGACACGCTGATTCAAAAGACCTCGAATGAGGAAACGCTCTTCGTCGTGGGCCACGAACTCGGCCACTATGTTCTGGGGCATGTTTGGAAGGGCTTCCTGGCCGGAGCCGCAGCGCTCCTGGTGGCGCTCTATCTGTTATTTCGCGGATTGCACTGGGCGCTCGGCCACTGGGGTCAGGAATGGAAAATTCTCAGCGCGGAAGACTGGGCCTCTCTTGCCGTACTCTTGTTGCTCCTCGAGATCTTGCTGTTTTCCTCTTCACCGGCGATCAACTGGTTCAGCCGGATGGAGGAGCACGCCGCCGACGTGTACGGATTAGAGGTTTTCCATGGCCTCATTCCGAATTCTTCCGAGGTCGCCGCGCACGCCTTTCAAGCTCTTGGCGAATTGGATTTGTCGGATCCGAATCCGCCGCCGTTTATTACTTTCTGGCTGTACTCGCATCCGCCGGTGGCCGACCGGCTGGTCTTTGCTCACACCTACGACCCGTGGTCTAAGGGAGAGAAACCCAGGTACATCCCGTGACCGCCGGATGCAGCAGCGGGGGCGCCTCAGCGTTTGGCGTGGCGGAGAGAAGCATGCCTGCGAGCAAAGGCGGCTACTTTGTGCCGGTTGCCGCAGACGGTCATGGAGCACCAGCGGCGGCGGTGTGTGCGCGAAGTGTCGTAGAAGAAAAGGCCGCACTGCGGATTAGCGCAAAGGCGAAGCCGCGCGTGCGCGCCTTCCGCGATGATTTCTGCCGCCGAGCGGGCCACGGCGGCAAGCAGCCATTCCAGGCCGTCTTCCCGGGCCACAAACTGGATTTCCCAATTGCTATCGGTAGAAACAAGTTCGTCGTGCCCTTCGGTAATGCGCAGGATTTCGTTAACCGCATCAACCCATTCGCCGGCTATTTTTTGCCGGTGCAAAAGCGCATCGCATGCCAAGCGCAGGGCTGAACCGAGCCGCTGGGCCTTGCGTAACAGGAACTCTGCCGATTGCGGGTTGGAACGGGAGAGCGCGAGCAGTTCTCCGCCCCGTTCCGGCGTCACGATTCGCGCTGCTTCCAGGAAAGCAATAAGCTGCCACCAGGATAATTCCGCATTTGCGGGAACGATGTTGGCGAAGTCGAGGGCCAGGCGGCCGCCCACGAACCGGAGGGCAGGCTGGGGAGCGAGCGACATAACTCATTTACGCTAACATAACGGTTAGTCGTCCGGAATCTATTTGTTTGACGCTGGTTCGAGGTAACCTTTTTCCTGCGAGAGTATCGTATAGTCGCGGGGAGAAATAGCAGGGGAAGGTTCCATGAGGCTTACCTTGGTGGCGCTCGCCGGTTTTACGCTGCTGATGGGCTTGTTTCGGCCGAAGACTTTGAGCTCGCAGGAAAACGGTAAGACTCCTGCTTCTCGTGGCACGCCCGTGGTCGTGGAACTGTTTACTTCGGAAGGGTGTTCAAGCTGCCCTCCCGCCGACGCCTTACTCGCCAAGTTTGAGGAGGTGGGCCGCATCGGCAATGCACAGGTGGTCGCGCTGGAAGAACACGTGGACTACTGGGACGATCTGGGTTGGAAGGACCCATTTTCGTCCCACAACTGGACGATTCGGCAAAACGCCTATGCCGGTGTGCTCGGCAACGGCAACCCGTACACGCCGCAAATGGTGGTGGACGGGACCGCGGAGTTTTCCGGGGGACGAGCACAGCAAGCTCTGCAGTCGATTGCGGAAGCGGCGACGCGAACCAAGGTTCCCGTGACTTTGACCCCAGGCGCCGTAGACAGGCCCGGCAAGGAAGATTTTTCGGTCCAGGTCGGGAAGCTCCTTTCTTCGCCAAAGGGCGGCTCGGCGGAAGTGTGGCTGGCGATCACGGAGACGGGTTTGCACTCTTCGGTAACGCGCGGGGAGAACGCCGGACAGGAATTGCGCCATGCTGCCGTCGTTCGCTCGATGCGCAAAATCGGCGAGGCAAGGCCGGATCGCGATGTTTCCTTCACCGGGGACACGGTAGTGCCTCTTCGCGGGGAGTGGAAGCGGGAAAATCTCAAGGCTGTCGCTTTCGTGCAAGAAAGAAACCATCTCGGGATTCTCGGGGCGGCAGAAATTCCGCTTCAACCATAACGCTTTGGCATCGGATCGGAAACCTTTCTTACGGCTGTTACTGCAGGTCTCCACAGGAAATCACTCGACTAAGATAGAATCGGACTAGCGGTCTTAAGCGGCTCCGCCCGACAGTGTGTCGCTGCTCCCCGATTTCATTGCGGCACACGGGCTCCAGCGCTCGCTCCCGAGGTTCATTTGACGACGGAACCGTCCACCGAATCTTCCTCGACTCCCGCCTACCAAGCTCCGCCTCCGGACGGGCTGGCCAGCCGAATTTTCCTTGGCCCCGACGGATTGCGCGTTGGCTGGAGTTTGCTGCTCTATGCGGCCTTCTGGTTCATGATCGAGTACGCAGGGGAGATTTTTTTCGTGCTCATCGGCGGATTTAAGGGCAACTTGCGGTCTGCGCAATCCGTGGCCTTGGAAGAACTGTTGAGCTTTGCGTCGGCTTATGGTGCCGCACTGGCGATGGCCCGACTGGAGCGGCGCCCCGCGGCCGCTTATGGTCTGCCTTTGCGCCAAGCCTTCGGGAAATCTTTCTGGCAAGGAATTCTTCTGGGCCTTGTTGAAGTGAGCCTGCTGGTCGGGTTGATAGCCGCGTTTGGCGGATACTCCTTTGGAATGCTGCTCCTGCACGGTTCCGGGCTGCTCGGCTGGGGAGCGCTGTGGGCCTTGGCCTTCGTTCTTGTAGGGCTGTCGGAAGAGTTCTTGTTTCGCGGATACGCACAGTACGCACTGGCGCGAGGAATTGGATTCTGGCCCGCTGCCGTGTGTCTCTCTCTCGTGTTTGGGGCCTCTCACCTGAGAAACCCTGGCGAAGGCATCGTGGGAGCGGCCAATGTAGCGGTTACCGGCCTGGTGTTTGCGTTCGCGCTTGGGAGAACCGGGAATCTTTGGCTTGCCGTGGGTTGGCACGCCAGCTTTGACTTTGGCGAGACTTTTCTGTTTTCGGTCCCCGACAGCGGTTTTGTGTTCGACCACCATCTTTCTAACGCAGTTCTGCGAGGCGGAACTTGGTTGACCGGCGGAACGGTGGGGCCGGAAGGCAGCATATTCAGTTTCGTGACGCTGGCGATCTCCGCTCTGCTGATTCATTACCTTTTTCCGGCACAAAAGGAGAGCCTTAGACAGCCTTGAACGGTTAAGCGGACTAGTGCACGAGTTGCGAGGCAAAGGTCAGCTGGACGCCTTCAGCCCGTGCTCTGGGCAGAACTTCGCGGAGCGCTTGTAGCGTTTTGCGATGCGGATGGCCGATGGCCACGGCTTCTCCTTTCTCGCGCGCGCCCCGCAAAGCCAATTCCAGTTGCTGGCGCACGGCGCCAACTTGCTCGACATCATCGAGAAAGGGAACATTGCGAAACGCGGAAGGCACGCGCGAACTCTGTGCCATTTCATAAGCCACGGTGGCTGCGGTCGTTCGGCTGTCGACATAGAAGAGATGGCGGTCGCGCAACACGGGCATTAATTCTCGCATCAAGGTAGGGTCGGACGTGGCTTCCGAGCCTTGGTGGTTGTTAACCCCCACGGCGCCAGGAACTTTCTCTAGAAACTGGCTTACGAGCTTCGAGACCTCGCCCGAGCTCATGCCGCGGTGCAATTCCTGAGCTTCCGGTTTCTCGTTCGCCACCGCCTGCATTGGTAGGTGCAGCATCACCTGGTAGCCGCGGCGCTGCGCTTCCTCGGCGATTTCCTCGGAGTGTTCGTGATTCGGCAGGACGGAAACGGTAAGCGGAAACGGAAGGTCGAAAATCTCCCGGGCGGCGCGGCGGTCGCTTCCCAGGTCATCCAAAATGATGGCTAGTTTTGCCTCCTTTCCTGGAGCCTCTGTGTTTTCGGTTCGCTCTGTCGTACTCCCACCGAAATGGATGTGCACCACGTGCGTTTGCGTGTCTCCCTTTTCATAGAAAAGCAGGACGCCCTCGCGGCCCGGCGAAGGCTCTTCGGCAAGGCCACTGCGCTTAGCCACAGCTTCCAGAGCTTGTTGGATTTTCGCGGCTTCTGACCGCGCCATGGAATCCGGTTCGACCCTGGGCAGAGTGATGTCCAGACGATCGGTAGCTCCAGGATTTTTCTCCGTGGCTTCGAGGCCGATGCGGATCTGTGTTCCGGGTGGCGCGGCAGAATGAGCCGCAGACGAGAATTCTCTGGTGATGGCGTGAATTCTTCCTGGAGTCAGTCGCTCCGGTTGTGTTTTCTTGCAGCCGCCGGCCGCGCTGAGCCAAATGAGCAGAAGAATGAACGGAGCCAGGTGTAGGGCGCCACGATTCCGGCAAGACCTCCACGCCAGCCTCGCAGAAGTTCGCGCCAGGCTCACGTACGACTAAGCAGCCTTTTTCG
>QHYJ01000374.1 GCA_003223255.1 Acidobacteriota bacterium | reverse complement strand
TGCCCCGAGAAACTCTCGACGAAAAACCATTCCAAGGCCGTGGGGGGCGGCGGATTCGTTGAAGAACTTCCTCCGCCACACGCGACCGCAAAAATCGCCAGCCATGTCGCCGCCAGTATCACCAGCTTCGGCTTCAGTGTGTGTTTCGGTGGGGGCTCCTGAATTTCCTTCAGGACTCCGTGCTTCATGATTCGGCTCGCAGCGCACGGTTTACCCCTCCTGCTTTGTGCCGAAACCCGCTCTCGACCCTCAGATCCGGCTATGCATTCGACGCTTCATTGAATGGAATTGTTACCCGTTTTTCTGTGACCGTCGCCACTGCACCTTGTAGCTTCATCACCCGAATGCCTATAACTCAATTACTGTTTTGGTGCGTTTGGTGCCTCCTGCCACTGCGCTGATTTTGGAACTTGGCATCGACATTCCGAATTATTGGGCTCGTTCCGGGAAAGTTTATCCTCGCTATCCTTGGGTTTCCCTTCTAGCTGGCCTGCTATTACTCGTTCTTTTTTGCTGGAGCATATGGAGGCTTACGCGCTGAATTCCACTTGATTTCATAAGAATGTCGGCTCCTTCCTTCCGAACCTCTGGTCGTGATGCAACCAAAGTTTACGGTCGAGGCAGTCATGAAATTATACCAGTAGTAAACACATGTCAGGTACTCGTCGGCTCCAGGCACGTACGCGCTTATTTTCCAGAACCGGCCAAAGTCGAACGTGGTAGGGCAAACACACGGCGTCAAGAAGCACACTAATGCTTACAGGAAACAGCTGCTGGGGGGATATCGCCGAAATGCTCACGACTCCCGGTCCGTGAATGGAGCATTCCGAATTGTCGGCTTCACGGTTTGCCAGGAATCGGCGCATCGGGCAGCAGCACCACTTCTTCGTGGGCTAGGCTGGCCGCGCCGTAGCCCACCGCCGCTAGGATGTCCTCTGTTGTGAGGTGCGGGTAGTCCTCCAGCAGTTCACCCTCGTTCGCACCTTCAGCGAGCTTGCGCAGGATCAGCTCCACCGTGATTCGCGTCCCCCGAATGACGGGTTTTCCCATCATAATCGCCGGGTTGATCTCGATTCGCTCGGTCGTCATTACAATCCTCTTGGCCCATCATATCGCCCCGGCCCAGTCGCACAATCGGGGCCTTTTGTCTGCGTGCTCACTTCAACTTCAACCTGCACCAAGAGTTTCGGGCCCTACGGCGAATGCTCAACGTCGCCGTTTGGTTTGGAAGAGGTCACTTACCTTGCGGCGGAGCCAAAGGCGGCTATTGGCGGGGGTCCCAGTCGGACAGATGATGAAGATCCTGACAGACTTCGGGGTTGAAAGCCGGCTGGAAAAGGAAGACTATCTCCAAGAACTTAAGAATTTGCAGAAGGTGTGTTAATGATCTACGGAACGGTGTTTTGACTTTTCGCAGACACGCGACCAGTACCACACGTTGGTCGACGTAGTCGTTTGAAAGCAGACTTTTGTTTTGAATTTTCATCAATGGATTGGGAAAGCAGGGGCCGAAATGGATTTGCAGGCCTTGAAGGATACTCCACCTTGGGACTGGCCGGAAGGCACGGCAGAAAAGCTGCTTAGTGTTCTTCGGGATGAGCAAGCGACTGAGCCGGATCGCGTCCTAGCCGCGGAGATGGCGGGCGATTTCACAGTGGTCAACGATGAATTGGTTGAAGCGCTGCTCGCCATCCTACGGAACAGCGAGGAATCCCCAGAGGTGCGGGCCCGAGCGGCGATTTCGCTGGGGCCGATTCTTCAGTATGCAGACACCGAAGGCTTTGAAGATCCAGACGATGTGCCGATTTCTGAACGGCATTTCCAACAGATTCAGAAGTCCCTTCGCGATCTCCACATGGATGCGCAGGTTCCCAAGGAAGTTCGACGGCGAATCCTTGAGGCTTCTGTGCGCGCCCCGCAGGAGTGGCACAAGAATGCCGTCCTGGCTGCTTATTCGAGTGGCGATAACGCGTGGAAGCTCACCGCGGTCTTCTGCATGCGCTTCCTCGGTGGGTTCGACAAGCAGATCGTGGAAGAGCTCGAGAACGAGAATCCAGACATCCAGCTCGAGGCTGTCCTTGCCGCAGCAAACTGGGGCGTCGCAGCCGGTTGGCCACAGATTGCCGCCCTCATCCATTCGGGCAGAACGCCCAAGCCCCTGCTTTTGGCTGCAATTGAAGCAGTACCGGCCATTCGTCCACAAGAAGCCAGTGAGGTCCTGAGTGGTCTCATCGAGTCCGACGATGAGGACATCATCGAGGCAGTCCAAGAGGCGCTGGCCATCGCAGAGGAACCGGCTGGTGAGGGCGAGGATGACGAGGACGACATTTTCCCGGAATGAACGAGTCCTGGCCGGGTAGCCCATCCCCTTTTTTTTCAACTGGTCCCGGACGACCGATTCCTCACACTTTGCGTATCGAGCCTGGATATCTCGCGAATTTGCGGTCGTTATTGACCAGTTTGACTCCCTCAACCATCGCCTGAGCCAGCAGAATGTGATCAAAGGGATCCTTTTGTGTATGTGCCAATTGGTCCGTGTGGATGACTTCACCTTAGACTCAAACGGAGGGTGCCGCTGGTCCGGGCCTCAGCCCGAGCCTCGGCTCCAACGACCTCACCCAGGACGAGCGTGGTTCGTACCCCTCGATGCCCGGTGCGTGCCATCATCTCCCGCACGCGCTTACTTTGACGAGCATGCCATCTTTCGCAGGGCTCACGGCCGCTTCGAGCGGCGGCAGATCGAGTTGGTCATCGATCGTGAATCCCAGCCTTTCCAGTAACGTGCGGACCTGGCTCAAATGCTCCTCGCGAACCAAGAACCATCCGGGCGGGATGTGACCGGCGAGGAGCGGCCGGAAAGTCGGACTGCGAAGCAGGGCCTCCTTGGCCTGCGGCTGCACGATCTGCAGGAGCTGTGCCGGGCCTAGCCTCACGCCGTGCCGGCCCGTCCAGTTCCGCACGGCTACTTCGAGCAGCGGCGGGATTTTCGCCGTGAGATGCGCGCCAAGCCAAGCCAGAATCTGATCGGCCGAGAGTCCGCTCATGCGCGCGCGCCGGATAGATTCTTGCGTAAGCTGACGGCCCGTCGGCACGGAGTCCGCGATGCGGGCGAGACGCGTTTGCGAAATGCTGTGGCCGCCATTGGCCGTGACGTTGCCAAGTTCATCGGTGGTCCAGGTCCGTTCGGGCTCGCCCCCATGGTCTAGGATCGTCCAGCCCTCGAATGATTTGGCGGCTGCTTTCGCGCTCACTGAAGGCAGCAGGTATACGTTGCCGCCAAGTGCCCGGGCCCGAGGCCGGTCTTCGCAGGGCCCCAAAGCCAGGGCCACGTGATTCCGCAGCACCAGCGACTCGCGTTTGCCGGCCCACTCTGACAGCATCCTCTTGACGTTCGCCGGCAGTTCGGTCCTGCCGTACTCGGTCAAGAAACCGCAAGCTTCATCAAGCGTCAACCCGGACTCGAGGGCCGAATACAGGGACTCGCGGCGAAGCGCAAACGTCTGAACCGGGCCACTCGTCCTGGGAGCACAGGCTGCAAACCGGCTTAACTTGCAAATCTGCGGAGCGTCGGCGGATTCAAGGTACGCCACCACCTCGAGGTTCGGCTGCACGGTAAGAAAACGCGCCTTTTCCGGCTTTGTAGCCGCCTCGATTTCCGGCGCGCCGAACACCATCCGCCCCAGTTCGGTCAGGCGAAAACACGGGCGGCCTTTGCGTCCGGCAGCCTGGCCGCGTTCGACTAGTCCCAGCGTAAAGAGCGTGACCATAAGGGCGTTCGACGCCCAGATGCCCTCGTCATCGAGCCAGAAAGCCAGTTGGCGGTTGTTCTGGTCAGAATAGTGTTCCTTTTTTCGAGCCATCTCGAAATTCGGATCCCAGGCGAAGTTATGGCAGTAGAACTTGATCGGAGACTCCCGCGTGGCCTGCCAGAGGTCGCGCAAGAAAACCTCGAGGTCGAGCCAGCCAAGCGAGCTGTGCGCGACCCTCGAGAGAGCCCAGGCGAGCAAGTGACGAGCGTGCGAGAGCTCTT
>QHYJ01000373.1 GCA_003223255.1 Acidobacteriota bacterium | reverse complement strand
AAAACTCCAGCCGACCGTGAAATCAATAACATGGCTGCTGCCATCCCACCACCATTCTGTTATAAACCCTCACCATGTTTCGCTTCTTCGCGCTCTGCTTCGGAATGCTGGTCCGCTTCTCTCGTGGGCGGCCAAGTCTCCTTCTTGAGAATCTCGCTTTGCGTCAACAACTTGTCGCGCTGAAGCGTCGACATCCTCGCGCTAGTAGAGTTTCAGGGTCTTACAACCGCCGCGCAGGGGCGGCGGATGCTGTTAAGAAGGCAGTAAAAATTAAATAAGTGCTGCATCTGGTGTCGCTTACAGGTCAAAAGGTCGCCCAATCACCCTCTTGAATTGGACCGAAACGTGTGCCCTATTTGGGCTCGCCGATTTTCACGTGCTTTCAGAAATTTACGTGGCTCTCATTTGCCACTCGGATCGCCTCATTTGGCAGGTTACAGTGCACCAAAACATGAACGGGCGAGTGTCAGCGGTGCTCACCGCCCGCCTGAAGCTGCTAGTTCCTAACGGATGATCGAGAGGCTAGGATACGCGAAGCGGGGGTCCCACACCACGCTGTGCGTGCCACACCGCAAGCACTCTTACCTCGTCACCGCGGGGGACATAGTAGGCGTGATAGCGCGTTTCCATGCGTAGAAGGCGACGCGTATCCGGTACCGGGGATTGCCGATACAGACGCCCGATGTGTGGTGCGTGCCCAAGGATGTCGAACGCTGCCGCGAGTTCATCGACAAACAGGTTTGGTGAGGCAGTACGATTTCTGCGCCACCAAATGTCGATTTCGCGGATCTGCGAGTCCGCTTCGGGTGTGGTTCGGACCTGCAGGCTCAACGCTGCCGACGCAGTTCGTCGAGAATTCGCGACGCGGGCTGGAGACTGCCCGCCTCGGCGGATCTCCAGGACGTTGACAGCGCTTCGTTCAAGGCGCGCCGCTCCTCGTTAGTGAGGTCATCGCCTTCATCGTCGGCAACCAGATCCACAACCGTCCCCTCGGGTAAGGTTGTCGGCTCGTCGAGAACGAGGCGCCCCTTTTCAACACGTGCTCGGAGAGGGCCCATATCGCTACTGAACGGAATTCCAAGCTGCTCCGCAAGCCTACACTATTAGCGCGTCAGCGCTCGGCGGTTGCAAAAGTTATCCACCGTGACACGCTGACACGCTAAGGGTCTGGAGATTCTGGCGGGGGCGGAAATTGGCCTTGTGCCGGACAGATGAGTAGTCGAGCTGATTCCCGCGGCGAGCGACAAATAGCTTGGGCTTTTCGGTGTACCCGGAGGGATCACTCTGAGGACCCAAGTTCACAAAGGCCGCTCGCCTTCTGTGTCAAGCTGATTTTATATTGAGAATCAGTGCTGTCCCAAGAAAGTCCAAGCAGTCCACCGTAACTGCTTGATTGAGCGAAAGTAAGGGGTCTCTGTGAGTTTTTTCGATTTCAATTTTTTGCTTCTCTTTGGCGCCATCCTACTGCTCTTGCGCATCAAGGCTTTCTATGGCGCCTCGGAGAACCGCGGTGAAACCCAAGCGTGGCATGGCCTTATCGGTTTACGTGCTCGCGGCGATTATCAAAAAACAACTGCGGCTCGACCTAAGCCTGTACAAAATTCTGCAGATTCTCAGCGTGACCGTTTTCGAAAAAACCCCAATTCTAGAGGGGTTTTCCAACGCATGTTCACCCCGAACGAATGAGGTTCTCCGAAGAGAAATGGCCCGTGTTTTAGCGGGGTTTGCGACGTTCTGGCAGTTTTTTACGCGTGTCTACACGCACCTTCACGCTGGGCAGGACGTCTGGCAAACGGATATCCAAGGCCTGCAGCAAATCACGGCAGGCCGGATTCGGCATGGGGATGCGCAGGCAAGTACGGCCCTCTTTGAAAAAATGAGAACGCGGCACGAGTCGTCAGGGAGATCGATGCCGTCATAGCGATTCGCCAGCACGACGGTGCTTTCGAATTCTCCCTTTTTTAGCGCGTCAATGAGGCGCGACACGGTCTCCTTCTTAGCGACAATACCGCCATAGGCTTCCCAGTCCTTTGCCCGATTGAAGCTCGGAACGAGAGCAACGAATCCAGCGCGTCTCTTGTCGTTCGCGGTCCCAAAGCCCTTGACCATCCGCTCCCGATCAAGTTCCTCGTTGATCAGAGACGGCAGCAACACCATTTTTTCGCCCGACCATGTTTCTTTTGGATAGCTCAAGGGCTTCATGATCGTCTCAGGCGCGAGCTGCAGTCCCTTCACGAGGAAAGCGTCATCTGTAACTGTCGCTGACATGAAAATGCGATGCTCGGCTTTCCAGTAGCTGCCAAACGCAGACAGCGGCGCAACGTACGGCTCGATTTCGATCGCCGCGCCTGAAATAACGCCCAGACAATGACCCAGCATGTCTTTCAGCAACGGCCAGGCGAACTTCACCGAATCGCGATCCGACTGAGCCGACAAAATGCTCGCAACCTCAGCCTCATGGAAGGCCCAAGCCCAATAAGGTACCGGCAGCAGCGCGTCGCGTTTCCCGTTGCCTGTGTCTGCATATGGTCCAAGCCCTTGCCTTTCCAGCTCTTCGGCGAACAGGGTCTTCAGCGCGTTGTACGCTGGCTCGTCACTGGGAATCCGAATGCGGCACTGCTCCCGAATCCTGTCGACGCAAGCATGAGCATCGTCCATCAGGAGAGTTTCAATTCCGACGGATTGCCGGTGCAGCCCAAACCTCGTTATTCCGTTGAACAGCTTTTGAACCGACGCGACAAGTATTTTGTCGCCATTCATGAATTCATCCGGCAGATCCCAGTCTGCTGTGCAGGTTGCGATGCCAAATTGTTTGGCTTGATCACACGTCTGGGGGATCAAATAATTATCCGGGCATAGATATAGCGCGGGACCCTTTCCGGCATTCAGCCGTGCTTGCAGCATGAGCAGACCGATGAGCGTTTTGCCCTGCCCTGTGTGCAGCTTGACGATGATGTCTCTCGTATCCCGATGATCAGCAAACCAGCTCTTAAGTACCGCCAACTGTGCCGGGCGTAACGGGCCCTTGTCATGGGCGCGATCAAGCGTCTCGTAAAGCTTTACAGGGTCGGTTGGCTTCTAGTTGGCTTCTCTGCCTGCTTGCCGGCGAGCCGTTTTTTGAAATCAACCAAGGACTTTCTCCCATCTACTTACACAAGAGCAGCACAGGCTAACGGATCATCCAGAGACGCAACTCTTGGATATCGTACCTTCGGTAGCATCGTAGCCGATTTCTGGTTAAGACAACTGACAGTAATTCTCTGGCGAGGCCGCGTCCGACCGCCTGCCACCCACGCATGAGACTGTCGCCGACGTTTTGAATCCTTTGATCAATCGACTTTTCCTCTGAGCAGCAACTTCGCCACGACGGCCGAAACCTGGTTCTCGTAACCTTGGTCCGCCATGTGCCGCAAATGCTCACGCAGCCAGGCCTCATCCCACAGTTCCCAGCCCTGCCCCTCGAAATGAGAGTGAATTTTTGCGCGGTCGGCGTCATTCTTGATTTTTCCGCACGCGAGCGCCAGCCGCACTTGCGGCGCTTCCCGGCAGGCACCGGCTTGTGTGAATTGCAGGCATAGCCGGTTAAAGACGATGCGTCGCAGCTCCGGCTCGTTGAACAGCTTGTACCGATTTGCTTCCCGATACCCGAAACATTCGCCCCCC
>QHYJ01000371.1 GCA_003223255.1 Acidobacteriota bacterium | reverse complement strand
GGAACGCTGTATTCCCGCTTGTCGCGCGCAGTGCGAGACGCAGCTAAATCAACCAATAAGGACGTGGAACTCGAACTCACCGGAAGTGAAACCGAACTCGACAACAACATCATTCAGCAGATTTCCGATCCACTTGTCCACCTTGTGCGCAACGCCGTCGCCCATGGCATCGAGCACAGCAACGACCGCGCTGCAACCGGGAAGCCGGCTACCGGAAAAATCATGCTGCGGGCGTATCACCGCGGCAACCACATCTATATCGAAGTAGAAGATGATGGCCGCGGCATCGACTACCAGCGCGTGAAACAGAGCGCCATTGAGCGCGGCTTGGTTTCCGTGGAAACCGCCGACCGGCTCACGGAACGCGACATGCGCGAAATGCTCTTCCATCCGGGATTCTCGACCGCTCCCACCAAGAGCGAACTGGCTGGGCGCGGAGTGGGCCTCGACGTGGTGCGCGCCAACTTGAACGCGCTGAACGGCGAAATCGAAATCCAAAGTGTTACCGGCCAAGGCACAAAATTCACTTTGAAGGTTCCTCTGACGCTTATCATCTCGCCCGCGCTGTTTGTCCGCTGTGGGTCGACGAACTTCGCGCTGCCGCTGGCGGTCGTCGAAGAAATTCGCCGCTTGCGCGCGGACGAAATCGAGGATGTCGGCGGGAAATTGCTGACCAAGGTACGGGACGTGGTCACCGAAGTCATCCGCCTGGACACTTATCTTGGCTTGCCGCCGCTCGAGCCCGTCAACGGATTTTTCCGCATGGTCGTGGCCAACGCCGGAAATCACCAGATCGGCCTGGTGGTCGAGGAAGTGCTCGGCAAAGACGAAATCGTGATTAAGAACCTCGGCGAATACCTCCGCCGCGTGAAGCTTTTCCCCGGCACCACCATCGCGCCTGACGGCAGCCTGATTCTGCTGATCGACTTGAACCGCATGGTCGCTGTCGAACCAGCAGATCACCGTCCGCTCCAGGCCAGCGCCAGCGCCGCGCGCATTTTTGCGCCGGGCTCGGCGGCGGTGGCGCGCGGCACGATTCCCTCCGAAGCGATCGACCGCGTCGAGCAGGAACGCGTCATCGTCGTAGCCGACGATTCCATCAGCGTGCGCAAATTCGTCGGACGCATGCTGGAGAAGAACGGCTACCGCGTGAAGCTAGCCGCCGACGGCCTCGAAGCGGCGGAACTTGTGTCGCAGCACGGCTGCCACCTGATCATCACTGACCTCGAGATGCCGCGCATGACCGGTTACGAGCTGATGGTGCAGATGCGCCAGAGCCCGTCCACACGCCGGATCCCGGTGATGGTCGTTACCTCGCGCGCCGGCGCCAAGCATCGCGACCGGGCCATGAAGGAAGGCGCTTCCGCTTTCCTCACCAAGCCGGTCCAAGAAGATCAGTTGATTGCGGCCGTTGAACAAGTTATGGGAACGGAGACGCCACGCCCGGCCGCGCCGGTGGCGTGACAGCACAATGGCAACCCCTTCGAAAAAAATCCGCGTGCTCGTTGTGGACGACTCCACGTTCATGCGCAAGGTGCTGGAGAACATCTACAACAGCGACGAACAAATGCAGGTGGTTGGCAGCGCCAAGGATGGCCGTGAAGCTGTGACCATGGCGGAATCCCTGAAACCTGATGTGATTTCGATGGATATCAACATGCCGCACGTGGACGGCCTCCAGGCTACCGCCGAGATCATGACCACAAACCCAAAGCCTATCGTTATTGTCAGCTCCGAATCGAAAGAAGGAGCAGCGAGCACTCTACGCGCGCTCGAATTGGGCGCCATTGAATTTGTCGCCAAACCATCAAGCGGTATCGACCTAGACATGCAAACTGTGAAGGAAGAACTTCTTCGCAAAGTGCGCATGGCCGCCAAAGTGCGCGTGGTGCGTACGGCCACACGTTTGGCTTCCTCGATTCAAAACTCCGGCAGTGGCGCAAAACTCGCTTCGGCTCCGAAGGCCAGCCCGCGTTCAGCAGCCGGTGCAGCAAGTGACCAACGGTTCCCCGTCGTTGTTTTAGTCGCCTCCACCGGAGGCCCGGCAACCGTCATGCGCATCGCTCCAGGCTTCACGCGCGACTTTCCTGCCGCTGTCATTCTGGTGCAGCACATGCCCGCGACGTTCACATCGCAATACGCCGCGCAACTCGCCGAATTCACGGAAATCCGCGTGAAGGAAGCGGAATCCAACGAATCTCTCATCCCCGGCACGCTCTACATTTGCCCAGGCGGACAGCACCTGCGTGTGACGTCAAGCGGAAGAATTCAGCTCGATGGAGCATCCGGCCGCATTAACGGCTACCTACCCAACATGGACCTCACCATGGAATCGGTTGCCGCGTACGCCGGACCGTTGAGCATCGCCGGCGTACTTACAGGCATGGGCAACGACGGAACTGGCGGCGCGAAAGCCATCAAGACAGCAGGTGGTCTTGTTCTGGCGCAGGACGAAGCGAGCTGCGTCATTTTTGGCATGCCTGCAGAGGCCATCAAAGCCGGAGTCGTGGACCAGGTTCTTGGCATCGACGACATTTACCAAGCCATCGAGAAGCGCGTCGTGGGGATTTGCAAGCCAACGCCTGCGGGAGTTCGCTGATGCCTTCGCCAACTCCAGCTAAGCCCGGCTCTTTGCGCTCGGAACAAATTATTCTGTTTCGCATCGGCGAACAGCTCTTTGCATTGTCCTCGTCCTCGGTGCAGGAAGTGCGGGGCGCGGACAGCCTCTGTGGTGGCGCGACCGAAATCACCGCGCCAGGCGTCGAGAAAGTTCGTCAATTCGTCAGGCGCGGCCATCAGACGCTGTTTATCGTCAACGGCGCCGCGCATTTTGGGCTGTCTGCTCGCGAAGGAGTTCTCGCTTTCGTATTGCGCAATACGCGTACGGCTCTGCTGGTCGACAGCATCGAAAGAATGACGGCCATGACGAGATTGCAGGCGCTGCCTCTCTCGTTCTGCCATGAAGAACGGCGATGGTACCGCGGGCTGACGGCTCTGGATCAAACCGTGGTTCCGGTCGTGCGTCCCGAAGGCTTTTTGTCAGACGAGGAATTGCTGATGCTTGACGCCTCGCTCCCACCTCCGGAGGCCTGGACCGAGGAGGAAGAGACGGCTGAAGAAAGAGACGCGGACTTGGGCGCGGAATTGAACTGACGTATCGAATGAACGCAATGACCGTCTCCACCGAGCTCGAACTGAAATCTTTCGTCCTGCTGCGACTGGGCGATCGGCGCTTTGCGGTTGCCGCCGACCAGACTGCGGAGTTGGTCGCGCCCAGCCGCGTTTTCCGTTTCCCTCACAGGACTCCGAAGATTGAGGGAGTGATTTTGCGGCGTGGAAGGATTGTTCCGGTCTGCGACGTTGCCGAAAAGCTGATTGGAAAATATCTGACGTCGCGGCGCTTCTATCTCATTGCGTTGCGCCGCTACGGACCAAGGAACGAATGGGTGGCTCTGCCGGTCACTGGGGAATGCGAACTGATCAACGCGGAACTGACCGCAGCGAGCGCATCCGACGAACCGCACGTCGCGGGATGGCTTTCGCACGCTGGAGACGTCATTGAAGTGCTGAGCCTGGACGCGTTGACCCCCGGCCCTGACGAGTTCGCCACAAGCCCCACCGCATCGGAACCTCCGACAGCCCAGCCTACTCACCGGAACGACGCGGAGGCGAGGCCATGATTTCCGCGGCGCACCCAATCAAGGTTCTGTTGATCGACAGCAACGTGTACTTTGCCAAGCGCCTCAGCGATGCCCTGAAACGCGAAGGCTTTGAAGTAACCACCAGCACGCAAGCGGCTTATGCGCTGACCGCTCTCGAATACGATGCTCCCGGGGCGATCTTGTGTGCTACCAACATGCGCGAGATGGGTGCACTCGAAATCGCTCGGATCATTCGCGCGGATGCGAAAAGCTCCAGTCTCCCCATCGTGGCTCTTGGTGACGGCAGCCAGCGTGCGTTGATGGAAGCATTTCAGGCGGGATGCGACGATTACATCGACCGCAGCCGCCAACCCGGCGTCATCGCCTCCCATGTGAGACAAATCATCGTCAGCAAACTGGAGGGCTTCCAGCCCACGCAATTGCTCTCGCAATCCGACACCAGCCTGAGCGGCAACTTGACGCACCATGACCTCACCGGCGTGATGCAAATGCTCGGCCACGCGCACCAGACCGGGGCATTGCATATCAATGCGGGAGAAACCGACGCGGTTCTCTTCTACGAAGGGGGAGAAATTTCCCACGCCGAATGCGGCACTCTGTTCGGCGATGAAGCCGTGATTTATATCCTGAAGAACTGTGTCAACGGAAACCATGGCGTCTACAAATTTATGTACGGCGCCACATCGTCGCAGCGTACCGTGCTTCGTTCAGCTACCGACTTGATGCTCGATGCCATGCGCGAAGTTGACGAAAGTTCCCGCGACATGGCGGACAAGGAAACCCCATGAGTGAAGCGATGACCATTCCCCCTCTCGACGAAGCGCCAGAAAAACGCGTACCCACGGTTTATTTCATCGACGACAGCGCCACCATGCGCGAAGTCATCAAGATCGCTTTTCGCCGCGAACACATCCACGTGATTACGTGTGCCGACGCCGCCTCCGCTCTCGCGCAATTCCAACAAACTCGCCCGGACGTGGTCATCACCGACGTGATTATGCCGGATCAGGACGGCTACTCCGTCTGCACCCAGATCAAAGAGAACCCCGATCTCAGTGGCACTCCGGTTCTGCTCATGTCTGGGGTGGTAAACAAAACGGTCGCCGACAAGGCCGTGTCGGTCAGAGCGGACGAGTTGATTCGCAAACCCTTTCAACCGCAGGAATTAATCAACCGCGTGAAGGCTCTTCTCGAGCCCCAGAGTCCAGGGCCGACGCCTTCTGCGGAACGAAGCGCCTCTGCGGCCGCATTGAGCAGTCTTTTCGCTCCTGCGCCCCCCGCTCCGCAAGCGCTCACGCCATCCCCTGCGCCACCCGCGGCTCAGGAACCAGCCTGGCCTCGCGCGCTGGCCGAAGCGTTTGCTCCGCGTCCCCCGGCCCAGGCGCAGGCTGAGGTTCAGTCACACACGCAAACTTCTGCACGGCCCGCGGCTTCCGCGCATGATCTGCAAAAACTTCGTATGGAAATTGCGCGCCTGGAACTGCTGGTCAAGAAACTCCAGACCGAGCTGCAAATCGAGCGGCAATACAACCAGGCGCTCGAGACCCAAATCCGTGCCTTTGCCCAAATCGAATAGCCGATACTTCTAATCCCCACTACTCCTAGGGGCGCAGTAGGTTGCGCCCCTAGCCAATCCGTGCCACTGACAAGACTGCGTAATTCCAACTCTCCTCTTGACAATCAGGAGGAGAAGCGTATGCTTCCTCTTGACCCTCAGGAGGAACGCTTCCATGGCAGACAAGCCAAGTGATCTCGTCCAGGGCACTCTGGACATGCTCATTCTGAAAACGCTGGCGCTCGAGCCCATGCATGGCTACGGCATTGCTGTCCGCCTCGAACAGATGAGCCACGGCGTCTTCCGCGTCAACGCAGGCTCGCTATTTGTCGCTTTTCAGCGGCTGCAGCGCGCCGGGCTAATCAAGGGCGAATGGAAAGCCACTGAGAACAGCAGACGCGCGAAATATTACGCGCTAACCGAACAAGGCCGGAAGCAACTTAACAGCGAGACGCGGGAATGGGGGCGGCAAGTGGCGGCCATCGCCAGAATCCTGGAGGCCTCGTAAACTTATGTCCTTTCTGCGTAGCATGGCCTCGGGGCTCCAATCGATTTTTCGAAAGAAACAGGCCAGGCGGGAGCTGGACGAAGAACTAAACGGCTTCCTCGAAATGGCCGCGGAAGAAAAGATGAAGGGGGGCTTGACGCGCAAGGATGCCCTTCGCGCCGTGCGCCTGGAACGAGGAAGCCTGGAAGTGTCGAAGGAAGAGGTGCGCTCCGCCGGCTGGGAATCTTTCTTGGAAACCTGCTGGCAAGATTTGCGGTATGCCGCCAGACAGCTTCGGGCAAATCTGCTGGTCGCCGCGGCAGCGATCCTCTCGCTGGCATTGGGGATCGGCGCGAATACCGCGATTTTTCAATTGATCGATGCCGTCCGGCTGCGCACGCTGCCGGTGAACCATCCCCAAGAAATCGCGAAAATTGCCATCGACCACCGGGGTAGTGCAAGTGGGAGTTTCAGTTCCCGCTATCCGGACCTGACGTTCGCAATGTGGGAGCAGATTCGCAAGCAACAGCAAGGCTTCTCCAAGGTTTTTGCGTGGGGTCCGACCGTATTCAACATTGCGCCGGGTGGCGAGGTGCACAACGCGCAGGGGCTGTGGGTCAGCGGCGAATTTTTCGAAACGCTAGGAGTGCAGCCTGCGCTCGGGCGCTTGCTCGGTCCAGCAGACGATCAGCCCGCATGCGGCTCGGCCGCTGTTGCCATCAGCTATTCCTTCTGGCAGCGCGAATTTGGCGGAGAGCGTTTCGTGCTGGACCGCACCCTCACCATCAACCGGCACGCTTTTCGCATAGTGGGTGTGGCGCCCGCGGATTTCACCGGCGTGGAAGTCGGCAGGTACTTCGACGTAGCTGCTCCACTGTGCGGCGAACCGCTGGTCAACGGAGAATACAGCCAACGGAAAAGCCGTTCGGGCTGGTGGCTCTCGGTAATGGGCCGGCGGAAACCGGGCTGGAGCATCGAGCGTGCCGCAGCCCAGTTGCGCGCGATTTCTCCGGGACTGTTTGAGGCCACGCTGCCGCCGGAGTTCAATCCCTCTAACGCCAAACATTTTCTGCAATACAAGCTGGGGGCGTTCGCCGCGGATTCCGGCCTTTCGGATCTTCGCCAGGATTACGAAAAGCCTTTATGGCTGCTGCTCGGCTTGGCTGGACTCGTGTTGCTGATCGCCTCGGCGAATCTCGCGAATTTGATGCTCGCCCGGGCAAGCACGAGAGAGAGAGAAATTGGCGTGCGCTTGGCCCTCGGAGCGGGGCGCGGGCGCCTCATTCGCCAACTCCTGGCAGAAAGCTTGCTGCTGGCCCTCATCGGTGCGGGGCTGGGAGCACTCTTGGCGCGGAGTCTCGGTCAGGTGCTGGTCGCTTCGCTAAGCACGCCGCACGATCCGCTGTTCATCGATCTGGGAATGGATTGGCGGATGCTGGGCTTCACCGTGGGGCTCGCGGTGTTGACTTGCATTTTGTTCGGGTTGGCGCCGGCCCTGCGCTCCGCCAATGTCGCACCGGGTATCGTACTTAAGGAGTGCACGCGCGGGACAACCGCGGGACGCTCCCGGTTCGGGCTTCGCCGAGTTTTGGTCGTCTCGCAAATCGCGCTCTCGCTCACGCTGCTCGTGGGTGCGCTACTCTTTGCGCGCAGCTTGAACAATTTGGCCGGGCTCGACGCAGGCTTTCGCCAAGACGGTGTCTTGGTGGCGGATGTCGACTTCACTCCGCTGCGTATTCCCAAAGAGGCGCGCATAGCTTTCTCGGACAATCTCTTGCAACGCGTGCGCGCCATTCCGGGAGTGGAGACGGCGGCCCTGGCGTCGATCGTTCCGCTGAGCGGTGATGGCATCGGCCACGACATTTTGTGGGGCGAAACCGGCGAGCCGGAAGGAGATGCCCCCGTTGCGGCATTCAATATCGTCAGCCCCGGCTACTTCGACACGCTGCGGACAAAAATTCTGAGTGGCCGCGATTTCGACGATCACGATACGCTGGCTTCGCCGAATGTCGCCATTGTGAACGAACAATTCGCACACAAGTTTGCCAAGGGCGCAAATCCTGTGGGCTTGAAATTCCGCGTCCGCAGCCTCCAAACGACCCGGCTTTACGAAATCATCGGGCTAGTGCGAAACACAAAATATTCGGACCTGCGTGAGGACTTCCCGTCCATCGTATACACCGCCAAAGCGCAGTACCTGACTCCTGGCACCGATGCGCAAATCTTGGTGCGTTCGCATGCGGGGCTGGTTGGGTTGACCGCAGCGATAAAGAGCACTGCGGAAGCGGTGAACCCCAACATGGATATCTCTTTTTCTGCCTTGCGCACGACCATCGAGGAAGGTTTGCTGCGCGACCGCTTGATGGCCCGGTTGTCCGGATTTTTTGCGATTCTCGCGGTTCTGCTCGCGGTGGTCGGTCTGTATGGAGTGATGTCCTACATGGTGGCCCAGCGGCGCAATGAGATCGCCATTCGCATGGCGCTCGGCGCGGCTCCCGCGAGCATCGTCAAGCTGGTGATGCAGGAATCCGGAACATTGCTGCTTGTGGGATTGGTGATCGGGGCGGCGATAGCGCTGGCAGGAGGACGGGCGGCCACAGCGATGCTCTTTGGACTCAATCCCGGCGATCCGCTCACGCTGGGGGCGGCGCTCATCGGCCTCTCCGTTGTAGCGGCCCTGGCCAGCTTGCTACCCGCTCGCCGTGCGTCGCGGAATGATCCGATGCTCGCACTGCGCGACGAGTAAGTCATGGCGCTTTTGGAGGCATGACACCGAATTGGGAAGGGGTGTGAACTTGCCGTAGTTCTGGGGGACGTAGGGTTAGTGATGTCCATCTTGCGAACTATAGCTGACGGTCTCCGTTCCTTGTTTCGAAAGAAACAGGCCGGCCAGGAACTCGAAGAAGAAGTAAACGGTTTCCTCGAAATGGCGGCCCAGGAAAAGCTGAAGCAGCGCCTGAGCCGCAAAGAGGCTCTCCGCGCCGTGCGCCTGGAACGTGGCAGCTCGGACATTACCAAGGAAGAAGTCCGCTCCGCCGGCTGGGAATCTTTCTTGGAAACCTGCTGGCAAGATCTGCGCTTCGCTGTCCGCATGCTGCGCAAGTCTCCCGGCTTCACCGTCGTCGCGGTGCTCACTCTGGCCCTCGGCATCGGCGCCAACACCGCCATCTTCAGCCTCACGAACGAGCTGCTCCTGCGAAAGCTGCCGGTGCGCGATCCCGAGCAGTTGATGGTCTTCGGCCGCGCCAGGAGCTGCTGCATGATCGGAGGCGTCACCCGGTTGTACGAGATTTTCTCCTACCCCCCAATACCGTGATCACTCCGTCGCCTGAAAGGCGACGGCTTCTCGCGGCACGCATGAGGCGACATCCTCTACGTTATGCCGCGAACGCCCGATCCGGGCGCGTTGCAGTATGACTTGCGCGCTGACCACGTCACGAGGCGCCGACAACCCGCAT
>QHYJ01000370.1 GCA_003223255.1 Acidobacteriota bacterium | reverse complement strand
CGGTGCCCTGGGCTTCGGTTTTGGCAACTCGCAACAAGGTGACTGCATTGTGCGAATCAATTAGCACGGATGCACTCGAGACTGGTCGCGGTGGAGCCGAGGCTGAGCGCAGTGAAACCTTCCAAACAACGCCGCGACGTACATCGTCGGCGGTGACGGTGTAACTGAGATCCACGCTGCCACTGCTCGATTTTTCGATCGGCTGGGCCAGGGGGCCGCTGAGGCTGACGACTAGCGGTACGCCCTGCCACTGCGCCCGAATCACGATGGGCCCGGGCTGGCTGACGACAAAGCCGAATCCAGCGCTCTCGCCGGTCGCAATCTCAAACTTCTGAGGCTCGCTGCGGTTCTGTAAACTGCCCGTCTGCGCCCTCACAGGCTCTGTAGGTAAAGTGACGAGAACAAGTGTGAGAAGCGACGATGTTCTCCAGATTTTTGTCATGGCCGTGAACCACCTTTCCCTTTTGCAGACCTAACCGCGGGCGAAATCGATCAAAAAATACGTTCACTCCACGAAACGGCCAGCGTCAGCTTCGCCGGATGGATGCTTTTTGATCGGGCGTTGCTCAACGCCAACTCAACGGACTTCAGATACAGACTTGAAAGCCGGTGAAGATCAACCAAACCCACCAACAGAAACTTCCTTTGCTGAACTTCGGTCGCATATTTTTTGGAGTGTCTTTACGCTCGAGGACGCTGTAGGCTTCCCCTGCGATCTTTCCGCCGGACTCGGCGTAGACATGCCAGGCGTTGCCGACTTTGGCCAAGAACAGGTCGTATTTGCCAGCGGCCAAGCCAGTCTTATCACTGGCGATGTCCGTCTCCAGCACGCCAATGAACTGCCCATCTTCGAGATCGGTCATGGACCTAAGATGGGTCAAATCAGCGGGAGTAAGCTTGCAATTCTCCCCGACAGTGGTGTTCTCGTTCTGAAGCTTTCCCGCTTTAGCTTTGGCTGCAATTTCGTCGCCCGTAGGCTTGTCCTTGCGAGCCGCGGCAGCGGGCAGGGCGATCAAGAAAAGCACAAGACCCAAGGCCGACAGTTTGAGCTTCATGGAACATCTCCTTTTTTACTTTGATTTCGGCACCAAATCCGTTCCTCTACCGCGACAGCCGCGCGCCCAAATGAGGCTCATCCGAGCTGCGCGCTGCCAGTGATTGCCTGTATCCTCGAGACATCATTTTTCTTACCCCCGAAAGACAAAATAGACCCACAACCGTGCAGCAACGCGGCGGCAAGTTCCAGACTTAATTTAGCCGACAAGGGCGGTCACCAGCATAGCGTGACCGAGTGCCAACCAAAAAACCAGAACCACTGCGTGGAGCACCAGCCCTGCGCACGAATTTCCGGTCTCCTGCGCGTCCCCTGGGGTTGTTTCTCCACCTTGACGCGGGCTGCTTCCGCCACAATCCTGCCTCCCGATTCGGCATAGGTGTGCCAGTCGTTCCCCTCCTTGGCCAGAAACAGGTTGTACTTCCCAGGCGGCAGGCTGGTTTCGTCCCCTTGCGCCTCAGTTTCCAGCACGCCGATGACTTGTCCATCTTCCAATTCAGCTTCGCTCTTGCCCTGAGGAAGATTGGCCGGTATGAGCTTGATTTTCTTTCCATTCTTCTCGCCCGTCGTACTGTTTTCTGAATCGAGCACGGCGGTGCGGGCTTTCTGAGCGATTTCCGGGCCCGATGGCTTATCCTTGCGCGCGGCGAACGCTGGGAGCGCCAGGACACAGATACCGGCAATGAGAATGTGGGTCTTCAGTAAAAGTCGCATGGGATATCCTCCTTTGTGACCTAGAAGCTCTGTTATCCGAAAATTTTTTCACTGTTTAACAGTAAAGGACGACACTGAGTTAAAGACGAAGCCTTCGCCTTGTCCATTAATTAAGTCCGTCCCCGCAAACTTCTTACTCTTGGCCACCGGACGCAGCACGACTGCATATTCGCCCGCGGCCAACGGACTGTTCGGCGTAACAGTGACATCACCGGGGGCGGCTTTCTTCGTCTGAGCCGGCACCGTATCCTCGATAAATGACGAGTACACTGCCCAGGTGGGGGAGGTGCTCTGTGCCATCTCTTCTGCGGCCTTCGCCGCGCCCGCCAGTCGCCATCCCTGCTCCTTAGTGATAGCCAGTTTCACGATGTGCGGTTCATAGTCGTCAGGATTGACGCCAGGAACACCCGCATAGGTGACTTGAAAACTGGACGCCGCCCCCACGGAGGAAGAAGATGTCGCTCCTGGCAGGGCCCAAGCGTAAGTGAGTGTTGGTTTTGATTTCTTCAAGAACAGTCCCCCAATCACATTGCCTGCCTGAGTCACACCAGTCGAAGGTGAGGCAAGCTTGGTGCGCGCCGCCACTCGCGTGGCTACGTCTTGAACTCCAGCTTGCAATACTTGATTCAGAGCGCTGTCCAGGGCTAGTGCCTGGAGTGTGGATTCCTTTGCCTGTGTAGGTGCAACTTGCAGCTTTTCGGCCGCTAGGGGCTGCTTGGAATTCCCAGTGAGCAACATAAACACGACCCCACCAAGCGTAGTCGGTGCGCCACTCGGCAGCGGACTTGGATTAGCAACGCCGCCCGCTGGCATAGCCGTGCTGGCGCCCAGAGAAGTTGTGGATTGTGCAGGGGGGGTGAGAGCAGCACCCGCTACTGGTGCCGCCGCTGCCGTCGCGTTTTTCTTAGCGGCCGCTGCGTCAATCATTGCCTGCATGACCTTTTGCGGAACCGATGCCTTCTGCAAGGCAATCAAGGCTTTAGCCGACGTGTCGAAGTTGTTTTCGCTCGTCTTGATCGAACCGATGATTACGGCCTCCGGTAATCCACTTTTGACCATAGAAATCACATCGGCATTTGTCAGCGGCGATTCTTGCTGCCCCAAGGCTGCGTCGGCAGCTTTACCTGGCAGGAAGAGAAGGGCTGCGCCAAAAACTGCAAAGCAAAGAATTCTGCGTAGCTGAGTCATGAGAATCCTCCTAGAGCTGTCGGCAGCGTCTCACGCACCCATAGCGATAATTGTGCCCAGGCTCGGCCCGGCAGGACAGCAAGCGCAATCACGCGAACCCTCGGAAAGATCAAGCGCGACAAGAACTTGCGCATAGAGTCTCCTCCGGCCCATGCGAGCGGGCCCGGTCTTGGATTCGAAGTGTCGGGAGCGTTGCCGGAGAACGGGCTTGGCCACGTATCTCCTCTTGCCCTAATAAACGCAAAAACTCGGAAAACTGGCTCACGGTGCACAAAAGTATTTCAAGTCTCTAGCGCTGGAACAGGCTGGAGCCGGGTCAAGCTCGATCAGTGGATTGACTTTCCGCCGCAAGCGGGATAGTTTTTGCGTGATCCGAGATTGTTCCCCGCGCAGAACGACCATCGTGCGTCCCTCTTCGACGAGCAGCGTCACGCAATTGCTCTTGCAGTGGAGCCATGGGCATACAGCGGCCCGGGAGGCCCTCATCCCCCTTGTTTATGAAGAACTTCGCCGCATCGCGCGGCACTGTCTGGCCAGTCAGCGCCGCGATCACACCCTGCAGAGCACGGCCCTTGTTCATGAAGCCTACCTTCGCTTGGTCGATCGCAGTTCGGTGCATTGGGAGAATCGCGTTCACTTCTTCGCCGTGGCCGCACAGTTGATGAGGAGAATCCTTGTGGACCACGCGCGGAAGCAGCGTGCGGCCAAACGCGGAGGCAGAAATCTGACCCTCTCACTCGACGAAGCTGTGGCCCCGCCAGCGAGACGCCCGGTGGATCTGATTGCGCTAGACGATGCCTTGAACGGGCTAGCCGCGCTGGATTCGCGGCAAAGTCAAATCGTTGAATTACGCTTCTTCGGTGGCCTCTCCATCGAAGATACTTCCCAGTTGCTGGACCTCTCTCCAGCTACCGTAAAACGCGAATGGGCCACGGCCCGCGCTTGGCTTTACCAACAAATGAACCAGGAGGAGCGTTAGATTATGACGCCGGAGCGCTGGCGGCAGATGAAAGAACTCCTCGGAACTGTCTTGGAGCTCGATCCCGCCAAACGCACGGGCTATCTGGACCGAGCCTGTGGAAACGATGCCGAACTCCGCATGGACCTGGAGCGACTACTCGCCGCCGGAGAGAAAGCCGGGGACGAGTTTCTTGACCATCCTGCGATTCTAAGAGAGTTCGCCCTTGACTTTCCTCAACAGGTTGAGACCTGGATTGGGCACAGGATCGGTTCCTATGAGCTCGTCGAAGAAATCGGCGCTGGCGGAATGGGTGAAGTCTACCGCGCTGTCCGGGCCGACGATGAATACCGCAAAGAAGTCGCCATCAAGTTGGTACGTTCTGGCCAGGACTCGAGTTTTGTGCTTCATCGCTTCAAGAACGAACGGCAAATACTGGCGGGCCTTGACCACCCCAACATTGCGCGGCTGCTTGACGGCGGCACAACGGAACAGGGTCTGCCGTATTTTGTAATGGAATTCATCAAGGGCCAGCGCATTGATGAGTACTGCGATGCACGGAAGCTCGCTACGACCGAGCGGCTAAAGCTTTTTCTTCACGTATGTTCGGCAATGCAGTACGCACACCAGCGGTTGATCATCCATCGTGACCTCAAGCCGGGCAACATCCTGGTTACTGCGGAAGGCGTGCCGAAACTGCTCGATTTTGGGATTGCGAAGATTTTGCAGTCAAGCGAGACCGCCGGTCAGCCTGAGCAAACCATCAGCCTATTCCGCTTGCTGACGCCGGAGTACGCAAGCCCGGAACAGGTTAAAAGCGAGCCCATCACGACCGCCAGTGACGTCTACTCATTGGGAGTGGTGTTATACGAACTACTCACCGGCCGGGCTCCCTATTGCGTCGCTACCCGCACGCCACACGAGATTTCCCGCGCGGTCTGCGAAGCTGACGCGGAGAAACCTAGCGCTGCCGTCCGTCACATGCATGTCCCGCTAGATGACCGTGAACAAAAAAAGTTAGCAGGTGCAGCTGTGCTCAGCGCGGTCCGAGGAAGCTCTCCCGAAAAACTGAGCAAGCGCCTGAACGGTGACCTCGACAACATCGTGCTGATGGCGCTGCGCAAGGAACCACAGCGGCGTTACGCATCGGTCGAGCAATTCGCGCAGGACATCCGGCGTCACCTTGGGCATCTTCCAGTCATCGCGCGCAAAGATACCTTTGCATACCGCGCTTCCAAATTTGTTACTCGCCACAAAGCCGGGGTCGCCGTGGCAGCATTGGTGGCACTCGCGCTCCTGGCAGCTATGGCCGTGACGCTGCGGGAGGCACGCATTGCCCGCGCCGAGCGGACCCGCGCGGAGCGGCGTTTCAATGACGTGCGTCAGTTGGCCAACTCGCTGATGTTTGAAATCCACGATTCGATCGAAAACTTGCCAGGAACGACGTCGGCGAGAAAATTAATTGTGGAGAAGTCGTTGGCGTATCTCGACGGCTTGTCGGGGGAGGCGAGTGGGGACGTTTCGCTGCAACGTGAGTTGGCCACCGCCTACGAGAAGGTAGGTCAAGTCCAAGGCAACTGGTTTGGTTCGAATCTTGGGAATCCAAGAGACGCCCTGGACAGCTTTCGAAAGGCGCTGGCGATCCGCCAGTCAATCGGCACCGCACGCTCGGGCAGTACCGAAGACCAAGTTGCTCTAGCTGACGTCTACCGGCGAATTGGCCAAGTGCAGTGGCTTTTCCTTGGCGATACAAAGGAAGGATTGGAGAACCTCAGAAGAGCGGTGGCGATTGCCGAAACAGCGGCTGGGAATGGGACTTCAAAACGCCACGCGCTTAAGGAATTGGCACAGGACTACGAATATCTCGGCGATATTCAGGAAGGCAACGGTGTGCGAGGAAACGCGGGCGACCTTCGAGATGCGCTAGAAAACCATCAAAGGGCACTAACTCTTCTTCAACAGATCGCGGACGCAACTCCGTCGGACCTCGCCAGCAAAAGTGACTTAGTGATGGCCCACGTCGCTGTTGGGGACGACCTAGTAAAGGCTGGCGATCGCGACCAAGCCCTCGACTATTACAGGCGTGCCCGCAATCTACTCGAACCCTTGGTACAGAATAATAGCAACACCCTCTTCCGCCGCAGTCTGGCAATTTGCTACACGCGCACCGGCGACGCCCTGCTGATGAACGGGAAAGCCGCGGAAGCGCTGAGATACTACAGGGGGGAATTCCAATTGCTCCAGCCTACGGCGCTGGCCGACCCCAAGGATATTGACGCGCAATCCATATTCATCACCTCAGAAGGTGATGTGGGCCACGCGTTGGTGGAAGCCGGCCGCGTCAAGGAGGGACTGGCTTTTCTGTTGCGAGCGATTGGCAAGCAGGCAGCGCTGGCCAAGTCTGCCAATGATTCTCACAGCCGGAGTCTTCTCGCGAGCACGGAAATTTTGGTAGGAGAGGCGTTCGAGCACGCTGGGAATGTAAGTAGAGCGCAGGAAAGCTACTCGCGAGCCCTGGACATTTACGCTGCCATCTCATCTGCCGACCCCAAGGACATTGAAGATACAGTGAACGAGGCCTGCACCCGCAACCATCTCGGCCGAACCCACGTCAAGGCGGGAAACCTAGACCAAGCATCGGAAGAATATCGAAAGGCGTTGACCATTGCCAAATGGCTGGTTACCTCCAACTCAGACAATATGGAGGCGCTTTACGCGTTGGCTGATAGCTATACCGGTCTCGGGGATGTCTCTGCAGTGCTAGCTCGGAGAGCCCGCGTCGCCAAAAACCAGTCCAAACGATGGAGAGAGTCCGGGGATTGGTATCAGAAGAGTCTTAGCACCTGGCAGAAGATTCCGAATCCTGCGCACATAAGCCCGAATTTCTTCAACGTTACCGAACCACGCGAAATCGCTCGTCGTGCAAAGCTAGCTGCGGACCAATCCCGAATGAAGAACAGGTAGCGATCAAACTGGCGCCCGGAGGATTCGACATGGGTTTCGTCCGGGGGCGCTCAGGAGGCGTACTCGGCTTTCAAGAGAGCAGGCTTCTCAAGCAAGTAAGGCGCTGACACTGAGCACCCAACCTCAGAACATGGGCCCAGTAAGGAACGAAATATCGCCCGAGTTGGACGAAAACTTCCCTGTCGCAATATGTTTCTTGGGTGGGTGTACGTGCGAACTAAAATGTTTGCGGAAGTGGTTGCGGAATTTAAGAAAGCGGACGACCTTCAGGAGGAGAAGCATTTTATCGAGTGTGGGTCGCGTATGTTTATGGCGTTTCCGGCCAAACTAGCCAAGGCAGGAAGATACTCAACGGCTTGCCTGAGCCCTGCCTGAGCCCAATCTCAAAGCTGGGCGATGGGCATGGCTCACACTGGAGAGGCTACAGCCAGCCGCGAGAGCCGAATTCCGCCGGTCGAAACCCATCCTCCAAGGGGTGGTCTGAGCAAAAAAGGATTAACATTTTCCTCTCTGAAGGCCTCTGAGTAGATGGAGGAAGTAGTCTTTGAATTCCCCCGAGACTTGCCCGATCCGAATGCCAGGGGGCACTTGCCAGTCTCGGATTAACCCGCTTCCTCATGAGTCAGCTCTGGGGCATTTCCCCGACTGACCCGTGGGCTTTTGCGGTGGCCGTGGCCTGCATGGTCGCGGTCGGTTTCGTGGCTTGTTATCTCCCCGCCCGCCAAGCGTCGCGCGTTGATCCGCTGATTACACTTCGCTACGAATAAATCACGCTTGAAATGCCCGTTGGCTTGCTCCATCTTCGGAGTGGCGGCATCTGACGGAACTACGGATTTTTCTTCACCACGCCTATGGATTGATACGCTGTGGATTTTGTTTTGCGCCGTCTGGTTCTTATCCGCGCTTAAGAGAAAGAAAACCAAGCAGCGCGAATCCTGGCGGCAACGCTTTGGATACATGCTTCCACCTGTCGTCTTCGCTGCTGGTGTACGTCTAAAATGTGAAATGGAGGAACTTTCATGTAAAGACAGACGTTGGCAGGCCCTTTCCTTGTCCTTCTGGTCTCGCTGGCCAGTGGAGGAGCGCAAGTGCCCTCTGACAAAGGCGCAAGTCCCACTGCCGATGACCCCGAAGTCAGCCACCTGTGACGAAGGCCGATGTCAAGATTTGTGCTGTGCCCCGCAAAAACCTGATGGTTCTGAGTTTTCGCCGGCTTTTCATGCCGCCATTGTTTCCAGTCGATATTCGTGATGCAGACCACGCAGGACAGAGCTCCCTACAACTCGTTGGCCACACCGAATTCGGTGACCTGAAATTTCCAGCACTGGAACTTCAGGGCCACCCCTCCGGGACTTTTGCAATACTGGATGGGCCATGCTGGAGAGGGCATGTTCGACCTCTACGACAAGATCAAAGGCGACGTGCGGTTTCGCAAAGAAGTGGCAGAAAAAGCGGGTTTGGGTTTCGAGCTTCCCAACGAGTTTTCGTCCAAAATCCGCGTTATTGGACCGAATGGACCGAAACTCGAAAAATCCCGGCTTGAAAAAGTGCCTGCAAGTGCATGACAAGGGCCAGGATCAATACTGTTCACTTAAGAAAATATAGAGTATTCTGTCTGGCAGGAGGACAGAATAGCGCCATGGCTCGCACTCTTGCCAGTTTGCCCGCCGGAAGCCGAGTCACGGATTACATCAGCCTTGGGGTGGTCAGCCGAGCGATTCCTCGGGAGAAAATCGATTCGATTTTGGCTTCGACTGGTAAGGCCAGCGTCCGGCAAAGAGAACTGCCAGCGCATCTGGTGGTGTACTACGTGATCGCGCTGGCGCTGTACATGCAATCTTCCTATCGGGAAGTGCTGCGCTGCTTGCTGGAAGGCATCCAGTGGCTGACCAAGCCCGAGGAAACCGTGCGGGCCACCGGCAAGAGCGGCATTTCGCAAGCGCGCTCCCGTCTGGGCGCGGAACCCTTGCGGCGGCTGTATGAGCAGGTAGTTGTACCGATCGCTTCGGAGAAGACGCGCGGGGCGCGGTATCGAACC
>QHYJ01000369.1 GCA_003223255.1 Acidobacteriota bacterium | reverse complement strand
CTTATCTCAGCGCCATCTATCCTTCCCAAAAGGATGCGCGGCACAAAACGAAAGGCGTACGAGTTCGAGTCATTGACTATCAGCTCCAAGGCATACCCGACGCCGAACCGATCTACCGGCTGGTGACTACCATCGATGATCCGCTCCGGGCGCCGGCCGAAGAACTGGCCGCGCTCTATCACGAGAGGTGGGAGATAGAAAACACGTTTGACGAATTGAAGACCCATCTCCG
>QHYJ01000086.1 GCA_003223255.1 Acidobacteriota bacterium | reverse complement strand
GCAGCGAGAGCTTCAAGCTTTCTCCAGATCCGCTGCTGGTGCCGAAAGTGCGCGATATCGTGGGCCTGTACCTGAACCCGCCGGAGCACGCGGTGGTGCTGTGCGTGGATGAAAAGTCGCAGATTCAGGCGCTGGATCGCACGGCACCATTGCTACCGATGAGGCCGGGGCAAGCCGAACGGCACCCGCACGATTACGAGCGTCATGGCACCACTTCGCTGTTTGCCGCGCTCGACGTCAAGAGCGGCAAAGTGATTGGCCAAACGTATCACCGTCATCGCTCGCTCGAGTTCCGCAAATTCCTGGACCGCGTCGATGCCAGCGTGCCACCGGATCAGGAGGTCCATTTCATCATGGACAACTACAGCACGCACAAAACACCGTGCATCCGCGCGTGGTTCGCCAAACGCCCAAGCTTTCACGTGCACTACACGCCCACTTATGGTTCTTGGTTAAACCTGGTGGAACGTTGGTTCGCGGAACTCACGATGAAACAAATTCGGCGAGGTGCCCATCGCAGCGTCAGCGAGTTGGAGCGTGCCATTTATGAGTTTCTTGACGTGCACAATGCCGACCCAAAGCCATTTGTGTGGACCAAAAGCGCCGACGAAATCTTGGCCAGCATCGCCCGCTTCGCCCAGCGCACGGCAGCTGCCCAGGCCGCCCAACTTATGTCACGAACCACTGTTACAGGACACTAGCGCAATTTGGCGTTTCGTTGGCAAATGCCGCAACCAGAGGGCCTCTCGCAATTCCCTCAGACAAGACGAGCCCAGGGGCCTGGGCGGGCTATGCCGTCGGGGTTTTGACTTGGTGGGAGAACGACTGAACTCATATCCGATCTCGCAGTCAACTGAGAGACGCTGATGGGGACTAGGAGTCTCGCCTACCTCGCCCTGTTAGCTTATCCGTTCATCACGCTATTAGTCTACGAACCCAATGAGCTTCGCTGGTGGTGGCGAACGGGCGGCGGGGTGCCTATGCCGCCCGAAATCATGGAACGATCGAAGCAAAATGAAGGGAACCTTTTGCTTTTCAAATTTGCTCTCCTGACGATTGCTTCATTCTTCCTCCTGCGCGGTGGTCTTGGCTCGGCTGCGTCTCTTGGATTGCGATTGAGGCAGCCAACCGGGACAGTGCTGATGGGCGTAATCGCAGGAATTTTGCTCGCCGTTGAAGTCCTGGGTATGCTCGCCCTGGCCAGGAAATGGACTCCCCGGGCTGGCGAAGTGCCCATTTTTGTGCTTCGCGAACGCACTTGGAAGATTCTCGCAATCTTGGCACTCGGAGCATTTGCCGAGGAACTTTGGAGGGCATTGGCACTCACAGCGTTTATTCAGGCAGGTACATCTATTGAATCAGCGGTCTTGCTCACTTCCCTTTCATTCGGGGTTGGACATGTCATATCCTATCGATCTCTCGGGGCTACGCTCGGTCGAGCGCTTCGGCCCGCCGCTGGAGGTGCGTTTCTTGTGCTGCACTTTTTTTGTGGTCGCGAACACTTGTAACCCCTTTTATTGCCCACGTGTTGCTTAATTCGACTGCAGCTCTGATGCAGCGCAAGCGCGCACTTGTGAAACAGGATTCCAAAGCCTCGGACTTACCGGGGTGATGCCCCTTTTACTCCGCGCACGGGACCCTGGCTCGGTTGTACACTATGGGGCGATGAACCATGCATAGGCATTCTTAAAACCCACTGGGGATAGGAGTTGCTTCCGAGTGCGTCTCCGATGCCCGATCTGCGGTGAAGAAATTGACTCTGCGGGATTACGAATGGAGTGGGGACCTGGCGGCGGCTTCCGCTGTCCGTCGTGCAAAGGGCCAGTTCGTGTCTCCCAACCGTATCGTACATTCAGCGCAATCCTATCGTTCCTGATCGCTAGCGGGATCCTCATACTCATCGGTGTACGCTTTAGCGGCACATTCCTCCTTTTAACTGCCATAATTTGGATTCCAGTATCTCTTTTTCTAAATATGGTTGCATCTCGCTTCAAACGCCCGACGCTAAGGTTAGACCGGTCCGGACTTCACCGGCCTGCGTATGAGTTGTTCGCGAAAGGAGACCATGCCGAATCCAGCACGTCCCCACAAAACACACCCCAGCAAGAACGTCGCGAATCGAATTCCGAGGAAGACTCACTAGAAAAGTGAGCCGCGTAGCGGGACGAGTGGACCGGACGATAATCCTAAGACGAAGTTTGGCTGTCCCGCCCATCGTAGGTCTTTTTTCGCAGCCTGAGAAGGCACCTGTAATCCTCCTCTGCCGCCGGGTAGGGCGGTGGCGCGGACCGGGCTTCGAATGATGCCGACGTTTCCACCGCTCCCCCTTAAATTCCGGACAGCGGGTTTTCCCCGGTAATATGTTTGAAAACAACGATTCCGGGCTAGATAAAGCCGGATGTTTTGATCAAAGCACTCCGGACATATTTCGCTTTGAAATAGGGCCTGCGGGAGCGCTCTCTGGTCTTGTAGGGACGTCGAACACGGCCATCAGTGAGCCACATCCAGAAAGGCCCTTGGAATTTCGACCTGGCGCGCCCTCCTGGAAGGAGCGCCCTAGCTGCTGGCCGGAAGAATGAGCAACCGCGCCGGTTCAAAGGCCGTGTGCTGCGCTGTCATACCTCGAGGAGGGTTTCGGCGACCAAACAAAACGGTGGGCGATTTGGGCCGACCTCTTAATCCAACGCTCTGTTGCCTCAGGCGGGCCATCAGCAGCGTGAGCATCCAATGGAAATGGACGGCTGTTACCTTACCAGCAGCGATGGGCACCTAGCGGACATCCCTGTAAAACGTATTTGCGCCATCCGGCGACTCCCCGGCGCAACGATTTCCGTCCAACTTCCGTCCAATTCAAGGCGATGATTGCGCCGTACGTTTGCATGTAAGCGACACCAGATGCGGCACTTATGTGATTTAACCTGCTTAGTTGCAAAGCAGGTGCTCTCCCAGCTGAGCTACACGCCCATGAACTGGCTACTACAATTTATTTTCTATCACTTACGCAGCAATTTCAACCGACGCCGGACCAGAAAATCTAGGAACACTAGGAACAACAACCTTCGGAATGGTAAAGCCATAGCCCACTCGCTCGGCCTCTGCGAGGCGCATTTCAAGTTCCTCGTGGAGGTGTGAGTAGACTTCCGACATCGTTTTCGGCTTATGAGCCATCCAGAAATTGTTGATATCTTCCAAGCATCGGGCACCACGCAACCATGTTTTACGGAATCGCTTGAACGAATGCCAACCCATGCCTTTCTCATCCAACCCCATCTTGATGAGGCGTGGCGTGAGCCAGCGATCTTCCAGCTTGTTGTAAAGATGTGGTGTACCGTTTGCTGTCTGAAACAGCAGTCCAGATTTTCCGGCTGTATCTGTATATTGTCGCAGGTACTCTGCAACATCCGGGTGCAGGTCGATTTCTCTCTTTGAGGCATCGGTCTTGAGATACTTCACGATTCGAGGACGGTCCTTTTTGACCTGCTGCTCGACCCTGATGGTACGGCCATCGTTGACGATGTGGCGTACTTCGAGGCCAAGAGCCTCCGAAATTCTCATCCCGGTGGCTGCCAGCAAGACAAACAACTCCTGTTCCTGTCCGGTGCTGTCGGTGATGAGTTTCGAAATCGCCTTTGCCTTGAGAGACGGTCGCTTCTGCTCCGAGTGATTCACGATGGGCAAATCCATCGTTTCGGCGTCCCAAGTCCGTTCGTGGACTGGCTCACCGTTCGGTGCTTTCAGCGACTTTACGACCTGCTTGATGTATTCGACGTACTTGTTCACTGTTCGTGGGCTCAGAGAAGCAGCAGACATTTTTTCAACGAGTGGTTTAACGGTGAGATTGTCCACATAAGCAAGCGGAAGATCGCCGATTGCCGGATAAATCCACTTGTTCATGGCTCCTTCGATGCTCACCGTGTCTCGAAGAGGATTCCGCTTCCGGGAGACCGCCGTCTGTAGATAAATCTTGGCTTGCTCCCGGAAAGTGACCTCACCTAGAACTACTCGATTGAATCGCTCCTCTGAATTGGCTCCGGCGTTTTGCACGATTTCCTTTGCCCGACGTTCCAACTCGGGCTTGGTCAATCCCATGCTTGCCGGAGCCACCTTAACTGACATATGCCTTCGTTCGCCTCCTGGCTGATCGAGGCGGAAACGAACCCTCCACCAGCCAGTTTGCTTGACTAACGTACCGCTTTGACCGCTGCGACGACTCATGGACTTGCGTCCTTTCCGTCGTTGCTTCGGTTGCGCGTCAGAAAGGATGCCACGCTGTGCATCCTGGCGCAACGACTCGGAAACGATTGGCGGAACGCTAGTGCCGGGGCGTCTCGGCGAAGGTCTCCAGAGAAGGGGCGAGAATATGCTCGATGCCTCTGCCGGACACGATGTGCTGCGCGGGCGGAAGATTTGGTTTTCCGCGTTTAGCGCGTTGTCTTTCCTGCAAGTGCTCAACATCCGGTTGACTCCAAGGGAAAAGAGATTGGAGTGGAAAGGGAAAATGGCTAACGGGAAATGGGTAAGGGGCGGAAGGGATAAGGGAATGGATTCCGCCCTGTGGTTATCGAGAAGGGAAAGGGATGCCGGGACGCGGCGGCAAGCTTGCCGCCGCGTCCCGGCGCTGATGGCTCTCGTGTTTGCAGTTGCTCTGATTCATTTTGTTTGTCGCAGGAACTCGCGGAATAAAGGGTGGTAGAGCCGGTAATGTCCTCGTCCCGTTCGGATCAGCAGTCCTTTGTCGGTGAGCCTGGTGAAGTAGATTCGTGCGTAATCGGCAAACTCCTTGCGATTGATTTCTTGTTCTTCCCATCGTGCCAACGCGCGAAGAAGTTGCACTTCGCGTTCCGTAACCTGGGCGA
>QHYJ01000372.1 GCA_003223255.1 Acidobacteriota bacterium | reverse complement strand
CCAAAGGAGTCTCCGATGTTTCGTTTCGCGCTCCCCCTAATCGTTTGGCTTTATGCTTTTGCGGCGTTCGCTCAAGTCGAAACCATAGGTGACGTATCTTTCGCCGTCCCTGACGGTTGGAAATACGAATACAGCCCAGGGGACGATTTCGCTACGATGATGCTAACGAAAGGCGATCGCTACTGGGTCATTGCCATCTATAAAGCGCGACGTTCCAGTGGAGACGCCGAGGCTGACTTCAGCTCCGCGTGGACAAAGATCGCCCCCCACGCGCCGGTACCGGAGCCTATTTATGATCACACGGCTTCGGCAGGCTACTCCGGCAAGTATGGCAGTATCTGGATTGACGACAACCGCTTTGCGTGGCTGTACTTGCTCGAAACCGGCCAAGGGGCGATTCCGGTGTTGGTGGTGACCCGGGACCGCCACGCGTTCGACGACCTTTTGCCCGTGATTTCGCAGGTTGTCGAGGGCGTCCGCATAGGCCGGGAGAAGGCGCAGCCCGCAAAAACCAACGTCACCCTTGCGGATCTCGTTGGGCAATGGCACAGTGGCGGGGATAGCAGCCTGAATTACGTGGACAGCGCCACTGGAAGCTACGCCGGCAGTTCTATCGTCGCCCACGGCGAGGGTTATAACATTGCGTCCGACGGCAGCTACACCTTTCGCTTCGCTGGAATAAGCAACCGCCAGATCGTCCGCGACCGGGGCTCGGGCACGGTCGAGGTCACCAAGGAATTTATCGTCTTCCGCGAGAAAGGCACGAACCGGGTGACGCGCTACCGCACTGTAAGCTACCAGCCAGCGATTAACGGCTCAACCGTGCTGACGCTGCTCCAGGAGACTTACGAACCCACAGGTGCAAACATCGGTTTCTACGGCGAAAAATGGGTCCGCGACGCACCTAAGAAATGAAGCCCCGTGCGCATGCACTGATCCAGGAGCCACTCTTCCCGTGGCCTTCGACGGGGCCAACATTGGGGTGGCAAACTACGGCAGCAACACCGTCGCAAAACTCCCTCAAAATAACACGTCGGCATCAGAAGTTGGGGAGCCGTCCAAGGTGGGCGCACGGCGAGCCGAAGTGGTTCTTGTTTTGCCTATCCCCTCATCTCCCGAAGATCCAGCCAGAAATCGGCGCTGAAAGGACCCCGAAGGTGCGCACGCATCGAGCCGAAAACTGGCTCTTACTTGCCGTGGGAATCGTCCTGGCGGGTCCGGTCTTAGTGCATGTCTGGTCCGCGCCGAAGGTTCGCGCGCAAGGCGCGGCGGCACCCAACGCGGACCGGTTCAAGGCGGTGAAGGAATGGACCCTCACCTATAGCTACGAATTCAATGATCCTTTCAGCGTTACGGCGGAGAACGGTGACCAGTGCAAGGCCAGCGTCTTGTCGCACTCCGAGCAAGGCAGGTTCATCCTGCGCCCGACCAACATCAGTGAGGACGCCGCCGAGTTTGAAGGTGAGGGCGAGGCCAGCGTCGCAAGCGACCGAAAGACAGAGTGCACCAGCCCAGGCGGTGATTGGTATTGGCTGTGGGAAGACCGGGGCGAGGCGCAAGCGCACTTCAAGGCCTCGTTGCATCTCGATTTTGACGCTGGCCGATACTGGATCGATTTCGAAGGCAAGCCCACGCTCATCGGTACCATCCATAGAAAGACGGAGGAGCGCAGGCCAAACGGCCGCCACGCCGACTCGACAACGCAAGGAGACATCGGGTGGCCGGGCCCGCAGTGGCCGCACCAGGATCAGCTCAAGCTGCCCACGGACAAGCTCAGTCTGGAAGGGAACTACAGCCTCGAAGAGTACTACCGCGACAACGGCATCGATGTAGAGGAATCGCGGAGGCTCCATCCCGCAGGGATCGAGCCCAAGCATGGCACCTTTCACTGGTCGGCCGTCCCGGCGGAAGAGGATTACGAGGTCGTCGTCGACGTGAAGGACTACGACAAGTGGCTGCCGGAGGCGGGCGAGAGCCAAGATACGCCCGGAAACAAGCTGGAAGTGCACGCCAAGTTGCAGAAGGTCGGCGGCGGAGAACCGGCGGAGAAGGCCAAGATATTTACTCTCGAACTGCTGGAGACCTCGAAGGAGCCAGGCACGTGCATGAACTGGCCGGGCTTAGTGGCGGGCCAGCCCGACTTCGACCTCAAATTCAGCCAGCAGGGGGCGGCGCTACAGGTCAGTGGCGACGGTCAGAAGGTAACAACGCCACCCGGCCAATACACGGAGGCGAACGCTACCATCACGTCCTTCGATTGGGGCGCGTACGGCGCGTTGAGCGTCACAGCGCGCCTCCGCAGCGGTCGCGAGATGGTCGGCCACCTGCGCGGTCACCGTGAGATGACCAAGATCCTGTTGCCGAAGCGCAAGCCCAACTC
>QHYJ01000368.1:3515-6157 GCA_003223255.1 Acidobacteriota bacterium | reverse complement strand
AGTAAATCCGTTCACTGCCCCGATCGTTGCGGTGTACGTAGTGCTGTTGGCTTGCGTTACGCTTTGGGAAGACGGCGTTGCCGCGATGGTGAAGTCCGGCGTTGTAGAACCACAAGTGGGAAACTTGAACGATGCCAGCCTTGTAGCCCAGTTGAAGCTACCGGTGTTCGACAGATACTCGTTGCTGTACCAAAACGTGCAGTCATCTACAGGATCGATGGCCATACTGGTATAGTCGCCCCAGCGGCTGAGCCCACCCGTCTGTGAGCCCGACCCAGAGAGAAGCATCGTTTCGCTTTCCATGGTTCCCTGAGCGTCGCTGGGCACACGTGCCGTATAGGCAATGGAAGGAAACACGCTGCTGCTCGATAGGCTATAGCCCAGAGCGATATCGCCAGCCTGGTCCATAGCGACGCTCGGCATCTACCGAGAGGTCGCGTTTGGCGCAAAGGTGCCGGACTGAAAGGCTGCCGGCGTTCCATTAGGGCTCCGAATCTCATACCAGCGCACCCCTGTGCTGTTTCCCGAGCTGATCGAGTGCGAAGTCACCAACGACTCGTGGCTGCCGAAATTGCGATACGCCACTCGGAACATCAGCCGCTCCCCGAGCGAGTCGAGTTGTTGCGCCGTCCCGGGTTGCGGTATGCAAGTTCCTCCTGACCCGCCGCAGGCGTCGGTATACGCAGGTACGGAAATGGCAATGGGTCCGGTGAGGGTGGTATTGTTCGAATTGGCGAAATCAACGTGAAACTTGTAGAGATTGAGCGTGTTCGAAGTGCCCAGTTCCAGGAAGAAGTTGGGTGAACCCGCGGGTGGCGCCGTGGAACCGTCCGAGTCTGACGGCAGCAAGCTCGCATCGCTCGTTCCCAACTGGAAGCACAGCCCAGTAGCGGTATTTCCCGCGAGCATAGCCGTGCGATCCAGCGCGCAAGCTGCCGGCCCAGCGAAAAACGTGCCAAACGGAAAGATATTGGCCGACAAATAGTATCCGTCCGGCCACACAGACAGCTTGGTGTAGTCGTTCAGGTCGCTACCAAACAAAAACCCGTAGCGATTGAAGCTCCCCGTCGCGTCGGAAGTGGTCGAAACGGCGACGCACTCCGCATTATTACTAAACGTCGAGTCGAACGCCACAATGCCGATTACCCAACGCCCGGCCGCTTTGTCATACAGCACCACAGGATCGCTGAGGTTGCCCGTCTCACACACCCCGCCATACCCGGTCCAAAGATTGCCGATGGAAACGGGGCCAAAGATGGATGCCCCAGTGGACTTATCAAAGACCTGGTAGGAAAGGTTCACTGTTTCCACCACTTGGGTGGCCCCCACCGAGGCATTCGCGTCCGGAGGAGCAAACCCGGTTGAGCCAATGCCGCCGAAGTTCAGCCCGTTCGTCGTGCTCACCTGCGGTTCTGTGCTGCTTTGCAGCACAACGTCCGGGTGACCGTCCACGTGCGGCCGCCCAGGCCTCCGGTGAGCCAGCGGCTTCGCGCGGTCCTCACGGCCCACAGGCATCTCTCGAAAGGGCGGCGAAGTATCGTTGTTACCTGCAAAAATGATTCTCGGCGCTTTCTGCACCCCCTGTGCGGAAACGCGTGTGGTCCGCAACGCAAAAAGAAAAGCCAGAACGCTGACAAACAGACAGCGGCATCTCAGGTTTCGCACCATGGACGGGATCTCCTTCTCTGGCGAGAGACGTGGGCCAGACAACAAGAAGTATTCTGCGCGTAGGTAAAGATCTCCCTCGCGCATGGCCTTTGCACACAGGGGTGATAGCGGTTCGTCGAAATCGAGGACACGGGACCGCTCCCAGCTCTTGCCAGTACAGGGGCCCGGAGCAACCGAGTCAACTTGTAGCAGGTTATGAGCTCAAGTGGTACTAGAAGGTCAATCAGGTGTGCACCGGTGTGTACGGGTGTGCACTCCAAACACCCGGTAACAACCCAGCGCGATGATGGCGGTAGCGCCGCGAACGGTCCAATGCATCCCCGAGCGCTTGAGTCGTTGCCCACGGATCGTTCTACCGCCCGCCTCGATGACCCCTGACCCAACGAATTCGAAACTCCGTTCCAGGCTCGCTTCGTAGCGGAGCAATCGATGGAACTGAGGTGCGTTATAAAACACGGTAAGTCATGACGTTTTTCGCAAGATCCAAACTGACACCCACGAAGCCATCAGTCCATGTCAGGACCAGTTGACTCTGAGATTTGGCGCTCCAGAAGGAAGATTCTCTGCTTCCGGGCGGTCTGTCTTGGCGTGGGATGGTGCGGAGGAGAAGTTTGTCCTGCCCCGAGTGCGGTGCAATTTGGCTTCCCTCCCGTCGGGTTCAGGCCTACAATGGACACATAAGTGTTTATCTGCTTGTATGTATAGGTGCTATATGGAAGAAGCTGTCCGCTGGAACGTCAAGGTTTCCAAGGAAATAGACCTCACCTTGCGCACTTATCACGGTGCACAGGGAATGAAAAAAGGCGACCTCTAGAAGTTCATCGAGGAGGCTGTCCGCTGGCGTATCTTCAATCGCACCGTGCAGACGATCAAATCACGCAACGCCTCTGCCGACCCGGACGAACTGCAGGCGATCATCGATACTGCTGTCCAGCAGGCCCGTGCCGAACGGCGCACCAAAAGGAAGGCGAGCA
>QHYJ01000368.1:0-3468 GCA_003223255.1 Acidobacteriota bacterium | reverse complement strand
TTCTCGTCTCCGCCCTTATCGTGTCGGCTGGCAACCCCGCGGCAATCTACAACGCCTGGGAACAGGGCAAATTCACTCTCCTGACCTGCACGGAGCACCTCGACGAATTGCGTGCCACTCTACAAAAGCCGCGAGTCGCCGATCTCATCAAACCTTACAAGGCAGGTCGGCTGGTCAACCAGATCAAAAAGCTGGCCGAGGAGGTTGGTGAATTGCCGCGCGTGAAACGCTCGCCTGACGCCGGCGACAACTTCTTACTGGCCTTGGCGGAAGCCGGCAAGGCGGATTATCTCGTGACCGGCGACAAAAGCGGGTTGCTGGTGCTCGCCAACCATAAGTCCACGCGGATCGTCACGGCGCGAGAGTTTGCTGCCTTGGTTAAGGCAGACGCCTAGCCTGGTCGCGATGGTAGGGCGCAATGTGTTGCAGGACGTCCGAGCCGGCATGGGCGTAGCAACAAACACGGAATTATCGAGTAGTGGATCCGTGGCCCGGGAGGCTCTCAAAGTGATTGGAGCCGAGTGACCCAAGAGCGTCATCCGCGGTTCGAATTTTCCCAGATTGATGACTCGAGAAATGCACCGGGTCCCCATGATTTTCCCCATACTTGCCAGACGGCTGGTGTTTAACTTTTCGCCGTTCAATGGTTTCTGAATAACACTCCTGCCTAATCCTGTCTTCAACATATTCAGCGCGCAGCGAGGTCATGGATGACTCCAGACCTCCTGTCTGGAAAACCCTGCTAGGCGTCCCATCAGGTCGCGGAGACGGGGACACGGAATTCTCGATTTGGACGATGCTTTTTGCCAAATACGCGTGGCAATGGATCGCCGTGCTCTAGGCGAGATTCAACAATTTTTCGCGCAAGTCCTTGGGCAATCTCAACGGTCTCGGCAATGCTGCGGCCCTCAGCTACTAAGCCCGGGACACCCCGGCTTGTTCCCAGATAGCGACCACCCTTGAGGCGCTCCACACGAACGCGGATTGCTACTTCCTCAACTTCTGTGAGATCCTCCTGCCTTTTCAAGGTGATCCCTTCTGTCGGGCATTATACGCGCCGAGCAAATACAGCGAGAACGGCAGAGTCACACACGCCTCCTCCCTGGGGAGCTGGTCGACTGAGATCTAGCGTAGTCAATTCTGATATCTGAGACCGTCGACCCGGGAAAACTCACGCTCGTTGTCGGTCACAAGAACATGTCCGAGCGCAATCGCTTGAGCGAAAATCAGCAGATCGTTCGCGCCGATCGGTTTGCCACGCTGTTCAAGATGAGCTCGAAGCGCACCGTAAGTACGATCGGCAAGCGCATCGAAAGGCAAGACTTCGAGGACACCAAGGACTGCATCGAGCTGCGCCGCAAGCCGCGGTGATCCTTTCTTTGCGCTGCCATAATGCAGTTCTGCGGCAACGATGATGCTCGTACAGACCTGGGCCTCACCCACCTCTCGGATCCGCTGCGTTACGCGTCCGTGAGGGTTCCATAGCAGGTCGGAATCGATGTTGGTATCGAGCAGATAGCGCACTAGAGGTCAGCCGGCTCGGTGGCCAGTTCCGCAATAGGAGGAAATTTTTCTTCGATCGGCGTCAGCTTATCGAGTACTGCGAGAAGAGACTTTGGTGGAGAAGGCTCGATGCTAAGACGCTTACCTTCTTTGCGCATAATGGCATCATTGCCTGGCAGCTCAAACTCCCGAGGAATGCGCACAGTCTGATTCCCTCCCGTTCCTGAACAGCTTTACATGCTGTTGTCGAACTCTGTTCCGGCGCTTAACTGGCATATGCTTGAGCATATGCCAAATCGAGTACGCCGTCTAGCGATGGACAGCGACTTCAGCGACTTCAGCGACTTGCTTCTATCGGCGCAATAGGTGGGAGGTGATTCCGATACACGCGCTACCACATCCACTCTGAAGCAGTGAAGCCTCGGACGCTCCCCGGTGCTCCCTCGTGAGTGAGGGGCTCGCCGACTTTTCCCTAATCCGTCAGTGCCGTTTCGACGATCGATTGCGGGAGGGCCGTCACCGCACCGCAGACAAGGGTAAAAGCTACGGCAATTCACAAGTACGTCGTGAATGGCGAAGAACATTGGGCCAATGCCAAGGATCCCCAGATACCTGCCGCGCTAACGCCGGTAGTTGCAGGCGTTGCCACACTACATAATTTCCCCAAAAAACCACAGATTAGAATCGCCGACGAGCGGATTGCGGCGAGGTTAGAGCCAGGCCGATCGCCGCAAGTCACCTTCCCAAACGGACAGCACGCGTTAGGACCGGGCGATTACGATGTCATGTACAACCTCACTCCGGTGATTCAGGGCCCCCCGGGTATCTCGGGGCCTCCTGCCGGTTTCGGAACGACCATCGCTGTCGTTGGACGATCGAACATCAATGTCCAAGATGTGGCGCGATTCCGTGCCATTTTCAACCTGACGAATAATAATCCGCAGATATTCGTGGATGGGCCTGATCCGGGTGATTTGGGTGGAGCCGAAGAAGGCGAGGCGGTCCTGGACACGACATGGTCAGGAGCGCTGGCGCCCGGTGCAAGTGTTTGGCTCATTGTCTCTGCATCCACCAACACCACTGACGGAGCCGATCTCTCCGAACTCTACATCATCGATAACAGCGTCGGGGCAATCATGACGGAGAGCTTTAGCGAATGTGAAGCGAGTTGTCATTGTGCTCAAGACGTTCTTCCCCGTCTGGGAACGCATCCATAGCGGGCGCGGTCGTGGCCAAAGCAGTAAACGACGCCAGGAAGGAGTTGTTGGAGGGCTGATGTTCTGTGGATGGACACCGGCAGTCAGCTCAGTAAGGAGAGAAAGTATGAGCGCGTTGCCCGGATCAGCCACCTGGCAGTGCATCTACAATGTCGAACCTGCGACTGCCGTGCCGGGCTGGCTGTTTGTCGCCCACGTCCCATACAACGCTCACTTCGTTTTTGTGGACGATGACATCGATCACCGAGTCCTCGTAAACGTTGACTCCTAGCCCTGCAAGCCAGTCGTCAAGTTCGAAATCTAAATCACCGTACAACCGGGCGGTATCCCAAGCTTTCATGGCGTCGTCCAGTCGTTCCATTTCGTCGCTGAGAGCGTCTTGCAAGTCCCATATGCTGTTCGATTTCGCCATCTGACGCTCAACAAACTTCATGACTCGGGTGACCCGCTGTTCTGAATGAGCCAGATACATCGAGCAATTGCTAGCAAGGTCTTCAATCAACCATTCCATGTATTCCATAGTTGTGTCTTCGCCATACTCTCTGGCTTCTTCGATGCCGCTTATGAACAGGCCCTGCGCCCACCGTTCGGCTTTGTCGTCCCCAGAACCCTTCACTGGGAATTCGTAGAACGTGAGGTCTGGTGACCATGCGCGATGCCGGATGCTGGACTGGCACATCGCGATAAAATCTGCTTCAAGTTTGTCTACGAGACGACGAGTGACGTTGAGAAACGGTCTGTATGCTTC
>QHYJ01000367.1 GCA_003223255.1 Acidobacteriota bacterium | reverse complement strand
CGTAAGGAACAGCGGAGCGCGACCCTGCAAATTCAGGCGGCTAATCTGACTGATCGCGTGAACGTGATCAACTTTGCGAGTCTGTTTTCCGGGACGGCAGTTGCGCCGCCACGCAGCATGTCGACGCGGCTGAAGGTAACCTTCTAGCGAATTGTCGGCGGTTCCGGTCTTGCCGCCTTCCCGTTCTTGCATCTCACGCGGCATTTTTGATTCGAGCGACCGCACGATAACTCCCGTATTGTCGGCTCGGAAACCGGAAACGGGGTCGAGACCTCGGACGGGACTTCGGTCAGGCGTCCCATACCGTTTTCCCGATAAGAGGTCTACCGGCGCACGCCAGGGCGCTTGCAGATTGCTCCTCCTGCAAACACCACCTAACCACATCGATCCGCTCATCTGCGGGAAGACTGTATTGGACACTTGAGTAACCAATTTTTCAGCTTCCTATCCCTTGACTCACTGCCATTACCGAAGCATAATCCGCTGCCAGTTTAAGAGAGCCAGCCGCTCTTGACACTTTTCTCAGAAAAGAGTCGTGTGCTCCGCTGACCTAATCGGCCATCCCAAGGGAACCCACGTCCGTCGCTGCCCACTTCCGCGAAGCCACTCGGCTCAAGGGAGGAATTGAATCATGGTGCAGAACAAATGTAGAATTTCGGCTTTTTTCTTGTCCCCTCTGTCTATCTTGAGTCTTGCGACCCTGTCCTCCTTTCCAGCTTCGGCGCAGGATCTGCTGCTTACCAATCCGCAAGTCAACCTGGCCACGCATTTTGACGTTTCACCGCCGGTGAGCGAGTTGGCGCGCACGGCCCCGCTTCCGCAGTGTCCTCGACTGATCCACCGGGTGCTACCGCCCAAATCGAGAAATGTGGCTGCGGTCGCGGCGGTTGATGGCGCGATCCAGACTGGGCCCGCGCCGCTGGTCAGCGCTGGCGTTGGCGTGAATGTTCAGGGAGTGAGCATGACGGGATCCGTCCTCAACTGCTCGAACCAGTTGGGTTTCCTCGTTGCCCCTCCGGATGACAACCTGGCGGTGGGTGACACACAGGTCGTGCAATGGGTGAACCTCTGTTTCGCGGTGTTTGATAAAGCGACAGGTGCAGTCATCGCCGGACCTATTGCGGGCAACCAATTCTGGGCTGGCTTTGGCGGTCGCTGCCAGAGCGAAAACGACGGCGACATCATCGTCCAGTGGGACAAACTCGCGCACCGCTGGCTGATGTCGCAGAACGTGTTCTCGTCTCCCTACCTGACCTGCGTCGCCGTCTCGACATCGCCCGATGCCACCGGCAGCTACTTCCGCTATTCATTCCCGCAGAACAACGGCTTCCCCGACTACCCGAAATGGGGCGTGTGGAGCGATGCCTACTATCAGCACAACAACGCTTTCGGCGGGCCTAACGGCTTTGGCTCCGAGCCGTGCGCTTATGATCGCACCCGCATGCTCAAGGGCCTTCCGAATGCGGCACAGATCTGTTTCTTCGCGCCTACCATCTTTGATGACAGCATGCTGCCCGCCGACATTGATTCGGCGTCGACGCCTCCGCCTACCGGACAACCCGAATTGTTCTTGGGCAGCATCGACAACACGCCCCCCACCAGTAACGTCGTTTACGCCTACCTGTTTCACGTGGACTTCAGCCATCCCAGCCGATCGACCTTCACCGGCTTTGGCGGAACACTGCCGATCAGTGTCCCCATTTTCACTTTGTCCTGTAGAGGTTCTGGCTTCGGCAATTGCGTGCCACAAAAGGCGAATGCCTCTCTATTGGAATCGTTGGGCGACCGGCTCATGTACCGCTTGGCTTACCGCAACTTCGGCGATCACCAGACGTGGCTAGTGAGCCACGACGTGACTACCGCCTCCGGCCAGGTGGGCGAGAGATGGTATGAATTCCGCGCGCCGGAAACCTCGTCCGTCCCCACCGTGTATCAGTCGGGGACTTTCGCCGGTCCTCCAGGCGATACGAATTTTCGCTGGATGGGCTCTATTGCTATGGACAAGATGGGCGACATTGCCCTCGGCTACAGCTTCTCCAGCCGATTGATCTTCCCGTCCATCAACTATACGGGGCAAACAGTGGGCGACCCCTTGGGCACTATGGAGTCGGAGGCCACCATCATCAATGGCACTGGCTCGCAGAAAGATACCGGAAGCCGCTGGGGCGATTACACCAGTATGGCGCTTGACGCCGCCGACGACTGCACGTTCTGGTACACGAACGAGTTCTACACGGTGACGGCTGGATTCGCCTGGAGCACGCAACTGGCTTCGATCAAATTCCCGAACTGCCACTAGTTGCCTGGGGCAGAGCAGCCGAACTCGACTGCAACTCGTATTTTGCCGTTTACTGGTGCCCAACGGATCCGGTTCCTTCCTGACCTTACCGGAGTAGGTAAGAGTAGCCCGTCAACCGACCGAAACCACGTCGGAGGTGCCGGGGGAGTGGCGGCTGCACACCGGCGAAAATCCTTGTTAGCCCCAAAGCCTTGCAGGCCATACAATCACTCAAAGCCGGGAGGATGAGACACACCTTGTTCCAGGACCTTCAATATACCTTTCGCATGCTTCGCAAGAACATGACGCTGACCTTGGTAATCGTTGTGTCTCTAGCTATCGGAATCGGAGCAAATTCGGCCATTTTCAGCGTAGTCGACGCACTGCTATTGCGTCCGCTACCTTATCCCCATGCGGACCGCCTGGCCGCGGTGTGGTTGCATTCACCCGCTATCGGCATCCTGCGCGACTGGCCGTCGCCGGGCGAGTACATCGATGTCCAGAACGAGAACCATTCCTTCGAGGTTATGGCACTGGCTCAGGGCCGGAACTTTGTGTTGACGGGCCGCGACCAGCCGGTGCGCATTGGTGGAATGCGCACGCAGTCCAGCCTGTTGGAGATGCTCGGCGCAAGACCTAGACTTGGTCGTTTGTTATTGCCGGAGGACGATAGACCTGGCAAAGCGGATGTGGCGATTCTCAGTGATCGAGTGTGGAAACGACTCTTCAACGCGGACCCAGCGCTCATCGGCAAGACCATCGTGCTTAACGGCAACCCGTTCGCGGTAGCGGGCGTGCTGCAACCGGACTTCAGGCTCGATGCCGAAGTGATGCCATCGGAGTTCCCCATGGACAAAATGGACATCTTTGCCCCGTTGCCCCTGGGAGCCGACGCTGTGAAAAACAGAGGCGATGAAAACTACAACATTATCGTGCGGCTGAAGCCCAGCGTCTCGGTGCAGAGGGCACAGGCGGATATTGACGTGATCGCCAGCCGCATCCGTGAGAAAGACAAGCGTGACGCCAGTTTCGGCATGCATGTAATAGGGCTACAGGAACAGGTGGTCGGTGACGTACGCCGGGCGCTGCTTGTGTTGCTGGGATCGGTGGGCTTGGTGCTGTTGATTGCGTGCGCCAATGTTGCAAACCTTCTGCTCACGCGGGCAGCGGGACGTGAAAAAGAAGTGGCCATCCGGACGGCGCTGGGAGCGGCCTGGCAGCGCTTAGCACGTCAGCTAC
>QHYJ01000366.1 GCA_003223255.1 Acidobacteriota bacterium | reverse complement strand
TCGAACTGAAATTGAGCAGCACGGCGCATCAACTCCTTGATGAATGCTGGACTCGCGCCTTTCGTTTTGCGGACAATCAACTCCACGAGTTCCTCAGGAAGCTCCAAACCGCGAGAATACAATTTAACGAGTTTGAAACGACCTTGTTCATCGGGGAGCGGAAACTCGATTGCTTGATCAATTCGCCCAGGTCGAGATGCAAGGGCTGGCTCAAGCTGATCGGGACGGTTTGTCGTGAGAATAAAAATCACATCGGCATCTTCGCGGAGGCCGTCCATCTCATTGAGTAATTTGTTGAGCAAAACCTCCTCGCATGGGCTACCCATCTGTTCCCGTACACGGGCGATTAAGTCCACGTCCTCGACGACTAACAGCGAGGGTTGCAGGAAACGAGCCAGTTGGAAATAGTGATCGAGTAATCCGACCTGCTCGGCCGTCACAAGCAGAGTCGTGTGCTCCGGTAGCTCGGAGGCGAGATAATGGATTGTGTGCGTCTTGCCTGTACCAGGTGGCCCATAAAAGAGAAGCCCCTTCTTGGCTGACAAGCCAAGTTTCTTGACGTGTTCACGGGCGCGGATAAAGCCACTGACATTCCGATCAAGCAAATTCAGAGTTCTTTCAGGGAGTATGACCTCCTCGCGGCGAACCTTATGTAGCCGGTGTACTCGAACTTCTCCCCCTCGCCCAGAGTATCGATCCTGTCGTTCGAGAGAAATGACCTTACCTCGATATGTCCCTCCAGCATTCACGCGAGATTCGAGTTCGCGAAAGAAAGTCTGAGAAAAATTGAACCCGTCTTCGTCGTTCGGGACCGCTAATTCAAGATGGACTCCGCCAACTATGGCCCCAAAGTGGACCGCCGTGCTAAGCAATAACACGAACGGAAGGCTTCCATCTTTTGACAACCAAAGCCCGTTTTTCAGGCAACGCACTGGTGCGGGATCGCCGATATCCACATCGTCATGTTGCAGGGGACCGAGTTCCACGGGAAACGGCCCGCGAGTGAATAAGTGGGCCAGAGTTGGCGTCTCATGGCCTAACGGGGAATGTATTCCGAGTAACGTCGGTTTCTCGCGTACTGAAAAGAATTCTCCAATCGCGACCTGGAGGTCTACTCTAGAAGCAAGAGGAAACGTCCTAGCAGCCGTTGTGATGTTTTCCAAAGGTCGCCCGCCGAAGTGCTCCTTCAGCTTCTTTTGAACCGGCGATTTGCCTGTCATCATTCGAAATGCATAACCAATCATGAGCACACCTTAAGTAGGGTAGCCATCGCAGAACTGCTGCTCCTCTGCTTGGATGCGACACGAGCCTAACGAGTGTAAATTATCGCAGGAAACCCAACTGCCCGTTAACTGTGGCCCAGGGGACTCCGGGGACTGGCGGACGGGAAGCTCCGGGGTGGGTCCAGCTTGAAATCAAGTCGCTGCCTGCACCCGCGGAAGGTATGTAAATTTTTCTAGTGCAAAATATTTCTGAGTTTACGCGACCATTTTTGCCGAGTTGTTGTGCATTAGTAGATATGAGGGGGCCGAGCCCCGCTCAGGAAGGTCTACGGGCCGACAGCGCGTCCTGACGAAAGATTCTTTGGGGGCATGCGATCGATTTTGCCGACTCGATGGGCATTAGTAGAGATAAGAAGGCCAGTTGGAGCCTGCTGAGGAAGGGACCACCGCCGGCAGTGGCAACCTGGCGAATAGTTTTTTACGGCCAAGGTGCTCGATTTTGCCAAGTCGATGGGCATTAGGAGATTGAGGGCTCAGATTGTAAACCGACCGGAACGGGCCTCGACCCGTAGCTGGCGACCGGCCCCAAAAAATATTTTGGGGGAGGCGCAAACTTTTGCCGAGTCGATCCCCATTAGTGGATATAGGGACCGTATGGCCGTGCCAAGGGTGAAAAAGGGGTAGACTGACCCTCGAATAGACTTTTTTAGTGACGGGGCGACCATTTTAAGCCGGTTTGCGCCCATTAGTAGATATAGGGGGTAGTCTAGCTATTGACCGACGACCGGTCCAAAGCCGGACCGGATGGGCAGTTAAACTGCGAATCTTTTGTGCGTCAGGGGAACTATTTTCACCGACTCGTGTTCATATTGGCACAAGCTGGGGCCGAAGCAAGAGGGGCGCGGTGAATTTTCCCGAGTTGATGTGCATTAGTGACTATAGAGGGCCAGGACGCCGTAGCCTCACCCAGAACTGAAGGCCCTGACCGCCTCGCCCATGCTTTCCTAGAACGCCTCACCGACCCACACCCAACAGAGCAACCCACCCTCCCGTCCAGTCCACCCGAACCCACGGCTTAGACACCCATGCCAAATTTGAACTTGGAGGTGTTTTGGAATGGAGCGATTTAACAGTCGGTTGGTTTACGTGCATGAAGGCTTACGCGAGTTTCTGAGGACCCTTGCCGCACTCGGTGGGTATTGTACGGTCCAGCAAGCGAAGTCACTGGGAATCGCAGGATGGGATAAAGGCGTACGGGGACGACTGAGGATGCTGGAGCGACTGCAATTCCTCCGGCGGGTAACCAAATACCCCGTGGTGTACCAGGTCACGAAGGCTACCACTCGGCTATTGGGGCAGGATTCCAGCATTCGCCGGAGGCACACACTGGAGACCGTTCAGGGGCGGCTGTTGGGAGTGCATTTTTATCTGGAAGCCAACGACTGGCCGGCCACCTTTGCACTCGATCACGAAGAGAAGATCACGGTCTTTAGGGGCGTAGGCTGCCCGCTGAATGTGTTGCCACACCGTGGTGGCAAACCTTACTTGCGGGAGCACTTCGTTTTCTGGCTTCCCGACTTCCGCATTGGCATCGCGATGATCGATCAACCAGGACCCGGCGAATTTGTGCGTTTGCGAGTCTTCCTGAGGCAGTTCCTGCCGGTTCTGCGTGGCTGCCCCCGGGAATTGCTTGATCTGTTCATTGTGACCGCAGACCAGCGACGCAGGTTCGCTTATCAAAAGCTCCTACAGAGGAGTCGGGCAATCCTCAAGCTTGGAGTGGGTCCGCTACTGCGCAGGATCAAGCCATACGGTGTGCAGCCGCCGGTGCCGACCATCGCCGAGGCCATCTGGCCGAAGACCGACAAATACGATGCGCTTGCCGATCTCGGCGACGATTCCGACGATCTCCGCGACGACGACTCCGGCCATAAGAGCGTCGTGAGGCTGATCGGCGAGTGAACCAGAGGCCCCGGCGGCAGACGGGCTTTCTCGCAAAAGTGAACGGTCAACCTACTCCGAGACGCACAAAACCCATCGCCGGTCCCAAAAGAAACAAACGTCACAAACGTCAAATTGACTTTTTTGATTTTTGTGACTTTGTCTGGGCGAGCGGCGGACGATCACGTCCGCTGCCGCATAGCACGCACAGCGGAGCGCGGAGGTCGTGCAGCTCGGCTAAAAACTTACAAAACTAACAATCCAAACGGAGGTCTGTGAGTTCCTTGAGGAATGCCCCGTAGGGGCTCCAGAACCGATCCAAAATGCAAGAGTAAGGAACAAATGGAAATTTCCACTTGTTGCTCTTGTTCCATAACGGCCACGGACACACACCCGACTGCGGCGGCGCAGCGCCGCAGTCGGGGCAGCCCTTGCAGCTGACAGGGCGGAATCCATTCCCTTCACCCATTCCCCTTAGCCATTCCCCCTTATCCACTCCATTTCCTTTCCCCTTGGAGTGTGGAGAATGTCGAACAAATTTGAGAAACCGAATGATTCGAACTGTGTAAACGGAAGTGCGCTCCACCTTGCAGCCGATCAGCGAATTACCAGAAAGGAAGAGTAGTCCTACGCGGCAAAGCGCATCCCGTTTGGGTGGGACGCTGGCGAGAGGACGTAATCGGTGCCGATGGAGTCACGCGGCGCGTCGAGCGTTCCGAAATTCTCGGCAGCAAAGAGGAAATTCCCACGCAGCGGCTTGCGCTCCGGCGCTTGGAAGTTCTGCTTGCCAGAGTTAACGCGCCGGATTATCGGCCAGGCCGCATCACGACTTTGGCCGAGTTTGCCGAAAGGTGGAAAGAAACGGTGCTCTCGCAGCACAAGCCGAGTAGCCAGAAGGCTGCGCTCTCGAATCTGCGGTGTCACATCTTGCCGCAGTTTGGGAACGTGCGCCTTGATGCGCTCGGAAAGGAAGCGCAGCAGGTGTTCGTGACGCGGCTTTCGCGCACCGTTTCTCGCAAAACTGCCCGGAACGTGATGGACACGCTTTCCGCGATCCTACGGAAGGCGAAACAGTGGGGATACGTCTGCGAAGGCGTGGACTTCAGAACCTTGCAGTTCGCAGAGAATGCAGTCAGGCGCGAGCCTCGATTCTTCACCGCGAAACAAGTGCAGCAGATCATCGAAGCGGCTTCCGAGCCATACAAGACGATGTTCACGATTCTTGCCATGACCGGGATGCGCGCAGGCGAGATGCTGGGCTTGCAGTGGGACGATATCGATTTCGCGGCTGGGTGCATCCACATCCGACGCTCGGCGTGGTATGGAAAGATTCAGACCACGAAGAGCAAGAGCAGCACGGCTCCGGTGCATCTGCCGGAATCCTTGGCTGCGACTCTGCGAGCTTACCGGGAGCGATGGAAGCCGAATCCGCAAGGATTCTTGTTTGTGACGCGGAACAATCGGCCTCCGTCATCGAACAAGGTTGTTCAGTACGGTTTGTGGCCCGTGCTGGACGCGCTGAAGATTTCTCGGTGTGGACTTCACGCATTTCGGCACACGCACGCAAGTTTGCTTTTGCACACGGGCGCAACCCCGAAAGTTGTGCAGGAGCAGTTGCGGCACGCCGACCCGCGCGTCACGCTCGGAATGTATTCGCACGTGATCGGCGAAGATCGTCGGAACGCGGTGGAACGTGTAGCGGCGTTGTTGCGCCCAACTGATGATGCCAGTTGCGCCCAATTGCGCCCAAATGCGCCCAAATCAGGAAGGCAAGAGGAGTGGATTCAATAAGTTAGTTGGAGCGGGCGAGCGGGAAGATTTCTAAAGGACTGCTGGGGAAGGGGACTCAAATGCCGTCCCCTTCCCCAGACCCCTTCTCCTGCTAGGAGATGCAAGAACGCTCTTATGAACGCGGAAGCTGTGTCCAAATAATTTGTGCCATCTTAGGGGTTCACCCCAACGACTTCGGGCCATCTTCGGTCCAAAAGAGGCCACTTTAAGGCCGGTTTCCAGCAACTCGTCCGTGTAAAGGCAATCGAATCATCAGGGTTTATGGAGCGGGCGATGGGAATCGAACCCAACGCCCAATGCGGCCAAGTCGCTGAATCTACTAGTTCACTGTGGTCGGCTGGCGTCCAATAGCGTCCAACCTCGAAGCTACTTTCTCCACCGCTTCCCGGTGCGCGTCGCCTACGACATGCCCGTAAATCTCTAACGTAGTCCGAGCATCGGAGTGTCGCAGCTGGCGCTGCACAACTTTGGGCGTTGCGCCGGAGTCAAGAAGTAGCGATGTATGTGCGTGGCGAAATGCGTGAAGACCGCACCGCGGGATCCCCAGCGCATCCAGGATCGTCCACAGGTGGTACTCCACGACTTTGTTGGAAGAGGGGGGCCGCCCATTTCGTGTCACAAAGAGGAAGCCCGCCCCGTTGGGCTTCCAGTTGACCTCATAGTTCTTGAGCATTGTGAGCAGCAAGCTCGGAATGGGCAGGACTGTCTCGCTAGCTTCACTCTTGGCAGTTTGTATTTTCCCGTACCATGCCGTGCGCCGAATGTGGAGTAAGGACCGGTCAAAGTCGATGTCGCCCCACTTCAACCCGAGCACTTCACCGGCGCGCAGGCCGTCTAGTGTGAGAATGCAGAACATCGTACGCCAGGGCTCCTCAGCGATGGCGAGGATACGTTGGAGTTGGTCGGGCGTGAATGAAGGGGCTTCATACTTCATTCCCCGCGCTGGTAGGCGGAGCCTGTCGAGGTTGATCTGTTCACAGTTGTAGCCCCAATTGCGGGCCGTCGTCAGAATCGTGGACAACGTTCCCAGCACGTTTACGACTGTTTTCCGAGAGACGGTCTTCTTTGTAGCTCTCTCGGGCATGCGAGTTATGAATGCCTGTTGATTCTCGACACCCAACTGGTCGAGGCGAATGTTGCCAAGCTCCGGGACGATGTAGCACTTGAGGTGCGAGCGAACTGCTCGCACAGAGGATGGCTTTTGTGTCGTCAGCATTTGGGTTTTCCACCCTTCAATGAACTCCGCGAAGGTTGCAACACGTCTGGGCCGATAGTCGAGACCATTGATGCCGGCGAGAACAACTTCCATGCGGCGCTCAGCGAGGGGTTTTGTCATTTCACGTTTGCAGCCAAGAATGACTTCCCGCCGAATGCGCTTAGTTCCCTCTCCGGTGATCTGATCCTCGCGATACCTGCCCTTCCACTTGTCACCGTCCAGGTACACAAAACCCTTCTGGTAACGCTTCCTGGCCATCGAGCCTCCATTGCTCGATGACTCTATTGCCTCCGTGGAGACAGTACACTCGGGCGGAATAGTGTGCAACGCGAGTTTTGGCGCGTTCGCCATTTACGTTCGCTGGCTCAAAATGAGCGGTTCTCCAGGTCCCGGAGTACCCAGGTACGAGAGAGGCACTTTTTGCGTCTGCAAGTTCTTTGTTTCTGATTGAATACGGACAGTTTTTTCCACGTTAGGATGCGCCCCGATAGACCTGCTCCTGTCGCGTCTTTACAGCTCTGCGTTCGCGGTCGGTCTTGTGTTTGCGCGGGCGTCCTGGCCTGAGGCTCGCAGTCCTATGAGCATCACCCCTACATTCAGGAGAGCAGTACACTTCCGATTCGCCGTACCGTGTGAAACGAACCGCACCGAGCACGCTTCCGCATTTGTCGCAAATTTCCCGAGCGAAGCAGCCGTAATTCGCGAGAAGCTCGTAGCTCTTCTGGATTGATAGCAGCATACCCATTCCCCCCTCGCCCCGAGACGCGCTTCTCGGAGAACGTGTGGGCTGGAGCGACCCCCGCGCTTTTTTCGCCACGAGCAAGTGGCGAAAAGTGGGGTCGCTCCAGACCACTTCGGTGCATTACCCGCGTCCAAACTGCGCGTCGCGCCATGTGCAACCTCTATGCTCCCAACAATTTCGCCTCGTCCCTGGGTGACGCCAACGGTGACGGGGATGGTTACGCGTGTCGTTCACGCACCCGTCACCTTTCCGCGCGAGAAAAGGCCTTTGAATCTCATTAGGATCCTTCCCGCTCTAGACCGTCGACGATCTCGGAAACAAAAAATGTAAAAGGCAAATCGCTACCGACACCGGAGCGTGCCCGGGCTCCCATCGTTTTTGATCGTCGTTTGTGGAACCACTCCTGGAATCTTTGACCCTCCTGCATCCATCGAAGCAACTTCCAAACGCTCCCCCCGAAACTGCGTATGAAACGGCTTCACCGGGCCTACGGGGAATATCAACGTGAACTCACGTGAACTCCCCCCTATATAACTAAGAGTCCCTCGAGAGAGGAAATCCTCACCGAGAACCTTTGTGATTTGCCATTTTTCTTTCGGGGAGCGGCACTCGGAGGCTCCCTCCAGCAGTTCCATGGCGTCCGACACGAGTGCGCCGTTGACCTTCCCACACTGCAAACAGCGATCGAGGCTCTTTGAAGCAATCGAACCCCCTACTATTAAGAGGCCTCGAAAAGGGAAAACCTCAATCAGAAAGTTTGTTTTTTTCGGGAAATTTGCGAAGCCACCAGGGAGCTGCAGTCAGGAAAACCAGGATCATCACTGAATTAAGCATGCCGGTCCAAGACGCCTTCGATACCCTGCTCATCATGAACCTGGGAAGGTTACCGTCTTGGGTTGTATTGCGGGGGCTTTGATCCTTGTCCCTACTTTTTCCCTTACGGGGTGTAATGGACGTTGTCTTACAACTCCGAGACTCCGGCTCTGGGACGCGGCCGAATGGGTCACGCGCTGCGCGTGACTGAGGCGGGAGCGACCCCACAGAAGCCGTGACGCACGGTGTGTCAAAGGGTGGGGTCGACTCCCGCCTCATCCGAATTTGGCCGCGTCCTTTCTGGCTTTCTCTTCTAGAGGTATCTCTGCTGCTTTTTACAAGTTCGCGTCACCGCCAAGGTGAAGCGAATCAAAGCGATCGGTGAAGCGCCGTGGTGAAGTCCACTGCACTCCTCCGAGCTGAAGGGAACATCTGCTGCGGCTGAAGTCTGGTACTGAAGTACACTTCTGCTGGCCTCTCGAGGTCTGCAGCCCAGATCGACCTCTGCTCACCGAATAGATTCTGAACTCAACCTGTTTCTTGGGGCCGCCTTGCTCGAATCCATGGCGGACGGAATCGTCATTTGCTTGTCCGGAGAGCCACAGGGCGTAGACAGATTAAAAGGGTTCGCCGTGGACCCTGGATAGATAAACACTAGCCGACTTCCCGTTACTAATAGGTTTTCGTAACCAAATCCTGGGGTTAGGTTAATCCAGGCCCCATAAGGGATTACAACAATAAGCCATGCCAGAAAAAAGGAGGCGGCAATGAAATTGGCAATTGTGGGCAGGACAGTCAGCCAAGCCGGCGCGTAATCAACCAGCAGACACGATCTGTCATCAGTTGTGAGAGACACCTCTCGGGCTGCTATTGTGTTGAATGCGACGACCAAGGAAACAACGCATTTGGAGGTAAAGTTTAGGTTTTACGAAACTCCTCGTTGCGTGCCGCGATTGAAGATGTCCAGACCGTCCGGGCCGAGGGCATGAACATACCAATGGCGAAAAGGCCGTTAAAGCACTCGTGATTTGAAGGGGAGAACAATGCTCGACCACATTATTCTGACTGTCAGCGATGTCAAACGTTCGCTGGCCTTCTATGAGGCGGCCCTGAACCCGCTTAATATCAAATTCTTCATGCCGTACAAGGGCGAAGACGTTTACTCGAAGTTTCCGCTCCCTTGAGAGTGCTATGATCGCATCTATTACTGACAAGACCGCAGAACACCGAATGACAGAATACGTAAATGTAAGGGCGTCGGAGACCCTTGGCCAGAAGGAGTTAGTTACGTTTCTGAAGTCTCGGTTCCCGGATGCCACGAAACCTGTTGGTCGAACAATTGTTGAAGGAACCGAATGCATTGAGGTACGTGTACCTTCAAACTCGCCCGAGTTCGAGGAAATCCGCAGGTTTATCGACGCAAAAAGGAAGCAAGGACTGCCGGGTTTCTCCGACTTCACAATTGGCTGGTACCTCCGGAAATATACGAAGGCAGAACTGCAGAATGCAGAAGTTCTGCGGCTCACGATTTCGTCTCACTTCGAGCCGTCCGGGGAAGAATGCGGTACGATCTATGAGACTCTCTGCGATCACTGCAACTGGGGACGCCAGGTTTCGGACTTCATCCTCGACCTCCGCCGGGTGCCTCAGCACAAGGACATATCGGAAACCATTGCGTGGGTGGAGTGGGTTGTTTCATCGAAGTTCGCTCGAACCTTCACCGAAAAGAAGCTGACCGGAGCAGAATTCCGGCCGATTTTCGATCTCAGGAATCCAACCAAGGAATCGAAGGAGTGGTTTCAACTCCGGGTCACTGGAAACGCGGGTGCATTGGCCGAAAACACGAAGCTTGGAAGAGATCCTTTTAGCCCGTCACAAGTCAGTTGGCGATGTCCGCTTGGGCACGCTGTGGCAACAGAGTTTCTATCTGAAGTCTACGTGCGCAGAAATACATGGGACGGTTCCGATGCTGCAATTACTAGTGCCTTGTTCGGGCAGGGTCGGAATCTTCTCAGACCGACCCCTTTGATCATCATTTCGCAACGCATGTATTATGCGTTGAAAGAGACGGGACTCACGGGTTTCTCCTGTGAAGTTGCCCACCTGGTATGACACGGAGACTCGGTGCCTGCGGCACCGGGATGGGCTATGACACGCCACCCCAGAAAGGGTGCTGCACAGCAACTTTGGTTGCTGTATGGGAACCAGAAGCAAATCAGCAACTTACAAAATTTCGGGCGCCGGAGCAGCGCTCTCCGTTAACTTGTTGGAAATAAAAGAGCGGAAAAAACCGAAGCAACTAAAGAAAAATTATTCACGTCGTTCTCCGCACGGTCACTTTGGCTATTTTTTAACCTTCTCTCCGGATCGCGCCACACCAACAAACGACTTGAGGCCAGCTGAAACCGGGACGGTCTTCGTGTTTTGTAACATCTCCACCGTTTCCACCGTCGAAACTTCAAACTTCACTACGGGGCTCCCATCCGATAGTACTTCTCCGGTTTCGGCGTTTATCAAGCAAATGGCTAGCATCGACAACGGAAAGGTGGGATTCTCACAACAATGCCCGGATCGGACAGTTCTAACCGGCTGAGGCGTTCTGCGTTGGCCTTTTCGACCGCGAGTCGCGTCGGAATTCTCGCTGTGCTCGGCTGCGCTTTTCTTCTGCTGGCCTCGCCTATTCATAGGGTTCCTAGTGCCTATTGGAGAATCTGCTTTGTAGGTTGCGCGCTTGCATTGGGCATTCTTGTCCTGGGATACGTAGCGCTGGCTTGGAACTCTCCCGGTTATGGATTCGATGGAAGCGTCCGAATCGGACGCTTACGGTTGGGTGGAAACCCTTTCACATATCTCTTCTGGCTGCTAATACTCTGCGGTTTTACGTCTGCAGCTTTTGGTTTTACAGCACAAAATAGATTCATCGTGCTCGTCGCATTTGCGGTGGGAAGTGTAATTGGCGTTGGGCTCACTCCGCTTTTCCATTACCGTCTCGTTTGTGCGGTTCGACGAGGGGTTTGGCCTACCAAACCTTAGCCAAATTCGAGTAACTCCCGGTACTCGGACAAGTGCCCCCTCACTGCCATTCGGGGAAGCGAGCAACGCAATAGCGGTGGTGGAGCTCCCAACAGTTGCCGAGAAACCGACTGACACGCGATCCCTCAGGCATTCGTTCTTCCAAGCCATTGGTGCCATCCGTGGAGCTCTTACTGCCGCCTACAGTGCCCATCGGCTTTTCTTTCTTTTTGGTCTTATTTTCTTTCTTTGTGCCTATCGCCAGCTTTCCACAAGAAATTTCGCGCATGGATCGCCTAGAAACGACGATCGCC
>QHYJ01000088.1:6563-50204 GCA_003223255.1 Acidobacteriota bacterium | reverse complement strand
TAAACATGCTTAGCGACGAGCTGCGGGTACAGATCCGTCACTGGTTCTACGCCGAACACTGGAGAGTCGGCACCATCGCGCAGCAACTCGGTGTGCACCCGGACGCCGTCCGCCATGCGCTGGAGACCGAACAGTTCAACCCTGCGAAGACTGAACCTCTCTGCGCCTGCACTCCCATGAAATGGTTTCGAGCCTCAAAATGGGAACTCCTGCCCCTGGCTATGCCTCAATCTTGAAGGGGAGCTACTTGGCGCCCACAGCCAGCCACGACATTCCGTCCACTCCCGGCGTCAATTCAATCGGTTTTTGCAGCTCCCATGTGTGTAAATCCAGCACGTCAATTTTCCCCGCGCCCGTACCGCTTAAATACGCAACGTCTCCTCCCGGCCGAATCAGAATTTCCGACGCACCGCCGGAGATTTTCAAGATCTGGTCCACTTTCATCGATTCCAGGTCAATCACGTACGCGTGGCTGTTTCTGTCCAGCGTCACCAGCCACCGCCCGTCCGGCGTCGGCTCTGACGCATATACGGAGCTCGGCACTTCAATCCAATTCGCCATTTTGTTCGTCGTCGTGTCGATGACCGCAATCCGCGGAGCATCCTGATCATGCGTAAACACGCGTTTGCCATCCGGTGAAATCGAAATCCGTTGCACCATCTTTGCCACCGGAATCGTCGCAATCAGACTGCGTTTCGCCACGTCCAGCACGCTTATGCTGCCCGCGCCCACATTCGCCGTATACGCCCGCCGCCCGTCCGGCGAAATCACCAACATGTGCGACTCTTTCTGGCCCGTCGGAATCTCCGCAACAATTTTTCGCGTGCTTGGATCGATCACGTCCACCGCATTTCCAAGTTCCGCAGTCACATACAGCATTCCGTCCGGCCCCCATTCCGCGCGATGCGGTCGCAGGGGTTTCCCGAGATCAATCGTTGCCGCAAGCTTACTCTCCTGCAAGTCAATCACGTCAATCGTGCTTCCGTCGGTTCCCGGCCTGCCCACGCCGGAATTTCCATAGATCGGCACGTAGGCAAATCGCCCGTCTTTCGAGACCATTACTTCGTGGCCATTCACGCCGACCACCACCTTCGCCAGCTCGCGCCGCTCGTCCGGATCCACCACGAGCACGGTGTGCTCCTTCTGATTCGCCACCACCAGCAGCCCACGACTTGCTGGCTCCGCATTTACCTTCCGCAGCACAAGCAAGCTCGCGATCCCGAATATCGTCGCGAACCAAATGTTACGTCCAAGCATAAGACACCTCGCTTCTTATTGAATCACTGCTTCCGACCTACAACTTTCTTTTTTCGCGCCGTCACGATTCGTGAGCCACGCGTCACGTTCGCTCGATTTGCAATCGCTTCGCGCATTTTCTTCGGCAGTTTCGCCAGAATCATTTCATACGATTCGCGCAGCAGCCCCGCCAACTCCTCCCGTCCCAGCGCGTCTCGCGTTTGCAACGCCACCCACTGCGCGCGGGCCAGATACGGCGCCGGAATAATGTTTTGCCGCTCCGTCAGCTCCACAAATTTTTCCGGCGACGCTTTGAATGAAAGACACGCCGGCGCGGGTTCGAGCGGCGTCACCGCATACATTTTCCCGCCCACCTTGAACAGCAGGTCATAGCCCCACTGGATCTGTTCTGTGGTTCCCGGAAACGACAGGCACAACTTGCGCAACCATTCTGCGTCCATCCGCCGAGTCTATGCCAGAAGCAGCTTGCTCCTCAATCCATTCCAACCCTCAATCTATCGCACCGAGTCTCCGCTTCCCGTACTGCCCCTGCCCCTGAGGAATAAACCCCTTGTAACGCGGCTTTTCGCACAGGCCATTCCCTTGGCTGCCTGCGCCTCACAAAACATCCGCTTTCGAATCATACGCTTAGCATTCGAACCGTCTGGCCCATCACTTGCCCCTACCCATTCGGGAGCTGTGGGTGCCGGACTCGTCCTCCGCCCTGTCGAATGGAACAGCCATCAGGCAGCGCCCCGGCTCACTCCGCTTGAGGGGATGCCCATGAGACCATATCGAGATATCGCTACCATCGCGGCCCTGCAAGTTGTCTGTTTTTCCGTCCTGACCCATTACGAACCGCAATTCTTCCTGCTTCATCTCTATCAAACCATCATTTACATGGCGATCCTCATCCTGCTCTTTTACATGGAAGATCGCTGGGCTTACATGATTGGCATGCTGGCCCCCATCGCTTGGCTGGGCATGGTGTTCGCCACCGGCTTGCTCGGTGGTGCCACCCGCCAAGTTTTGCGCCTAACCCGCGGGGAAACCATAACCAACGACGTCAGCTTCATCGCTGCCGTCTCCGCTCTGCTTTCCATTCTGATGATTATCTTCTGCGCGCGGCACTGGAAGCGCAAATACGCCGGCCTTGGCAAGACGGCCAGCACTTTCGCGATTAGCGTGGGCGTCGTCGCCATTTATTACGGAATCCTGGCGGTTTGGTTTTGGAACTTGATTCCGAGCCAGGTCGCTAATGGATAAATCGAAAGCAACCCCATTTCGATTTGAAGTAAAAGGGCCGAGGGGAAATTTCTCCGGCCCTTTGCTTTCCTCTGGCCTGGGGTACGCTGCCGCCTCTGGTCTATTGTTTCTGCGGCCAGCTTAACCAGTCCCTTGGCTAACCCTGATCCCCCTTACCGGGCTATAGGCTTACCACGTGTAAACGAGCCCCGCGGTGATCCGCGCGTTGTTCCAGCCCGTTCCGCCGAAGTGTGTCCACAGGTACTCTGCCTGGATGACTCGGACTGAAAACCGGTCGTTGTACCTGTAGTCGACTCCGCCTCCCAGGGTCATCGCCAAGGTATTCGCGGATGCTCCGGCGACGCCTTCGTGCTGCCCACCAAACAGCACCTGGCCGTACGGGACAAGTCTGCTGGTGTTTGGGTAAATCACCCGCGGACCAAACATGTAATTAAAATCATGGCCGCTCACGCCTGACCGCAGGCCGGTCTCTTTGCAGAAGCCAAAGTCGCCCACGCCGCCAACCCAGTCTTTCACGTTGTACGCCAGATTCAGGTCAAAGCCATGGCAGCCCCGGCCTCCCGGGTTGAGGTGCAAATACTCGTACCCTGCAAAAAATTCCGTTTTCGGTGCCGTCTGGGCGCAAGCGGAGCCCGCCCCACAGAGTATAAATGCCCCTGCAATCAACAAGTTACGCATTTTCCCTCCATGATTTGAGTTGCGCTGGGCTTACCACCTTAGGTCTATCCACTCATTATGCTCCGGGGCGTGGTGCTTCAAAGCAAGGGAAGCTCACCCCAGGTTTCCTCTGCAACCGGGCGGGAGGGTAGCCCGGTTCCCAGCGAGCATACACGAATTTTCGCTCGGGCTTCACGAACTTTGCCCTATGCGACCTGAGCGCCATCCGGAATGGAAGGACAGGCCCGCAAGCAACGATGCCCATCCCAGGGCGAAGAGCGTCCCGCATTCCCTGGGGACCCGATTCCGCAATTGGCTTTCCTTTTCACGTTGCGCCTTACTTCCTTACGTCACTGCTGCATCGCCGCTTTCACCTACACGTCGTCGCTCTCTTCTCGGTGATCCAAGTCCCAAAGCGAAACCTTTTGACCCGGCTCGCCTCCTTACTTGCCAATTATAAAGTTACAACTTAACTTAGAATTTTTCCTTCCCCGTCTTCCACGCCGCAATGCGCAATCGCCGATAATCCAGCACCCAGCTTCCCTCACGAAACAACTCGCCCCGGCACTGCCGCCCCACTTCGCGAATCCATCGCTCCGCTTTCGCTTCGCCCATTTTTTCCACAAACGTCTGCCGGAACACACGAATCCAGTTTTCCAGCCCGCGCTCGCCCTCTTCCAGCGCCGTCGGCCGGTCGAAGAGCGACGCTTCTCGCACTTCCAGCCCATGCCGCTCGAGCAGTCCTGCATATTCCGCCACGCTCGGGTAAAACCACGGGCTCACTCCGTCCGGCTGCGGCATCCCCAGCGCCGAGAACGCCCGCTCAAATCCCGCCACCAGCTTTTGGATGTTGCCCGTCCCACCAAACTCGGCCACGAACCTTCCGCCGGGCTTCAGCGTCCGCGCCACTCCGGCGATCACTTCGTCCGCTTCGGGAATCCAGTGCAACACCGCATTGGAGAAGATCGCGTCAAATCCCCCCGCGGCCAACTTGGCCACGCCGCCTGGCTTATCCGCTTCGCTCCTATTTTCAAATTTAAGCCGAAGCTCCCGCGCATCCAGCACTTCAAACCGCAACGCGGGATATTTCTTTCTTGCCTGCGCGATCATCTCGTCCGACCGGTCCACTCCCAGGACTTCCGCGCCCCTTGCGGCAATTTCCGCCGTCAACGCTCCTGTCCCGCAGCCCAAATCCAGGATTCGCTCTCCTGCCTTCGGCGCCAGCAGCTCCACCAGGCCTCTGGCTTTCTCGTACACGAACGCGTGCTTCGCGTCATACTCCGCCGCATTCCACTGATTGGTCATGAGGTCCTAAGTCTAATACGTCTTTTGCGGCACGTATTCCTTCTAACCAAGAACAGCAAACTCGCAGCGTGACATAAAGAAAGAATGCAGCTGAACCAAGTACACGCCGATATCACCACCGCTATCGAGACCATCAATGCTTCACAACAGTCCTTTCGAAAGCTTCAACCAGGCGCTGGATCATATGGAGGCCGCAGTCGGTGCGCTTAATGCAGCCAGCCTCCCTTCGGTCCGAGCGCTGTTAGGGCGAGCACCGATAGTCCACTCGGCTCGTCGTGAGGCCGATCTAGTTATGACATCCATCGGTGCTCGTTACGTGGTCGGCTAGGTAACCCTCGGTGATTTTTACGCTGCTGCGTCCGGGCCGGATTTGAGCAGCGCGAAGTCCGAACATTCTCGCGTAGCGGGTTGCAAAGGTTTACCAAAACGTAGGGACGGGGCCTTTCCACGCGCCAATTTCCATTTTCTATTTTCAAGTTTCACGCGGCAACTGGCGTTTAGCGAAGGCGGGCGAGGTCGAAGGGAACAACAACATGCTGGCCGTCAGTGGTGAATACTTCGATGGTGGCGTCGGCAGAGTCGACGTCGCTAGCGTCATATTGCAACCAGACGTCCCAACCGACGAAGCACCAGTCATATCCGCGGGAGGAGCCGTGGCCGTAGGAGCCGCTGCCAAAGGACACTGGAGAAAGAAAGGCTGCAGGGAGAAAGTTGGAGAAAGGGACGTGCCCGGTGGCCGGCCAGCCCGTAGCCACAAGTTGAATACGGAGCGGCTCGATCCATTGGCCACTTTGCGAGAGCCGCGCGCGGAAATCGCGGTAGTAATCGGGGCGCGGCGTTGCGGAGCTGTCCTTGGGCGGTTCGATGGGGCGTCGAGAACGATAAAGCCCCAAAGCGCCATAGGTGGAAGTGAAATCGATGCGAATGCGAACGAAAATAGAATCGGAAGTGGCGTGATAGTCCTTGGCGGCTTGCTGGGCACTGTAGCCCACGCTGTGGATGCGAGACCACTCGACGAGCTCAGAATAAGGCGTGTAAAGCTCGACCTCGGAGATATACGGCCCGGATTTGGGGGGAGGCAGGGTCTTGAGATAAGAAGCAAAAAAGTCGGCCGTGCTTTCGTTGTTGCGCTGGCCAAGGAAGTAGGCGTCGCGGATGGCTTCGTCGGAGAGGGGAGATTGAAAAGGGAAGACGGGCAATGCCAAAAGTAAGGCCGCAAAGAGTACGGCGAAAGCAGAACGCAGCGACTGGGTCATGGCGCGGGCCTCTCTAACTATTAGACGGAAATAAATGTTAGCGCGGTTTCGGCTACCGTAATACAGAGAAGGTGAGTGTCGGCGGGAACAGCTGCAAAATTATTTAGCGAAGGGAGGCGAGGTCAAAGTCAACCGAGACGATATCGCCCTCAGGGGGAGTGACTTCTATTGTTGCGGTGTCGGAGGTGAAGGCGATCGCCGGGAACCGGATGTGAACGGTGGCGCCGGTCAGATCGCAGCCCGCGTCACCACAATTGAGGTAATTAGGCTCACCAGTGACGTCATCCGTGGTGATCTCTTCCTTGCCATCAAAGATGCGGAATTTAAACGCACGCCAGAATTCGGGGGAGCGAGGTTGAATGCCCATGGGGGAATCAGAACGGGAACCCGTAGGCTTGGTGATAAAAGGGCCATAGGACGGCGTGAGAAGAAGGTCAATGGAGATTTCCACGTTTTCGTCTTGCGCTTTGGTTGAGGGCCGCTTGCTGCGCGCTGTAATTGGGCTGGCGGCTGGAATACTGGACGAGAAGAGCGAAAGGCGTGAGAAAGGTGATGGAGTTGATGTGCGCGCCGGATTTGGGAGCCGGAAGAAGCTTTGTGTATTTGTTCAAGAAGGCGGCCATGGAATCGTCGCGGCGCTGGCCGAGGAAATACGCTTCGCGGACGGCTTGGTCGGAGAGCGACGTGTCGAAAGCGAAAGCAGGCGTGGACAGAAGCAGCGCCGACGTGAAGAGCGCCAGAAAAGATCGAAAAGCTGGCGGCATGGGTGAACTCCTTAATTCATTAGATGGGTGGGATGGTGAGGCGGTTTCGGAAGGACGGCGAGAGCGAAACCAGATTCACGGTTCGTTCGTCCCAAGAAACGAGAGAATCTGGAATCTCGGTCCCCCTGTTTGAACAGAAAACGTGCGTTGAAGGGCCCGTTTCATCCTGTGGTTTGACGCCTTGTTAGGGGAACGGGTTTCCCGAGATTTCCACCCCGCACAAATTGCGCGTTTCTACAGTACTTGCTGCATTTTGGAACAATTAGGTAAAGACCTAAACGCTCCGAGAGACTCAAACATCAGCAGGATGAGGCGTGGGAGTGCGCCCTTCTACTGCGATATGAGACGAGGCGAAAGCCCAGGGGGTTTCAGATGCGGCGGGGAGTGTTGGGGAAGTCGAGCCAGACTTTGAGGCCGCAGAAGTGCGAGCCTTCGGTGCAGATGGGCGTGGTGATGCCGGCGCGAAGATGGCAGGGCGGGCCGATGTAGCGCGCGAGTTCAGGATGGACTTCGCGGAGCTGGGCGATTTCGTCCATGGAAGCTTGAAAGATTTCTTCCTGCGCATTGAAGCAAGTGCGCATGGTCCATTTGTGGAGCAGGTGGAGGAGCGAGCCGGATTCGTAGAGGCGGATGGATTTGGCGTTGGGAAGAACGTAAAGAGCGATTTCGAGAGGGACGCCGCGATCGAGAAGCTGATTTTTGGCGGACCAGGCGTCTTGCATGGCGCGTTCGTAAGTATCTTTGGCGCGAGGATTGTTGGCGAGGAGCATCGGCGTGATGTAGTCGGGCTCGCGCGTGTCGGCAAGGGTGAGCAGCGGCCGCGAGCCGGGAACCATGCGGTGGCGCTGATCTTGACTGTCAGCAGTGTGGCTGATTCTTTTTGCGAACGTGTAGTTGGTGTGCTGCAGCGCGCGCATCATCGGCGCATGCACGCCGACGTTGAGTATTTCGAGCCGATAGAGATTGCGCGCGGGATTGAGCAGGCGGTCGAGGGCTTCGGTGTCGGAGCATTGCGAAGCAGTGAGCCCGGCGACGGCGCGATAGGAATCGGCGATGACGCGCAGCGCATTGGGCGAGTAGTCGACGAGGCGAGAAGTTTTGCCGTTGAGCTTGGCGTCGAATTCGCGAGCGAAGGACTCGCCGGTATTTTGATTTTGTGAGACCGTTTTCCATTCGGGCAATTCTTCGAGCGGTTCCGTTGCGAAACGTTCAAAAAACTGCAGGTCGATCTTCTTGACTTCCTCGATCATGGCGCCGATGACCGCGCGGGCTTCCGACGGCGTGTCGGACGCGGAACACATACGCCATAGGCGGTGCAGCACGATGCCGGAAAGCGTGTGCACCATGGTGGTGAAGGCGGCGACGGGAAGAACGTAGCGGGCGATTTCGATGGCGCGCTTTTCAGCGGAGCGCTCAATTTTCTGGAGCCGCTTCGGATGAGACATGGGGCTGACGTGCCAGATGTCGTTGAGGATGTTGCGGGCGTCGCCGATCAAAAGCGCAGAGAGTTCGCGATAGTAATTCCAGGCGCGGGCGATGGCGGATTCGTAAATTTCTTTGCTTTTTTCGTCGAAGAAGAGGGAGACCTGCGGAACGTAGGCCTGAGCGCGGTCGAGGCGGACGTAGCGCTGGCTCTGCTGCTCGGAATTGTAAAAAGGGTGGGCGTGAAGAAAGGACCAGACAAATTGGCGGCTGACGTTTTCGAGGCCGAATTCGAAATGCGCGTGCTGGTACACGGTATGATGGCCGCTATAGAACGTAGCGGCGCCGATGTTCGTGCGCTGCTTGTCGGTGATTTCTTCGGGAGTGATGAGGCGCGGCGCGTAGCAGGTGCGCGCCGCGGCGATGGCGGAATCGAAAGGATGCGCGAAAGCGTTGCGGAGAGCGACGCGGGGTGGGGCGGATTCGACAAGCTCGCCGGGGCGCGAGCTGTCAAACATGCGCGATTGGGTAGCCACGTTTGGGGAATATTTTACACGGGAGCGGGGGAGAAAGAAGCTGAAAGTCGAAAGTTAAGAGTTGAAAGGAGGAAGAAGATAACGCCAGGAATATGTATGGCCTAATTTTGCATTGTCGAACTTTGAAAAAGGAAATTCGAAATTCGACCCCAGATACAAAACTTGCCTTCAAGGCCAAAGTCGAGCTTCGAATTTCGAGCGTCGCGCTACTTCTTGGCGGCGCCGGCTTTGGTGGCGGCGTCGGCGTATTTCTTGGTGAAGCGTTCGACGCGGCCGGCGGTATCCACGAGCTTCTGCTTGCCGGTGAAAAACGGGTGGCAATTGGAGCAGATTTCGACGCGCATCATGTCGCCTTTGATGGTCGAGCGCGTCTGAAACGTGTGGCCGCAGGCGCAGTGCACCGTGACGGTGTGATAGTCGGGGTGAATACCGGGTTTCATGGGGCTACCTTTCGTCGCGTCCGGTCTGCACGGCAAACCCGGCAAAGCCAGGTCAATCGAAGGCGTGACCGCTCAGGCAGTCACCAGCCGCGTCGCTAGGTCGCGAGCAGTTCTTAATCATACGTGAAAAGTCGAATTTCACAAAATGGGAGTAAGCGGTTAGCTAGAAATCGACCGCCGCGTGCGGGATGTGGCGTATGGTAAGAATGTCCGAGGCTTCGGCAAGGACACTTGTCTTGCCTGCGCTCATGCTACCGGTGATGATTAGGAGAGATTCCGTGTCCGTTCCCTTCTGCCTGATCGTGCGACGAGTCCAGAACTGGTGCGATGGAGTAATCCTCAATTGACCCACTGCCAAGACTGGATAGGATTTCTTAAACGCTATTCCCCTTGGAAGTGCCAGCGGGTGACAGCGTCGGCGAAGTTCTCGGCGTGTTCGTCTTGCGCAAAGGCGACTTGGGGCTGGACGCGAAAAACGCAACCATCGGAAGCCATCAGAAGAGGCTCGACGTCGCCGCCGTATTTTTGATTGTAGACCTTTGCGAGTTCCTTCCAGACGGTGCGATCGGTGATCTCTTCCGCCGTGCCTTCCAGGATTACGGCTTCGTCGGCCTTATCCGTTCCTATGACGACGTGGGGACAGGCGGCGATGTTTCTGGCCTTGCGCGTGCGCGGACCGGTGCTGAACCAGAAAGCGTCCTGCCACCAGACGCCCCAAACCAGCATGAGGTGCGGACGGCGGTCAGGCCGGGAAGTGGCAATCCAATAGTTATGGGATTGCTCGAGGCGCTCGACGGCCCAAGACCAGGGTTTCAGGCTGGAAATGTCATCCGACGGTTTTGCGAGGGCATCAGGCCAGTAGGGTCGGCTGGCTCTCGGTTCGAGCATGACGAGTCCTCTCTGAAAGAAGTTACGGCCGGAATTGTAGCAGGTGGTTCGATACGGCAGGCGAAGAGATTCGGGGGAAAAATCAGGATACGAACGAGCAGCCGACGCGCGTGCCGCCCTGGGCGGTCTGCTGCTTCCACACGCGTTTCAGGTTGACGCGCACGGGAGGAAGAATGGGGACGTGCAGGACCGCGAACAAGTTCTCCGGAAGATCTTCCTGGGAATCGAACTCGATGGCGACGCCGCCGAAACCCAGGTCGAGAACACGGGCACGCTTCGCTCCTTGCTCGCCGAGAACGGCATAGGCGTTGGTGCCGGCCATGGAGACACGTTCGGCTTTGCGCTGGGCCGCAAACATGCGCGGGGGCGCGGGAATCAGCTCGGCGGGGGCGGGGGCCGCATGCGTCTCACGATTGTTCTCGAGTTTCTCCGGAGCGCGCTTCGTTTCGATGGAAATCGGCGGCGGAAGCGGCCCGGGAGCTTCTGCAGGTGCAGCCGAGAGTGCTTCGGCAGGGGGCGCCGTTCCAACGCGGCTGGCACCGTTGACCGTTTTTCTGTGGTTCTCGTGCTTTTGACGGTAGAGGCGCTCATCCGCGATGCGAATCAACTGATCGGATTGTTCGGCGTCTTGTGGAAAAATGGCAATGCCATGATCCATGCTGACGGCAACTTCCAGTTGAAGCGGCTGGAGCATCTCCGCAAAAACCGCTTCCACGCGGCGGCTGAGCGCAAGAGCCTGCTGCGAGTCGGTCTGCGGCAAGAGCAGGGCGAACTCGTCGCCCCCGATGCGGAAAGCCGAGTCGGAAGTGCGCAGCGCCTTCTTGAGCGTGGCGGCGGTGGCGCGTAAGACTTCATCGCCCCGCGGGTGGCCGTGTTTGTCGTTTACTTCCTTGAAGCGGTGAAGATCTAGAATGACCAGGCTAAGCGGCTGGGTGTAGCGGCGCGCGCGATTCAATTCTTTCTCGAAGGATTCTCCGAAGAGCCTGCGGTTGTAGAGGCCGGTCAACGGATCGGTGACGGCATTCAATTCGATTTTTTTGAGATCCTCGTACTCCATCATGATGGGCACGCGGAGGACACCGGAAGTCGCGAGCACATCCAGGAGTGCAGCTTTCAGAGCGATCTGCCGGCCGGCGGGATCGGTCAGCGCGCGGCGTCGCGCGATCGTCTCATCCCAAACGCGCACACACTCCGCTTCCTGCAACTCCACGTGAGCGATGGCGCGGAGGAAGCGCTGGAGAAATTGTCCGCGTGCGGGCAGGTCAAGACTCTCGAGCGTATCCGCAAGCAACTCGAGGTACATGTCCTCGACCGGCAGGCGCGGGGGCGCAAGGGCGCCCGGGCTGGGCATATCCGGAATAGACGTAACCTCTGCCTACCCCGCGGGGTTTGGGGAAGCATCTTAAATTGTTCTATAGCTCTCAGGAGCAACCAAGAGACCATTCGTACTGGTCCCTGATGACTTGGTACCCTGAAACGTCCAAGGGCGCGCGGCATGCTAGTACAAAACGAGCCGAAAAACGAGGCAAAAGCGAGCAAGAGAGGAAGAAAGTGGCGCAGGTAAGGCCTGCGCCAGAAGATGTAACAAAAGTCCCCAATTGGAAGGCCTGGTGAAGCGATCGAGGAAGTTATTCGAGGGGGTGAACGAATTCAACACCGAAGAGACGGGTATCGCCTAGCAGGTTCTGGCGCAGGACCCGAGCAATGATTGGGGGCGTTTCGCTGGGAACAAGTCCGGCAGTGGCTGGAGACGGCGCCGGGATGGTGAGCTGAATTGTCTGACTGGGCCTCAGGATGTGCTCGCAGGCTATGCAGGCCCCCACGGCGCTGATATTAAGGGTTTTGGTAAGTTGGATGAACTCGGAGCCGGAAGCATCTCTGCCACGAACAAAGACGGGGATCTGCAGACGGATACGGGGTGAGCGTCTCGTCGAGCAAACCGCCGAGCTCTTCTTCTCGTCAACCGTCTGATTCAGCACGGAGCCCTCGGATCGTACTAAGGATATAGTACGGGATAGGAGCATCTTGGGTGCCAGACGAGATCATCCAGGCAAAATATAACCCCTTTCATAAGAAGAGCTTGGCAAGGACCGAGCCAGGCGCCGTCTGGCCGCAGGCAACCGGGGAAAAAGAAATCCACTGGATTTCCGCAAATGTGCAAATGGAACGCTTTTAAACGCTTTTACCATTGACGGGAGGGGGGACACTCTGTAAGGATGACAGTCCAAGACGGGAAAATATTTACCACCGATAAGGGAAAGAACTAGTACATGACCGGCAGGATAGCCATGCCGCCCGTGGCAGAAGATCGCAGTTGCCGCTCTCTTCCCCTACAAGCGGTCAGCCGACTTTTAGACACGCTCGACAAACCGCTGATGGTCGCGGACCGCGGCGGAAGTTTGCTGTTGGTAAACACGCGAGCCCGTCGTTGTCTGGAATTTCAAGGGTTCAAAGAGACGGACGACCCCAATCTCTTCAGCGATCTATTGAAGCTGGATGCGGCTGGCATTTTCCGCCAAGTGGAAAATGGCGAGCACGAAGTAAGCGTGCAAATGGGGGCGGCGGAAAAGAAAATTGCCGCGCGCATTCAGTGGATACCAGAATGCGACTGGCTGGTAGTGGAAATGGAAAACCGGACAGATGGGCACGCCAGCGCCGATCCCGGAACTCAGCCTACGGTGCAAGAGCTGCTGCAGGAACGTGAAATCACTTACAGGAATTTGCTTGCTGCCTATCTGAAACTGCAAGAGGTGAATCGCCAGAAAACCGTGTTTTTAGCGTCCGCGGCTCATGAGTTGAAGACGCCGCTGGCGGTCATCAAAGGGTATTACGACTTGTTGCTCGCGGGTTCCCTCGGCCGATTGACCGACAAGCAGCGAGACATCCTGGAAGAATCCAAAGATAGCTGCGAAAGATTGGTGCGGCTGGTTTCCATGTTCTTGAATTACTCGGCGCTCGAGAGCGGCAAACTGGTTTTGCAACTGCGCGAAAACGATTTACGAGATTGTCTGGATGAACTTTCCAAGCGGTGGGGCGAAGCTTTTCAGCGCAAGGGAGTGCGGCTGGAAGCGAACATCGACCCTTCGATACCGACCTTCCGATTCGACTACCAAAAGGTTCAGCAGGTGGCCGCGAATCTTCTCGACAACGCGCTGAAGCACACGCCCAAGGGCGGCATGGTGTCGCTTCGCGCGGCGCCGCATTTTTGGGAGCGCCGTGTCGCTACGATGATGCCTATCGAAGAGCGGCGACGATTTCGTTTGCCACGGCCGAACAGCGCAGAGGTGAGCGTAAAGGATTCCGGCGTGGGCATTCCTGCGGAACATCATCAGGAAATCTTTGAAGACTTTGTGCGAGTGGACCGGAACACTTCGGGGATGGGATTGGGGCTGGCGATTGCAAAGCGGCTCATCCAGGCGCACCGCGGCAAGATCTGGGTGGAAAGCGATCCCCAGGGAGGAAGCCGATTCACGTTTTTGCTGCCGATGGATCAAGGCTAACGCCGAGAACATTTCGTGCAAGAAAGGGAACTGTCAATGGCCGAAAAAGAAAAAATACTGGTGGTGGATGACGAACCGAGCATTCGAAAGTACCTGCAGACCCTGTTGGAAGTCGACGGGTTCGAGGTGGCAACCGTCAGCTCGGGCAAGGAAGCGCTAAACCAAGTGAAGAAGGGCCAACGGCCGGACTTTATCATTCTGGACGTGCTCATGCCGGAGATGAACGGGATTGACACGTTGAAAGAGCTGATGGAGATCGACCGCAGCCTGAATGTGATCATGCTGTCGTGTTCGAATGAAGTGGGGACGGTGGTGGAGGCCATTCGCATCGGCGCGCACGACTATTTGACGAAGCCTTTTGAGAAAACCGAGCTGGATGCGGCGATGCTGAAGTCGCGCCAGAAGAAACAATTGGCTACGGAAAACCAGGCACTGCGGGATTATTGCGATCAGGTTACGGAGGATTTGAGCTTCCTGGCCGCCAGCCCGCAGATGGTGCGGATCCGGCAACAGATTCTGCAAATTGCGCCGGTGGACGTGCCGGTGTTCATCTGTGGCGAAAGCGGCGTAGGCAAAGAAGTTGTGGCGCGGATGATCCATCTGCGCTCGAAACGGCGCAACCAGCCGTTTGTAAAAGTGAACTGCGCGGCGCTGCCGGGAGAATTGCTGGAATCGGAACTGTTCGGGTTCGAGCAAGGCGCCTTTACCGGGGCGGTACGGAGCAAGCCCGGAAAATTTGAACTGGCCAACAAAGGCACGATTTTCCTGGACGAAATCGCGGAAATGAGCACGCATTTGCAGGCCAAATTGCTCCACGTCCTGCAAGATCACCAGTATTCGCGATTGGGCGGGCGGCACATGGTAGAGACGGATGTGCGCGTGCTGGCGGCCACGAATGTGGAAGTACATGAAGCCATGAAATCCGGGCGTTTCCGCGAGGATTTGTACTACCGGCTGAACGTATTGTCCATCAACGTGCCGCCGCTGCGGGAACGCACGACGGAAATTCCCCTGCTGTTTCAACATTTCCTTCAGAAATACAGCGAAAAATACGGCAAGCCGGGACAGCCTCCGTCCAAACATTTGCTGGATGCAGCCGTGAACTATCCGTGGCCGGGAAATTTGCGCGAGCTGGAGAATTTCATCAAGCGTTACGTGATTCTCGAAGATGACGAAGGCAGCTTGCGCGAATTGGTGGAGATGTCTGCAACGCGGCAGCGGACTTCGCCGCGCGAGGAGCCGGCACTGCCAAAAGACCAAGGGCTTAAAGCTCTGGTGCGCGGCTTAAAAGACGAAGCGGAAATGGAAGCGATCGCCGACGCGCTGGAAAAGACGCGGTGGTGCCGGAAAGACGCGGCTAAAATGCTGGGCATCAGTTACAAGGCGCTGCTTTATAAAATGCGGCAGTTTAACCTGGATTCGCCGCGGACGAGGAAATCGACAGCATCCGCTGGGACTGGGACTGAGGAAACCGCACCTGTAGGGACGAGAAACGGCTAGAAATGTTTGTTGGAGGGCTAGCGGCGTTCCGTCTAATGAAGGAATAAAGATATAATAAATAAATGCGGGGCGTTGCTTGGGGTAACTGCTGATGTAATCTAAAGAAGGGACGCGGCAGGCGCGAGCTGTCCGCGGCGTGAAGGGAAGATGGGGGGAATCACCGAACGTCGTACGAGTCGACGATACGATTTATCTTTGCCGGTGCTGATTCGTGTTCCTGCGGGGAAGGACGCGAATTCCGAAAAAGGTAGTACGCGCGATATTTCCACACGAGGGGTTTACTTCGTGATGGATCAAGATCCGCAAGCTGGCTCCCAATTGGACCTGGTCCTGACGCTACCGAAGGAGATGACTAGCGGCGCCGAAGTGCTGGTGCATGCTTTGGGCAAGGTTCTCCGCGTTGAGCCGAGAATCGAAGACGGCAATACGCGCATGGGTGTGGCCGCGGTGATCGAGAGATACGATATTGTCCGCGGGGAAGCGCAAGCATGAGTGCAAGATGCGCCCAAGCCTTTTGAAGGCCTTTTTAAGCTGCACTGGTCCCTCAGGTAAGTCCCTGAGTAAATCCTGCCTGTCTTCCAAAAAGCCTGTTCAGAACCCATTTTGATTTGGAACACGCCTTGCCTCTAGGACGGAATAGGCCTAGTATGCGGCCAAGATTCGTTTGGGGAGGGCTCCCATGAAGGTTGGCGATTTGATTGGGTCCCGCAGGGAAGTCTTTACCGTGGGGGAAGAAACCAGCGTCCACCAAGTGGCACAGTATCTTCGTGCCAAAGAGGTGCGGACGGTTGGTGTTCTGGACGCAAACGGCAGGCTCACCGGCGTAATTTCGCAGAGCGATATTTCCGATAAGGTGGCCGCAGAGAACAAGTGCCCCGCCTGGATGAAAGCCTCGGACATCATGACGCGGGAACTAGTTACCGTCACGGCAGAAAAGACCCTCGATGAATGCCTGCTGCTGATGGAGCAAAACGGGATCTTCCACCTCATCGTGCTGAACGAAGGAGGAGAATTCCGCGGCATGCTCTCCGTGAAAGACATTTTGCGCGTGGTAGCCTCCGACGAAAAGGCGAGGGCAGACCTGCTAGAGGCCTTTATTTTTCCGCCGAGGTAAACAGGCGCACCAGGCGCACCCTTGCCTCTTCCGCCTGAGAGAGAAAAAAGTGTGCAAAGGTGGGAGAAGTTTTTACTGTTTGGAAGCTATGAAAAGAGAGCTTTTTCGCGCTGGGGTACTACAACTCCCTCTTTCGATGGTTCTGTAAGTTATTGAAACTTCTATGGTTGTTTCGGTGATATGGTTGTGGCAGCGCTGCAGGTCGCAAACCTCTGATGGCCTGTGATGTGCTTTGCCCTCACCAGCTAGGGCATCATATGAACGTGTCCGCCGAGAGAAAAAAGAAGCCTACTGCCCCGGAACTGGCGAACGCCCTGCCACCGGACGAGATCTTGTTTGGCCGCTCGGGAGCGATGAAAGAGGTCCGCAAGCGCGCCACAAAAATCGCGAGGACCAACATTCCGGTATTGCTGTGCGGGCCAAAGGGAAGCGGCAAAGAAGTTCTCGCACGCTGGATACACGCTCATTCCCCCGTGGCGAACGGGCAGTTTGTGAAAATCAATTGCGCGGCGATTCCCGGAACGCTGCTGGAGAGCGAACTCTTCGGCTTCGAAAAGGGAGCCTTTACCGGTGCGCATTCCACAAAGCCGGGAAGAGTGGAGCTTGCGCACAATGGCACGCTGTTTCTGGATGGAATTGCTGATCTCGACTTGGCTTCACAAAGCAAACTTCTGCAATTTCTTCAGGATGGCCGCTTTTCCCGAATTGGCGATGAACTGGAACGTTCCGTTGACACGCGGCTAATGTGCGCCACGGACAAAGATCTGGAAGAGGAAATTGCAGAGGGAAAGTTCCGCGCGGATTTGTATTATCGAATCAACGTGGTGCGCCTGAAGCTGCCGACGCTGCGCGACCGCCGGGAAGACATTCCCGCTATGGCGGAATATTTTCTGGCACGCTGTCAAGAGCAATTCAAGGCGCAGGCGGAACCGCTCACCATGGAGACGCTGCATTACATGCAATGCATGGACTGGCCGGGGAATATCCGCGAGCTCTCGAACGGCATCGCGCGCCACGTCCTCATTGGTCCCGAAGCAACGATCCTGGAGGATTCGTCGCTGCCCGTGACTCCCGCTTTGCCACATGTTCCTGCGAACGGCGTCGTTCCTTTGAAGCGTCTTTGCAAGGAGGCAATTCGAGCCAGCGAAAAGAACATCATCCTTGCGGCACTGCGCGCTAACCGCTGGAACCGCAGGAAAGCAGCCCAGGAATTGAAAATCAGCTACAGGCTGCTCATCTACAAGATTCGCGATGCCGGCCTGATGACCAAGGGCAAAAACTCGTTTGGCTCCCCCCGTGGATGAAGGTGGGGCTGGACACACGTCTTCAGCGGGAAACTGACGAAAGTCTTCTCGCCGGACCTCTCCTTCGAGCCTCTCTATCATCAGCGTGAAATTAGGGCGTTATCGATCAGCGACCTCAGCGGCCCCCTACCCCCGCTTCTGACTGCTTGCAGGCCCCAGCTCAGAGGAAAAAAATGCGAGCGAAGAGAACTCAGAGATCGACAGCGCTATCTGTGTGTGGATGCGCCCTGGATATGCCCGGGGTGACTTCTTGGCAGCAAATCCCGCGAAAGTTTTAGCGCAGACACCTCTGTGGAAGCGGTTTGACAGACTTCAGAACTCCCGGTGTCACTGCGCGCTCTTGGCTGTGCTCGCAGTCGTTTCGGTCATGACGCTGAATGGCTGCGCCGGTTTTATGAGTAGCGCTAACACGACAAATTCGGGACCGGTAGCTCCCGTGATTTTCGACGACCTGATAGGCTTGGGGGTGAGCCGAAGGTCTTCGCGCGGTTAAGTCCGATAGGGCAGGGTAAATCCCTGTACCGAATCTGGACTCCCAAGCAGTTTCTCTCTAGTGGAGATAAACGTACTCTTGCGTCCAGGCACAGATAACGCGCCCAGGCCGATGAGACCTGATCACTCGAAAGATTGCTGGGGTTATCTTTGGTGCTCCGCAGGGCGCGGTTCCCGAGCGGCGCGGGCACTTCTTGCGGCCACGATTCTGACCGCCTCCACTTACTCTTCCGGCTGCGCACGCTTCGTAACTGGGCAGAATCAAACCAATCCACCCCCGCCAACAACGTACAGCATCTCCGGGACGATTACTCCCGCCGCTGGAGGGAGTGGCGCTACCGTTACCTTAAGTGGAGCGGGATCGCTCACGACCACGGCCAACAGTTCCGGCGCTTATACTTTCACGGGCTTGGCAAACGGCACGTATGCGGTTACTCCCAACCATACGGGTTACACCTTCAGTCCAACCAGCCAGAACGCGACGTTGAACGGCGCCAATCTTACGGCAATCAATTTCACGGCCACGGCGCAAACCAATTCCTACAGCATCTCCGGAACGATTAGGCCTACGGTCGGCGGGAGTGGCGCCACCGTCATGCTGAGCGGGGCGGCGGCTGCTACAACCACCACCGACAGTTCCGGGAATTATAGTTTCGGATCGTTGGCGAACGGGACTTACACGGTGACTCCAAGCAACACTGGGTACACCTTTAGCCCCGCCAATCAGTCCGTTACCGTAAACAGCGTGAATGTGGCCGGTGTGAATTTCACGGCTGCCGTCACGCAGACGCACACGGTAGCTTTGTCGTGGATCGCCAGCACGACCACAACGGTGACCGGTTACAATGTGTATCGAAGCACGGTGAGTGGGTCCGGGTACGTAAGAATTGGTTCCGTGTCCGCACCAACGGTCACCTACACCGACGCAAACGTGGTGAATGGCACCACCTACTATTACGTGACCACCGCGGTGGATTCCACTGGCCTCGAAAGCGGCTACTCAAACCAAGTCACTGCCGTCATTCCGTAGCGGCTTCGTGTCGGGCTTCAACTGCCGGAAAGTTCGCTCAGAGCGCGGGAAGCTTTTTCCGCGGTTGGCGCTTTGGTCGTGTCGCCTTGATTGAGCTAGTAGTCTCCCAGCATTCAGCAGCCTGCCGGGTCGCAGTTGAGTTGCGCCTTAGCTTCCTGCAAGACTTCCTCGGCTTGCCGTCTTGCCCTTGAGCCATATATGCGCCGGCGAGAGCAGACTGAGGACGCTGTGCGCCCCAGTTTGGCGCAATTCAAGCCTGCGTAGGTTCCCGATAAGCAGAAGCCCAGTTTTGCCATCCTGAGGTGGCACTGGGCGATCTTGTAGTGGACCTGAGCCGCCTTGGAATCAACATAGCTTAAGATTTCCAAAGAGATTTGTCGGTTGGTCAAAAATGCCTCTCGTCAGCTGATCCATGCTACCAGGCCTGATGGACAAATCTTGGGATATTCTGGATACAAAAGTTCCACTTTACCTGATGGGTTGCGGGATTCTGTGCCCTAGATTTGTCCTGCGGGGCCAAAATTATCGCAGTCTATTGAAATAGATGCCTTTAATCACCTTGCCAATGTGGCGAAGGGCGAGATCGTGGCTATTCGCGTGCAATTTCGCTCCCGTGACGCTGTCTGACTGTAGTTTGGGAGTGACAAGCATGGTTCGCAATGGAGAGTTCACCACTGCAGACGTCAAGAGGGTGCTCCGCAAGCATTGGTGGATGCTCCCGGCTTGTGCCCTGGGCTTCGCAGCAATGTGCCTGTTGGTTGCCACTCAGATTCCAAAGCAATACACCTCCCGAACACTCGTGTTGGTTTCGCGGCCTGCGGTTCCGGCTGATTATGTGAAACCTGTGGTGACCGAAGATCTGAGCCAGCGCCTGTCCTCGATGAAAGGGGAGATTTTGAGCCGGAGTCGACTCGAGCCCATCATAGAAAAATTCAATCTTTACGTCGATGAACGACCCAAAGTGCATATGGAGGATTTGGTAGAGCGCCTGCGAAAGGCAGTCGTGGTTTCTCCCCTCGAAGCCATGCCTGGGACTCAGGACCGAAGCCTGCCTGGTTTTGAAGTGAACGTGACATTCAACAATGCCCAACTCGCGCAGCAGATTTGCACGGAAATCACCTCCATGTTCTTGGAACAGAATTCGCGAGCTTTAGAACAACAGGCCAGCCGCACGACTTTATTCATCAGCAGGCAACTGGATGAAGCCAAGGCTAAACTGGATGAGCAGGATGCGAAGCTGGCCCAATTCAAAAGGCAATATATTGGAATGTTGCCAGAGGAGGGCCAAGGCAACCTTACTCTCTTGACCACGCTCAACTCCCAATTGGATGCAAACACCCAGGCGCTATCTCGAGCACAGCAGGATAAAACGTTCAATGAGAGTCTGCTAAGTCAGCAGCAAGCCAATCGGAAAAAATCGGAAACTGACGCCAACCCCGAAACTCTGGAGGAGCAACTGCGGACTCGACAAGAGCAGTTAGCAGTTCTCGAGTCGCGGTACACAGCAGAGCACCCCGATGTGGTCAAAATGAAGAATGAGATTTCGGAGCTCAAGAAAAAGATTGAGGGATCTTCAAATCTCAATGATGCGCGCGCGAAATCTCGGAAAATGATTGAGCCACCCGAGATGCAGCAACTCCGAGCAAAGATACAGGAAGCGGAGCTTAACTATACGGAGCTGCTGAAGCGGCAGACGAAGATTCAGGATCAGATTAGGGTTGTCGAGAGCCACATAGAGGCCAGCCCCATGGTGGAACAGCAATTGAAGGAATTGACGCGGAACTACCAAAGCGCACTGGACTTCTATAACGACCTGTTAAGGAAGCGGGATAATTCCGCAATGGCAAGAGACCTAGTTCACCAGCAGGAAGGTGAGCAGTTTCGCGTCCTGGATCCACCGAGCCTTCCGACGAACCCTTCATTCCCCAAGATACTGAATTTCGCTGGAGGAGGCTTGGGTGGAGGGACGGCCTTGGGTTTGTTTGTGCTGTATCTCCTGATGTTGATGGACAAGACTCTCCACACCGAGAGGGACGTAGAAACCTATCTGAAACTCCCGGTCCTAACGAGTTTGCCGGTTCTTGACCTGCCGTTTGAAAGCCATGGAGATGGAGAAAGTTTAAAGCTTTTGGTCGCTGCAAGGAACTAAGTCGGAGAAAGGTACCTTAGGGACCGATGAGTCGAATTCACGAAGCCTTGAAGAAAGCTGCGCAAGAGAGAGCCACGCAAACTGCCGCTGGGTTGGAGTCTTGCGTTGTAGAGGTTGCAGGCGAAATACAGCGCTCTATCCCAAGAGAAACTGACCTGGCGCCTTCCCCGGCACGTTCACCCATCACAGCTGACAGCACTCACGTCGCTCCGTCGTGTTACGAGGAACTGGTTAGACGTTGTGCCCACCCTCAGTGGAGACTCTGTCCAAGCAGTGCGTTATTTGGAGACCGAACTACTGGGCGTGTCGGAGCGGAGGGGTTCCGAACGCTTCGCTCTCGTTTGTGCCAGATTGCCGGTACTCGCACTCTGCGGCGGCTTCTCTTGACGAGCAGCGTTGCGGGGGAGGGAAAAACTTTTGTGGCAGCAAATCTTGCGCAATCAATTATCCGCCAACCGGAGCGGCGTGTCCTGCTTCTAGACGCGGACTTGCATGTACCGCAATTGCACGCAACGCTGGGAGCGCCACGCAGTCCAGGGCTTACGGACTATTTGCGAGGCGATGCCGACGAATGTGCGGTAATCCAACAAGGCGTGCAAGAGAATCTTTTTTTGATCCCTGCCGGGACGCCCGTATCCAGCAGCGACTTGCTACTTAGCGATAAGATGAAACACCTGCTCGACTATCTCACACTTATTTTCGATTGGATAATAATTGACTCGCCCCCCGCCCTACCGGTTCACGATGCAAGCGTTCTTGCAGACCTGGCAGATGGCGTACTGTTTGTACTTCGGGCCGGCTCAACGGATGCTGATGACGCAGGGAAAGCAGCAGAGGAATTTCGGAACAAGAATTTGCTCGGCGTCGTGCTCAATCAAGTCGAGAAATGCGATTCCTACGGTGACCTTTACTACAACCGAAAATGAGCGACTAGCAGCGCCAAGAAGAACGGCGTCACGCTGGAACGGATGCCGCCGCACTGCAATATCGACTTTGCGCGCTGAAACACTAAACCCTGGCGCAACTTCGCGATGGAGGGTTGATGCAGGGACACCGAAAAGATCGCAGATGGCTCTCGTAACCCACGCGGAGCCCTGCTGAAGAAGATGAATGATACGGTCCAGAAGGAAAGCCGGGATTGGAACCATCAAGAGAAGGAAGAGAAATGGGAAACAGGGTGCCCTTGGTGCGGCCTTTCCGGAGACGGAGAAAGGAAAAGAGTTTGCCACTTCTTGGAACAAAATCAGGACTTTTGGCTACATTCATCGAGCCGAGACCTATTACCAAACCCTTGTGTAACTTGAGGAAAGAAAAGGCTTTAATCAGTCTAGTTCGCCTTATAGCCCAGCGCTCCACTTGGAATGGGATTTGCTTTTGCTCAAGTTCGGAGCATTTGTGAGCACATCCTTGAGTCACGCGCACCAATCAGCGAAAAGTGCCTTTGTTGCAGGCTGTTCCCCTTCGATTCGAGGCTTGAATGCAATAGTCCGGGAAGTTGCTCGCACGAACATCCCCGTGCTGTTGATGGGGGAGAGTGGGACCGGCAAAGAAGTTTACGGCCGCCTCATTCACCGGCTCTCCAAACATTGTCACACACCGCTTAAGAAGTTGAGTTGCCGGACGCTGGAGGCGGAAGAATTTCTCGCACAATTGAGGTCCGATTTGAGAGGCAGTGATGAGAGGCCCGAGGATGTCGTACGCACTCTATTTCTGGACGGGATCGATGAGCTGGATCTTGCGTGTCAGAAGGTTCTACTCTCACTTCTGCCTGACGGGGAGAGTGACGAGAACGTGCGCAACAGCGCACGCTTAATCGCTTCCACGTCCCGGAACCTCGAGAAGGAGATGGAAGCGGGGAGATTTCGCAGTGAGTTGTATTTCAGGATCAATGGTGTTTGCTTACGCTTGCCTCCCTTGAGGGACAGAAGGGAAGACATCCTCCCGCTGATGGAGCATTTCCTCACAAAATATAAGGCTGAGTTGGTGCGCAACCTTCCTGTACTGAGCAACAAGGAAAGGGAAATGCTCGTGGGGCATGCCTGGCCAGGGAACGTGCGGGAACTGGAAAACCTCGCAAGAAAAATTGTGGTGCTTGGTGATGCCGGGAAAGCTATTCAGGAACTTCAGGAAATGCCAAAGCCAGAACCAACCCACGCGGAGGAATCGCGGAGTTTATCGTTGAAAATGGCGGCGCGCGCGGCTTCGCGGCAAACCGAGCGTGATTTGATCTCCAAAGCGCTCGAGCGAACGCATTGGAACCGGAAGCGGGCGGCTCAGCAACTCCAGATCAGCTACAAATCTCTGCTCTACAAGATCAAGCAAACAGGTCTGGAAGGGAAGCAGTAGGAAGTCGGGGCGAAGGAACTGAAATGAAAAGTACGATTCTTATGATTCTGGCAGCCTTCTCGTTCGTAAGTGGCACTCCCACAAGTAGTCAGAACGCTTCTGCGCAGGGGAAAAAGAGGGAGGCAAGAGAAGAGGCCAAGGAGTCGCAAAGCCAGGCAGGCTCAAGTGCTGCGCAGGCCGCCGCGGAAAACGCAGCCTATAAAATTGGGCCACAAGATGTAGTGAGAGTTGACGTCTGGAAGGAAGATCAATTGACGCGGACGGTCCCCGTGCGCCCCGATGGAAAGATCACTCTGCCCCTGCTGAACGATGTGCAGGCAGCAGGGCTTACACCCATGGAGCTGGCGGGAATGCTCACCGAAGGATTAAAGAAGTATATGAACAACCCGCAGGTGACCGTGAGCGTGACGGAAATCAACAGCCAGCGGGTTTACGTGAACGGAGAGGTCACTAGAGCTGGCGCGTATGCGCTCCTTCCACACCTGACCGTGCTACAGGCACTCTCTAACAGCGGGGGGTTCACGCAATTTGGCCGGGTGAAGAACATCTACATCCTGAGGACGGAGAATGGCAAGCAAATTAAATTGCCATTCAACTACAAAGATGCAATCAGCGGGAAGAATCCTGAGCAGAACATTGAGCTGCAATCCGGGGACGTGATTGTGGTGCCGTAAGGAAAAGCTATGAAGGACTACCGAAGACTGGTGCGTGGATTTATCTGGGGAACGGTCGTTGGTCTTTGCACGTTACCGCTCTCGGCCCAGCAAGAGAGCGGAGAAAGGCCGAAGCCGGCGGCGCGCGTGCTGATGCCCCTTCCCGATCTCAGCGATGATGAGCAAGGCCTAGATCAGGGCAGTCAGACACTGCAACCGGATATGGGGCCTGTGACCGGGATTCAGAACCCAACAATAGGCACTGCAAAGATGCGGCACAGTTATTCGGTACCAGGGATCCGGTACAGTAACGCCGTCCGTTCCAATTCACTAAATCGCGCACCAAGCATGGGATGGGATACAACGAGTTTTGTGAGCGGCGACCTGAGCGCCGTTGAAGCGTGGAGCCACACCTCACTTTCAGTCAATTATTCGGGTGGCGGCTTTTCTTCCACGGACAAGCTCCAGGGAAACGGGCACTATCATCAATTCGCGGCAGTCTATGCGATCGATGAGCGGAGATGGCACGCGCTCTTGGTTGACCAATTCTCATACTTGCCCCAGAGCGAGTTTGGGTTCGGGGGCACTAGCGGACTGGCCTATGCCGGAATCACTGGAACTCTGGCCGTGCCTTTGCCTGGGCTACTTCGTTCCAGGTCAAACAATCTTCACCGCAACTGGCCCCCGCTACAGCAATTCCTCCGCTGCGCAAGTGACTTACGACGTGAGCCGACGAGGGTCAATGACGTTCGCGGCGGTACACGGGTTATTGCGGTTCACTAATTCCGAAAACATAAACAATGATACTGAGATTCTAAATGCCGGGTACAATTACGCCATCACCCGGAAAGACGACATCGGATTAGGCTACCGTTTCAGCGCATATCATTATCCCGGTGTAGCACAAGCTTTGGGCGACCATGTAGCCCAGCTTTTGTTTGGAAGAAGAATTACAGGAAGGCTGGCGCTAAACCTGGCGGGCGGACCTGAGGTCACCACGTTTCGCGTGCCCATAAACGGTTTGACGCGGAGGGTGTCGGGATCAGGAAGCGCGTCACTGAAATACGCGTTCCGTCAAGGCAGCGTGGCCCTGAGCTACTTACACGGAATAAGCAACGGCAGTGGCCTGTTTAACGGGGCAAGCACGGATTTAGTCGGTGCCACGATGAGTCGGCGGCTCACGCGAGTGTGGAACGGCAGCTTGAATTTCGGATATGCCAAGAACAAGGAGATTGTGGCTGCAACTGGCCTCGCCTCGCCAACCTTTGATTCTTGGGTACCGGGAGCCGGTTTGAGCCGACCGTTAGGTCGCACGATGAACTTTTCGCTTGGATATCAAGCACAAATTCAAGTCTCCAACCCGTCCCTCTGCAACAGCCCGAATTGCGGGACGGACTATACACAACACCAAATCTTCTTGAGTTTCGGGTGGCATGGGAGGCCAGTGGTTTTGCGATAATGTAAAGAAACCGGATACGAAAGGTAGTCATCATGCGCGCGTCGCGATGATATCGAGACTATGTACAAAAGATTTTTTGGATTAAAAGAAAACCCATTCAATGTGAATCCGGATCCTCGGTATCTGTTTCTTACCAAACAGACCGAGGAGACCTTGTCCGGTCTGATGTACGGCATACAGACACGGAAAGGTATTATGACGCTCGTCGGCGAGGTGGGAACGGGCAAGACCACGCTCGTCAACCGCCTTCTCGATTGGCTGCATCAGCACGGCACAAAGACAGCGTTTCTGTTTAATTCCCGCATAAATTCGACCCAGTTTTTCGACTTTACGCTGGCAGAATTCGAAATTCGCTGCGAATCGAGTTCCAAGAGCCAACAACTGATGAAGCTGAATGAATGGCTCGTGGAACGATTCCGGGGAGGCGAAACCGCAGTATTGATCATCGACGAAGCCCAAAATCTGACATTTCCAGTGCTTGAAGAGATTCGACTGCTTACAAACTTAGAGACGTCGACGGAGAAATTGCTGCAAATCGTACTCTCTGGCCAGCCTGAGTTCGAAGAGAAGCTAAATTTGCCTCAGCTAAGGCAGCTGCGGCAACGTATCATGATTCGTTGCAAGACGGGCGCACTAACGAAAGAAGAAATACACGACTACATCTTCGAAAGATTGAAGATCGCGGGAGCAGGGGCGAACGGGCAGCCGATTTTCAGTCCCGCGGCAATGGAAGCCGTACACAAATATTCGCTGGGGATTCCTCGGGTGGTGAACCTGCTGTGTGAGCATGCCCTGATTAACGCCTACGTCGAACAACAGAGGCCAATCGGGCCGAAGATCATCGAGGACATCGCACGAGAATTTAAGTTGGACATAGCTGAGCCTGTTGCTACACCGGAGAGTCTGCGGACCAGCGCCGAACTTTACAATTCCGAGGCATTCATTCAAAATCTTGGCGAGGCCCTCTCGCGTTTCCGGGTTAGCCCATCCACTTCGTCTTCGCGAGGGACGAAGTAGTCGTCTCCATGGCAATTTTCCTAGTCTGACGAGGCAGTAGGAGAGCAACACCAGGACTCGTGTTTGCTGTCTCTCTCTCTCTGGTTCCTCCGACTGTTTACCTGCCAACGGCAAGCAGTCCTTCTCATTCCCTAGCGGCAATCCAACTAACATTTTTCCGCGGGCAGGAGAGCAAACATGATTCGATTCGGTTCGGTTCTCAATCGTGGAAAGAGTTTTCCATTCGACCGCTTTTTCAGAGAGAGATTGGTAGTATGCAAAGTATTCCGCGATGGCGCCCCTCCCTCTAAGGCCTGTGTTTTCAGAAAGCTAAGCTAGACGCTCATTTAGCTCAACTGAGGACCACGCACTGAGTCGTGTGGCAGGCCGATTGCACCTCTGTAAGGTACATTTGAAAGGTACATTTGAATTGTTGGTTCTGAACTTGAGTTGTCAAAAAGACATTAATGGCGGTAGCCTGCGATCGTGCTGGCGCACAATTCCCCGATCATTGATTACATCTTGCGAGACCAGACTCTTTACCGCGCTCTTGGTCCAGACTACTTTGATCGCCTAACCCCGGGGTGTCCTCGTCGGTCTCTAGCCAAACGATTGGACCCTGGAGCCCTTAGCCCAGTCCCCTAGAAGCGAATTTCTGGGGAAAAACCGTTCGGTACTCCAATTCAGAGTTCGCGAGAAGGAGTGACAAAGGAGATGCTTTATCTACCGTTCGTGAGCACCATTGCCAACGCAGTCGCCGGCGTTATTGGCGATAGTTCGCCAAGTGGTATTCTCTGTACGCTCGGTTCGTTGTTATTCGTCTTGGGTACGGTGCTGCGCCGCAACTTGCCGGCACCGGACGGAGCGACCAGTTCGTATCCATGTACGCTACGCGTAGACTCACTGCCCCTGAACACGGGCTTTGGAACCATGAACGGTGATGCGAACACCGCTGCGTCTCAGAGGCATGCTAATGCGGCTTGAGCCATCGTAAGTATTCGTATTATATTAGGCGCAGTCGGGCAGCAACCAATTGCAGTACGATCAAACGTGCAGCTCCAACTCCGGCCACCCTATGCCTGTAGGCACGAACCTGCGCGTACTCCCGAAACGTATTGAGCATGTCAAACCGACCAATCCTTCTTAGTTCTTCCGACAGGTTGGAAAACTAACCGCGTGATTCGTATTTTTAATAGATCAGTGCCCCTCCGCACTGTGGGGCTTGGGATCAGTGAGGTGCTGCTGGTATTTACGACGCTTTTCCTAGCCTGCAGGGGCGGCGATGGTCAGCATCATGCTTGGACACTCACAACATGCAGCCAGGTCGGCGTAGTGGGTGTCGTCATTCTGTTTTGCTTGTATTGCTTAGATTTTTATGAACCGCAGGTTATAACGCACCAGGCGCACAGTCTACCGCGAATTATTCAGGCTATGGGGTTAGCGATGCTTATCGCAGCCCTATTGCACACCTGGCTGCGAGTGCGCATTGAGGTGGCGACAGTATTGTTTGGCATGGTTCTGGCTAGTGCCGCCCTGACGAGCTCACGTTACCTGTTCGAAGAATTTGCCAGGCGGCCTACCTTAGCGGAACCGGCTGTGGTTTGGGGATGTGGACCCTTGGCAGCGAGTATTATCCGCGAGTTACGCAGACGCCATGACGTAGGCATTCGCGTGCTAGGCATTGTGGACTATGGCTATGCTGACGACACGTTCGAGGGCGTCCGCTACCTTGGCCCTCCCGAGGTAATTTGGACGATGGCAGAATCGGGCCAGGCACGCCGGCTGATCGTCGCGATAGGCGAAAGACGTGGATGTTTACCCGTTGAAAGACTGATGGCAGTTAAAACTACGGGGTTAAGCGTTGACGACGGCACCGACTTGTACGAGGAACTGACGGGCAAGGTCTGGCTGGGTGCATTCAGCATCAGCTTGTTGTTGTTTTCCCGCAGTTTTAGAAGATCCTCGGTGAGACTTTTTCTCAACCGAACGTTTTCAGTTTTCTTCGCAGTCATCGCATTGATTGTTGCATCGCCAATCATGCTCATCACTGCCCTCCTGATACGCCTCGACTCGGATGGCCCGGCCATCCTCCGGCAGACACGCGTGGGTGAAAATGGTCGGCACTTCACAATCTTCAAATTCCGTTCTATGAAGGTGGGCGCCGACCGCAGTAGCACGCTAGCTCCGGCCATTCGTGATGACCCTCGCTGCACACGTGTTGGCAAATGGATTCGCCGCTTTCGCTTAGACGAATTGCCACAATTGTTCAACATCCTGAAGGGCGACATGTATTTCATTGGGCCACGGCCGTTTGTCCCCGATCAAGAAGCCTCACTGGTTTGCCAAATACCTTATTACCGCCAGCGCTGGGCAGTACGCCCCGGAGCCACGGGTTGGGCGCAAGTACATCGGGGATATTGCTCTTCCATGGAAGATAATGCGGACAAGCTCTCGTACGATTTGTTTTATATAAAGAACCGGTCCATTGGGTTGGATCTGTTGACGCTGTTTAAAACATTTAAGATCCTACTGCTCGGCCGGGGTGGACAATGACCCCCGCAGCAGGGCTCTTTTGGGCGAGTGCAGTTTGGCTGGGCTACGTATGGATTGGTTACCCCCTGGTACTCGAGGGGCTCTCCCTGACGCGCCGCTTTCGTTCCGTAACTAGAGACGACTACCACCCGGCCGTAAGTGTGCTCATTGCGGCACGGAACGAACAAAAGGACATTGGGTGGAAACTGGCGCAAACACTGGCTTGGGATTACCCGGCCGATCGGTTGGAAGTATTAGTAGGTTCCGACGCCTCAACCGATGGCACGGACGAGGCGATTAGATCGGTTCGTGACTCGCGCCTCAGATTTGCACGTAACCCGGAACGCGCCGGTAAGATCATAACCTTGAACCGATTGGCCCGACTGGCACACGGCGAACTCCTTTTCTTTACCGACGCCAACACGCACATTGGGCCGCAATGCCTGAGAACGTTGGTGCGCCACTTTGCTGATTCGCGCGTGGGCTGCGTCACCGGGATGGAGTGCAATGTAGCGGGCCCGGCGAGCTCCACGATGACAAGCGGCAGCAACGCTTATCTGGAGTACGAGTCCGCACTGGATGCACTGGAGAGCAAGCTCGGATCCGTGCTGGTTTGTGACGGATCGGTGTACTGCTTACGTCGCGCCCTGTTTACCGATCTGGATCCTGATCTCGCAAATGACTTGGAACATCCTGTCCGAGTCGGCGGCGCGGGTGCGGCCATTCTCTATGAACCGCAGGCCAGATCCCTCGAGCGCTGCAGTAGCTCGGCCCGGGAGGAGTTTGCCCGCAGGCGACGAATCGCTGCGCAGGGCGCGCTCGGAATGTGGAGGTTGCGGCACGAGCTGCGCGGTCTCCGACTATGGCAGTTCGTGTCTCGCAAGTTTTTGCGGTGGCTCTCTCTGCTCCCCCTCGCTGCGGCGCTCGTAGCGAGTTTCCATTTGCGAGGCGAGCACTTGTTTGCCTTACTTTTCGCAGTGCAGATCGCATTTTACACCATGGCCTTACTGGGTGTGTGGCAACACAACAAGTCCCGCTTGAATGGTTTGCTGCGGCTACCTTTCGTTTTCCTGCTGGCCAATACCGCCGTCTTTTTCGGTTTCCTCGACGCCTGCCGTCGGAAGACGTTTGCAACCTGGAGCATCGCTGAACTCTCGCGCGGCTGAAGCAATGCTCATCGAGCCCCAAAGCATGGATGACGCTAGTGGCAGCTTTCGCACATAAAAGCTTGATGAAAAGGTAGGAGTATTCATGTCCTTGCCCCTGGTTAGCATTGTAGTTCTGAATTACAAACGTCTGAGTGCGCTCGAACAAACGCTTCAATCGGCGGTTGCCCAGCAGTACCCACATAAAGAAATCATCGTCGTGGACAATCACTCCGAAGAGAACGTGGCCGCCGTGGTGCACAAGTTCGGACCGGACATTCAGCTGATTGAACTCGCTGCTAATCTCGGCAGCTGCGCAGGCCGGAATGCCGGAATCCGTGCGGCCCGCGGCGAATTGGTGATTACCCTGGACAACGACGTCAGCTTTTTGTCTCCCTACGCGGTCGACACGGTCGTCCGCCTTTTCGATGACCATCCCGATTATCACGTGTTAGCGTTTCAACTTTGCGATGCCAAGACCGGGCAGTTACGCCTGCGGGAGTGGTGCCATCCAAAAGATTGGCGGCAATTCGCCGGCGTGCAGTTCTCCACGCACTTTTTTGTGGAAGGTGCGGCCGCTTACCGCCGCGTCGTTTTCGAAAATGCAGGGCTGTACTTCGAACCTCTCTTTATTTACTGCGAGGGCTGGGACCTTGGTCTCCGCATTTTGGATCGTGGCTACCGCATTCTCTACACTCCCGAAATTAAGGTCCGTCATTTGATGTCGCCGGAGGCGCGCTCGAATAGCCGCCCGTACTTCCTGTTTGCTCGCAACTATATCTGGATCGCGTACAAGGACTATCCGGTTTGGTCGGGTTTACGTTTTGTGTCGTTCCGGCTAGCCATGATGGCTTATTTCGCTTTGCGCACTGGACATGTCTCGAGTTTCTTGAACGGCGTGTGGGAAGGTATTTGTGGGTGCCGACAGATCAAACGCGCGCCGGTAAACCGGAGTACGGTAGCGTACATCGACTCACTTGAGCTCGACCGCCCCAATCTCCTCGTTCGGTATGCCAGACATCACACAGTTCCGCAGCTTTAACCACAATATTAAGGGTACGCGGGTATACGGTGTTGTATGTGCCGGTGGAAGAATGACTCTGCCGGGTTCGGTTGGTGTAGCCGCCTAGAGTGGTGATGAAGGGAAATGATCCTTTTTTACATCTTCGTGCTGATGGCGCCGATGCCGAATCATCCGCTGTTTGAAGAGTCATTTGCGGGTCTCACAGTGATCAAGTGGCTCGGCATCATCTGCTGTATTTATGCGTTCCTCACCTTGTCAACGGGACTTAGGTGGCCCGCTTTTCTGAAGTCGTGGCAAGCTCGGTTCTTTCTTGTACTGTTTAGCATCGCAACGCTGTCGTTTTTTACCCTTAGCAAGACAGAAGGCCTTACGTTTAGCCCTATGTTCACGTACGTTAGCTATGTATTGGCTTTCTTCACCACAATGTCCGTCGTGAACTCGTATAAAAGGCTGCATCGGGCATTGCTGGCGGCGATTGCCGGGGCGGCGTTGGCGTCGCTCTATGTCATTCGCGAGTTTCAGGCGTCCGGGGGCACGAATTTGAGGCCCGGGTATGTTGCCGGTGACTCGAATTACTTCGCGATTTGTACCGTACTGGTGATCCCGATCGCGGTGTACTTTGCGAAGATGAACACGGCTCGGCTGCAGCGGTGGTTCTGCGGAGTTTCCCTGGTGCTTATGTTGCTCGGTTTCACGCTTGCATCATCGCGCGGCGGATTAATCGGTCTGTGCGTCGCGATCTTGTACATGATCGTGTTCTCTGGTCGGTCACGGCGCGCAGCGATTTTGACTACGGTGTTGCTGCTGCCCATGATGCTGCTCTCCCCAGCGTCGCCTTTATCCCGAATGTTACACCCAGGCTATGGTGATTTCCTCGGCGCACAGGTACGCAGGGATTTTTTGAGGGCCGGCCTGGACATGGTTCGCAACCACCCTGTGACCGGCGTCGGGTTAGGCAATTTCACTGCGCAGTCATTTACGATCTCGCGAGAAGTAGAAGGAAAGCACGGGGTCGCGTGCAACACGTTCCTAGAAATTGCGGCCGAGCTAGGCATTCCTGGATTTCTGGCGTACTGCGCAATCTTAGCTGGAGCGCTGTCGTCTGCAGGCAAATTGCGCGCCGAAGGGAAGAGACTTAACGACGACTTCTTGCGGTACGCCGGACAGGGTATGCAAGCGGGATTGCTCGGGTTTTCAGCCGGGGCAATGTTCCTTTCCGCTGAGTATCAGAAGCCATTTTGGATCATCGTGGCGTTGACAGCGGCTGTCCCAACGCTGCTGAGGCAGCAATCTGGCGGACAGAACAGTCGCCAGAGCCAGTTGGTTACGTCGAGAACAACAATCGCTGCGACGAACTTCTGACCTATGACAAAAGACGGTTATGAAAGCACGATGAACGGCTGTCGTTCTATTCTCTATTTCACGAATTCGACCTTATGGGGTGGCGCCGAAGAACACATTTGCGGTCTGCTCCGCAAGCTTTCCCGCAGGTTGTTTCGCGCGCATCTAGTATGTGACCCGACGATGTATGAGCGGTTTAGGGTCGGCACACCCGGGCATATTGATATCACGCCTCTTGCGTTCTCCAGCCCAAAGCATGTTGCTGCAGCCATCCGGTTTGCCAGACTGCTTGTGCGCGAACAGTTCCAGATTGTGCACTCGCATATGTTCTGGAGCAGTTTGTTCGCGAGCCCCGTCGCGTGGGCTTCTCGTGTGCCAATCATCGTCGAGACACTACATGGCACCGAGGCGTGGCGCACGGGTTGGAAGGCCAACTGGACGGTAGACCGCGCAACGACCCGCTTTGTTTCAAAGTATATTGCGGTCTGCGAGTCTGATGCCCGGTTCCTCGAAAACAAGAAACAAGTACCTGCACAGAAGATCGCCATCATTCATAACGGAGTTGATACCCGGCGCTTTGCCGTACCGCAAGATGCCCGTAAGGCGATCAGGCATGCATTGGGATTTACAGAAGCGGATTCCGTTCTCATCATGGTCGCTCGGCTCCACCCAGGCAAGGGGCATCGCGTCCTGTTGGATGCAATGCGTCAGCTATTGCATTTCTACCCAAAGCTAAAGCTGATCTGTTTGGGAGAAGGCGAAGGAGAGCCAGAACTGCGGGCCTTGTGCGAGAGCTTCGGCCTCGCACATTGCGTCCGGCTGGTAGGCTATCAAAAAAATGTCCCCGAATGGCTTACGGCAGCCGATGTCAATGTTTTGCCAAGCTTCTACGAGGGTCTTCCTTTGACGATACTCGAGGCGATGGCCTGCGGACTGCCGACAGTGGCATCGAACGTCGGCGGCATTCCTGAAGCGATAGAAGATGGCGTTAGTGGGTTGCTCGTGCCGCCAGGGGATCCACACCGACTGGCCGAAGCGCTTTCTGTGTTAGTGCGCGACGTCGCGATGCGTGGGCGTTTCGGACATGCCGCGCGCGCACGCGTAGAACAAGGTTTTACTTTCGAGCAACAGATCAGTAGCACAGAGCGAATGTATCTAGAACTGTGCGATGCACTAAATGCGAATCGTCTCGAGCCGGCAAACTCGCATGTACTTGAACCCGGCAGGGAATCGTCAGCTTCGTCTATGCCCGTTCCGAGTGCCGGAAGTGATCTAAGCACGATGTGCGCGGCAACCCACGAAGCTTATAACACGGAACATTCCTAATACTATGACTCGCAGCATTTTGTCTAATTGGATTGGCTTAGTGGTCCTGGCGGCCAGCACCGTCCTGCTTACGCCCGTCATGATCCACCACCTGGGTGCTGTGGATTACGGCGTCTGGGTTCTTTCCAGCTCGGTCTTGGATTACTACGGTTTACTCGATCTCGGAATGCGCTCGGCCATGTTTCGATATGTGGCGCTGTTTCGGGGAGGTGCCCTTCGCGACGAAGTGGACCGAACATTCAGTTCAGCGCTGTCGCTGGTTACAGCGACTGCGATCCTCATAGGCGGTCTGTCGCTCGGAGTGGCACGCCTTCTGCCTCGTTTCGTGACCCTCCAGGCTACCTCACCCCAGGTGTTCAGCTGGTTGTTGTTTTTTCTGGGTACCAGCGTGGCGATTATGTTTCCGACACGGATGCTGGCGACCTATATCTCCGCGCACCAGCGCTGGGATTTGTACAATGCTGCCGGAATTCTCAGCACGATCACTCGTGCCATCGTCATCGTCGTTCTTTTAAAGTTGGGTTACGGAATTCTGGCCATCGCGATTGCTACGGTTGTACTTGCATTCTTGTCGCTGGGCCAGCACATCGCTTTTGTTCGCATCGCCGATCCACAGGTCCGCGTAAACCTTCGTTTCATTAGTATCAGTCGCGTTCGTGAGCTATTCGGCTTCAGCATACGGTCTCTCCTGGTTTCGCTTGGTGATTATTTGCGCTTCTACTCAGATTCTGCGGTCATTGCCTCGGTTTTGAGCGTGGGATTGGTTACGCCATTCAGCGTAGCAACTCGCTTGATCGAATGTTTCAGATCCGTGGTGGTCGCTGCAGGCGGCCCAGTGTTGGGGACCATGACAGAACTGGACGGAAGACATCAGCAGAAAGACTTGCGAGAACTTCTGTTGCGATCCACCCGTCTGTTGGGTCTGCTTTCAATACTCGGCGGGGTCTTATTGTTGGTCGATGGCCGTTCGTTGTTGCGCCTCTGGGTAGGCAAGGAGCTCTTGCCGGCTTATCCCCTGGTCGTGGTCCTGGCACTCGGGTACACCATCAACTTAGCGCAACATCCGACGCTGTTGATCGTAATTGCGAAAGGCAATCACGGTCCGCTGGGCTGGTGGACGATAGCGGAGGGAGTTGCCAATATTGTCTTGAGCATTATCTGGGGAATGTCGCATGGATTGCTTGGCGTCGCAATGGGAACGATTGTCCCCATGCTGGTCATAAAAATGATCATTCAACCGTGGTACGCGCTGAAGGCCGCCGAGATGAGCGCATGGGAATATTTGCGCAAGGGCCTGGGGCGCCCGATGCTGGTCGGTTTGCTTTTCACAATCTGTGCCGGGAAACTCGCCGGTAGCGGTGAAACAACGGTACGGTCGTTCGCCGCCCTAGTTTTAGCACAGTTGATGATCTTCCTCACGTTTACTTGGTTTGTTGGATTAACGGGGGCTGAACGTCAGTGGTTGTGGGAGTACGGGAGGCAGCATCTAGCCTCACTTGTGTTGGGCGATACTCGGTACTTAGTCCTCGATGCACGGAAGGCGATCTTCGATGACAAGGAATAGTCACTCATGCAACCAGCACAACGCGCGGCGCGTTCCGCGAAACTGACACTGGATGCGCCCGGGCGAGGAAACATGCTCAACCTAAGTCCATCAGCTTCGCAAACACCAAGCACCAAAACGGAAATCCTCCCGAAGATCTCGGTCATAATTCCGACCAAGAACCGGGCGGATGATTTGCGCCACACACTTGATGGTCTAGTCTCGCAGACCCGCAGGCCCAACGAGATCATCGTTGTCGACCAGAGTTCCGTGCCCTCGCTCGACCCGGCAAGCGTTCCGATACCACTCATCTATGTTTATGCTCCCCAGATTTCGGGAGCGGCTGTGGCACGTAACATCGCCATGGATCGGGCCACAGGGGATATCTGGATCTTTCTAGATGACGACGTCAGTCTCGAGCCCCAATATGTCGAAGAGATTATGCGCGCATACTCTCCGGAAGTCGCCGGAGTGTCGGGAATCATCACGAACTACACCGTTCCCCCAAGCTCGCGGCGCTTATTCGAAAACGTCTTTGTGAGAGGTGTCTTCCACGACGATCGTCAGCCTGTTTACTGGCACGCGGATGATCTCCGGTTTCACGGCCCACAGCGAGTCAGGCAATTTGGCTGCGGCGTAATGAGTTTTCGTGCAACCGTAGTTCGCGACTTACGCTTCGACCCGCAGCTCACGGGTTGCTCGCTCGCCGAGGATATCGATTTTTGTGCCCGTTTACCGCGAGGCGCAGTACTGCTGATTGCACCAAAGGCTCGCTTGTTGCACAAGCGCAGCCCTGGCGGGCGGGCAACAGCACATTGGCTTGACACCCACGCGCAATCCAGTACCTACATGCGCGTGCGAAACTGGCACCGCGGCTTGGCAGACGACCTCTGTTTCGCATGGCTCCAGATCGGTTATGCACTTATGGCCGCCGTTGGATCGTGCAAGCGCGGCTCCTTGGAACCGTTCCGAGCGTGGAGGCAGGGCACGGCGCGGGGACGTGGCTTGGGCTCGCAAAGTGCAAAACCGCTATCCCGTGGATGTGCGAAGGAGACGGCGGCGTAAGGGTAGGCTAGATTTTGTTCGCGGACGAAGCCCAATGACACAAGAAATGATCTTCGGTGCTAACCACGATGTGGCCTGGCCGGCATGCTTAACCCATCCGCCGGCAGCTGAGGATATCGGAGCCGCAAAGGCATTTATTATCGCCGAAGGTTCACAGTTGTGCGCCGCCGCAGTGGGCCATGACGCTCGTGCCGTTGTGCTGACGGGCAGCATGTCTCGAAACGAAGCAACCTTGAAAAAAGACGGCGAAAGCTGGCGTGTGCTGGGCGATGCAACGTTTCTGATTGTTTTTGACCGTCCTGTCCGGCTTGGCATCGCAGAACTGGAGCGAGAGATTGAGCGCAGACTATTGGCACGGGGGATCAGGTGCAAGATAGTCGTGGTGACATCGACCAGTGCCGAGCTGCGCAAAATGAGACCACACATATACGCATACGAACTTCGCGAGCGGGGTGTTGTTGTCTGGGGGGATAGGCAGGTGTTGCACCTGATGCCGCGATTCACACCCGCTGACATTCCCAAGCAGGATGGATGGTGGTTTCTTTGTAATCGGATGATCGAGCAACTCGAGTCGGCAGCAGACGCGAACAGCGAGAATGACCCGGCTGTCCGGTACCGAATCGCCAAGCTCTACCTGGCCATGGCGGCTTGCTACCTTTTAGAGATCGGACAGTATGAGCCGAGTTATCGGGAAAGGGCGGCACACTTGCAACAGCTTGCAGCATCCGATGACCCTCAACCAGAACCCATTCCCTTGCAACGCTTTGCCAAGTTCGTCTCGCGCTGTACCGATCTGAAGCTGCACGGGGAGAAAGTTGTCCTACGCAATGATTTTCCCCAGTGGCGTGACGCGGTGTCGGACGCCGAGGCGCTATGGCGTTGGGCGCTGAGTCGCATCTTAGGCCTGAACCCCAGTCTTGGCCGTACCGATTTGCTTGCCGCATTAGCGGCGCGACAATCCATCTTCGCGCGAGCAAAGGGCTGGGTCCGTGCTGCGTGTGTGCAGCCTTTGACGTTTAGCCGCTACGGGCTTCGCTGGGCGCGGCTTGCGTGCTCGACCTCACCGCGCTACTTGGTTTACGAGGCCGCAAGCGAATTTTTCTTCACCGCACCATACCGTGATGCAATTATGCCGAGCGAACTCGCGGCAATCGTGGCGAGACTCCCGTTACCACAGGGTGAAGCCGACCAGCAGGTGTCATGGCGCACCGTGGCGAAGCTGGTCGCGCGTAATTTTCATGTGCTTCTCGAATCAACTCGATCCTGAGGTCGCCATTAATGGTTTTCGACACTTTTAAATATCACTTCCGCGAAACTGGTTGGCGGATCAAGAAGCTCTTGCGGTATGTGCTGGCACACATTGGCCGGCGGGCGAGTCCGCCGGTAGCAGGCGCGAACGATGCAGCGGGCATCGGCTACAGCTATTCTCGATTGGCCCCGGCGCGCGATCAGTTGCTCCTGCGCGACTTTGCACCAGACTCGATGCTGCGAGTCGGCACCACGGAAGTTCGCCGGGCACGCTTCCCAGTTATAGATGTTCACTGCCACCTCAACGATGGAATCGTCATGCAACGGGCCGTTAACCCCGAGAAGTTCATCCGCGTGATGAACGAAACGAATGTTAAAGCCGCCATTAACCTCACCGGAGGCTGGGGCAAAAGGCTGCGCAGTTCGTTAGACCACTTGGCCGGGGCGTTTCCAGGCAGGTTTTTCGTCTTTACCCAGATCGACTACACGCATCTTGACGAACCGAACTATCTCGTAGAGCTGCTCGACCAGGCCCGGATGGCTGGGGCAAAGGGCGTCAAGGTTTTGAAGGATCTCGGACTGAGCGTTCGAGACCGATTTGGCAAACTGGTGCGCATCGATGACCCCCGGTTGGACTGTGTATGGGAAAAGGCGGGGCAATGGGGGCTGCCGGTGGCCATCCATGCGGCCGATCCCGACGCTTTCTTCGCTCGGGTTGATCGCCACAACGAACGATACCAGCAGCTGGTTGTGCATCCGGACTGGAGCTTCTTTGGCCGTGGCTTCCCCGAAAAAGTGGAGCTGCTGACTCAGCGCAATAACGTCTTCGAGCGCCATCCAGGCACGCGTTTTTGGGGACTGCACATGGCAAATCGTGCAGAGGACTTGGACCAAGTAACAGAGTGGATGGAAAAGTATCCGAACCTGTTGGTGGAACTGGGCGGACGCATTGCCGAGCTCGGGCGCCAGCCCCGCCGCGCTAGCCGATTCCTGCGGCAGTTTCAAGACCGCGTCATGTTTGGTATGGACACAAAGTTGACGGTCGATTGTTATCGCACGTATTTCCGGTTTCTTGAGACCGAAGATGAATTTTTCGACTATCCCGGATATCCATGGATGGGGTCATGGAAGATTTACGGACTGGGGCTATCGGATGAAGTACTACAGAAGCTTTATCATGAAAACGCCGCTCGCGAGCTAGGTTTGGCGACGCTGGAGTCGATCTCCAGAAACGCGGTGGCTTGAGGCTACCCTCACCGTAACGGAAACTGCCGAATGACTATTCCTAGGAATGACACTGTGCTTACCAAAATTCGCAATCGTCGCATCTCTGTTTGTGTGCTCATCGATGCTTTGGGGTGGAAGATCCTTCAAGATCAACACTTTCTTAATGATGTGCTGGTGTTCCGGAAGCCATTAAAGACGGTTCTGGGATTCAGCTCGGGCGCGATTCCAAGCTTGCTGACCGGGCATTCACCCAGCCAACACGGTCACTGGAACCTGTTCTACTACGACCCAGCCAAATCGCCTTTCGCATGGCTGCGTGGGTTGCATCATTTTCCCGACAAGCTTGTCAACCACCGCGTTTCGCAGAAGTTGATCAAAGAGGCTGGGCGCCACTTGTTTCACATGGGGCCGCAATTTGAGTGCTATGTGAAACCGACGCTGATGCCATTCTTTAATTGGGTCGAACGCCGGTGTATCTACGAACCCGCCGGCATTTCTGGCTCACCGTCAATTTTCGACAGATTGGTCGAGTGTGGCATTCCGTACCGCGTCTACTCGTACCACCACTGGAACGACCAAGAAATACTTGAGCTAGCAAAGAATGATTTGGAGCACAGTAACGCTGAGTTTTTCTTTGTTTACTTGTGTGAGCTCGATAGAGAGTTGCATACTTTCTGGACTCACCCTGAGCGACTGGAGTCGATACTCGCGGAGTACGAAAGCAAGCTACGAAGTCTATGCGAAACCGCATTGCGTCTGGATCGGAACGCGTCGATCGCGGTCTTTTCTGATCACGGAATGGCGCCGGTAACTGACCGCTATGACCTCATGAAGGAGGTCGATGCGCTCGGTTGGAAGATGCCTGACGATTATCTTGTGGTCTACGACTCCACCATGGCGCGTTTCTGGTTTTTCAATCAGGAGGCACGCACAAACATCCATGCCCGCCTAAAGCGCCAAACGTGTGGGCGCATTCTCAGCGATGCAGAACTGCAAGAGCTTGGCGTTTATTTTCCCGACCAGCGCTATGGAGAAACCATCTTCCTTCTGCATAGTGGATACATGTTTTTTCGCAGCGATTTCCATTCCGGAAACTGGTTGCCGACCGGTATGCACGGCTACCACCCGGACGATCCATATTCGGATGCAGTTTTCCTGAGCAACCGTCCCCCTGTTTCGCCATTAAAAACGATCCGCGACATCTACGATTACATGGAGCGGGCCGCTGGTCTGCGTGCCGCGCAACTCGTCCCTTAGCTGCCGCTCCCCTCAGAGGCTGTGACCGTCCCGAACTTGGCTGTCTCGCCTTGGGCTAAACGCACCAGCGCAGCGTGCCTTGCGCAACGACATATCGAGAATCTGTGGAATAGCGATGAGCGATATTCGGATTCATACCTGTAACGAAGAGGATTGGGAACGCTGGGACCAGTTCGTAATCAGCCGCGCTGCATGCACGAATTATCATCGCTGGTCCTGGAAACAGGTGTTCCAGCAGGTGTTCGGCTGGCCGGCAATCTACCTGCTCGCCGAAGAAGGTGCTACCGTCCGTGGAATTCTGCCGCTGATATGGCAGAAATGCTTGTTCCGCAGCTATCTATCGTCCATGCCTCACCTGAAGGGGGGAGGAATTGTTGGGGACGACCCGCAGATCGAAAACCTGCTCTTCGCGTCCGCCCTCGAGGCCGTGCGTCAAACCAACGCAACCTATCTTGAGCTTCGCCACCTTACACAGCACGACTTGCCACTCGTACCGCGGCAAGACAAAGTGGGTGCAGTTCTGCATATAGAGGCGGACAGCGAGGAGCGTTTGCGCCGATTGGAAAAGAAAACTCGCAACCTGGTGCGGAGATCACTCTCGTTCGGTATGACCGCGGAGTTCGGCGGACGAGCATTGCTGGCCGAGTTCTACGACGTCTACCGCCACAACATGCATGATTTGGGCTCCCCGTCGTATTCGCATCATTTTTTTTCCGAAATCCTAAGTCGTTTTCCCCACGAGACCCGCATTTGCGTTGCGCGTAAGGGGGACGAAACGGTTGCGGCGGCATTCCTGATTGGTTTTCGCAGAACCATCGAAGTGGCATGGGCTTCGTCATACCGCAAGTTCCTCAGTCTGAAGCCCAACATGTTTCTTTACTGGAGCGTTCTGACCTTTGCCGCCGAGCAGGGCTATGAGTTTCTTGATTTCGGGCGTTCCAGCCGCGGCTCCGGCACGTACGAATTCAAACTGCAGTGGGGTGCGGTGCCCAGCGACCTTTGCTGGGGTTACTGGCTAAAGCATGGGGCAAGCGTGCCTAGTACCGGGCACAACGGCATGCAGGTAGCAAGTCGGATGTGGCAGCGGCTGCCGGTCGCAGTGACAAATGTGCTCGGCCCCAGGCTCGTTGCCCATATTCCCGGAGTCTAGGTTCTTTCGCATGCAGAAATCTGAACAATGCGTTTTCTCGGTCGACGTGGAGGACTGGTTTCATATCCTCGACATAGCCGCGGCGCCGGACATTGCTTGTTGGTCGACGTTGCCGTCGCGAGTGGAAGCGAATTTTCAGCGCTTGTTGGATTTGTTCAGCGAAGAGGGAAGGCGCGTAACTTGCTTCTTCGTCGGATGGATCGCGGAGCGATTTCCACACCTGGTTCGGGAGGCCGTTGCTCGGGGTCATGAAATCGCATCGCACGGTTACGCGCATCGACTAGCATACAGCATGACACGAAGCGAATTCCGATCCGACGCGCTCCGCTCGCGTCTCCTGTTGGAAGACATCTCTGGAACCGCGGTTATTGGCTATCGCGCAGCGGGGTTCTCCTCCACCGAAGCGACACCCTGGTTTTTTTCCGAACTCTGCGCCAGTGGCTATCTTTATGATTCTTCCGTTTTCCCGGCATGGCACGGGCACGGAGGGAGTCCGAAGAGCCCGCTTCGTCCACATTTCGTTGCGGGCCAGGCGCTGATCGAGCTTCCGGCGAGCGTTGCCGAAATCGGGCCAACGAGAATGTGTTTCTTTGGAGGCGGATACTTACGTTTGTTCCCGTACCGCATCATCCGGTACATGGGCCGGCGATTAATGGCCAATGGTGCGCCATTGATCTTTTATATTCATCCGCGCGAGATTGATCCTCAGCACCCGCGTTTGCCTATGCCCTATGGTCGGCGCTTCAAGTCGTACGTGAACTTGCATACGACCGAAAGGAAGATCCGCCACATCATTCGCGACTTCCCGGTGACGACATGCCGCGATTTTCTTTTTGGGTCCGCGTCCGAATTGCGATACAAAAAGCCGGAACCGACCACGATCATGAAAACAGATGTGATGACCAATCGCACTGGTGACGAAAGACATCGCACTAGCGTTAGTCAACCCTGGCGCGTCGGGACGTAACCAATACTGCCTGCGGGCCCTGGGTGACTCAAAAGTGTCTTCAGAAGTTTCTCCCTGCTTATGAGTGCCGCGAGTCAGAGAGCACAAGAAAATTCAGGTGGCATGTAGTTCCGTTAAAGATCTTTGTCCGTCAGGCCTCGCTGTCAGGCGGATGGTTCACAGAGGAGTTTGCGAAAAATGTTTTAAGGAGCATTGAGATGAAAACCTTGTTGGCAATCGCTGCTGGTTGCTTAACGATGATTGGTTCTGCTGGCCGTTGTTTCGCCCAGACCCAGCTAGTCAACGACAACTTCGATTCCGGCACTAATGGTATATACCTCGGCTCGAACTGGACGGGCTGCGCGTATAACGGCGGTGCCTACAATAAGCTCGTCTACGAAAACAACCAAGCTGGCGGCAGCGGATTTTGGGGCCAGGATTGTGCGCTCTATACCGGTTATGGCGCCTTTCCTAGCGACCAGTATGTCACCGCTACGATCGTAGCCCCGACGCCTTCCAGCAGCCCGCAAGCTTCGATTCAGCTGCGGGCTAACGCAACTTCCTTCACCCCCGAGTCCTACATTGCCTGTGGTTGGAATGCGCAGGACTTCCCGCCTGATTATCATTATCGCGTCTGGAGTCTCGCACCCGGCGCGCCTGGGCCGGTGAGTTTATGGCTAAGCAGCATCACTCCGGCCACCAACGATGTAATCCAGTGCCAAGTACTTGGTACTACGGTCACCATGCAGGTGAATGGGATAACGATCGCGACCGTAACCGATACATCCGGAAATAATAACGGCTATCCCGGCCTGTACTATGTCGATCCGAATGCAACGGGGCCCACAAGTGCCGACGTAATCTTCGACAGCTTCGCAGCAGGGAGCGGCCCAGCCCTGGTTTCGCTGGTAATCACTCCACCTTCTGCAACGGCTACGGCCGGTTCATATATCCTGTTCACAGGGACCGCAACCTATGCAGATGGGACGACCGTGAACCTTAGCAGCTGGTCGTCTTCTGACACGTCGGTTGCAACCGTAGATCCAGCCGGTTTTGCTTACGGAGCGACCGCCGGGACCGTTGTGATCACGGGCGCGACCGGAGCGGATAGCGGTACGGCGAGTTTAGCGGTGCTGGCTGCCCAGGGCTACACGCCACTGGTCAACGACAGTTTCACCGGAACCGGCGGTGGGTACCTCGGGTCAAACTGGACGGGCTGCGCTTACGACGGCGGTGCCTACAGTAAGCTGGTCTACCAAAACAACCAGGCGGGAGGCAGCGGATATTACTCTCAAGACTGTGCCCTATACACCGGCTATGGCACCTTCCCGAATGATCAGTACGCCACCGCGACGGTGGTAGCGCCTATCCCCTCGAGTACCCCGGAAGCCTCGGTGCAGTTACGGGCTAACGCAACACCTTCCGCTCCCGAGTCCTACATTGCTTGTGGTTGGGATGCGCAGGACTTCCCGGCGGACTATCACTATCGCATCTGGAGCTTGCCTCCCAACCCTTCGAGCGGGG
>QHYJ01000088.1:0-6492 GCA_003223255.1 Acidobacteriota bacterium | reverse complement strand
CAACCGTAACCGATAACTCGGGTCTCACGAGCGGCTATCCAGGTCTGTACTATATCGATCCCAATGGGGATGTTCCTCCACCTAATGATGTGATCTTCGACAACTTCGTTGTAGGGCGCATCGACAACTCCGTCCTCACTTCGATTGCAGTCACTCCAAGTCCGGCAACCGCTGCGGTCGGTTCCTATGTGCAGTTCACGGCGACCGGAACCTATACAGATGGAAGCACCGCGAACATTTCCAATTCCGCAACTTGGTCCTCGTCCAACCCTTCGGTCGCGACCGTGAATGCGACCGGTCTAGCTTACGGCGCGAACGGCGGGACGGTCACGGTCACGGCCGCATCCGGAACGGCGAGCGGAATGGCAACCCTGACAGTCAATCCGTCTATCACTCCCAAGGTAACCTTTACCGGTGCTCCTCCAAGCGCACCTTACAACGGTACATTTACCGTAACCGCGACCACGAATGCGCCAGTTATGCCAACCCTAACGGGGACCGCTGGCGTGTGCTCGGCAGGCGCAGTTACCGGAACGCCGGCCAAGGCCAGTGCGGTCGTGACTATGCTCAGCGGCGCGGGAACGTGCACTTTGACCGCGAACTGGGCCGCGGGCGGCGGCTACTCTGCTGCTGGATCACTCGCCCAGCAAACAACTGCACTCAAGGTCGCGAGCACTACCAAGATCACATCCAACACGCCCAACCCCTCAACCCTCCAGCACGCAGTCAGCATCAGCTTTGCGGCTGCGGGAACAGGCGCCGGACCGACCGGTTCGGTTACCGTGACTGTGAGCACGGGCGAATCTTGCACCGGGACCCTTGCTTCCGGCACTGGGACTTGCTCGATCACTTTCTCGAGTCGCGGATCAAGGACGCTGACGGCCCGCTACGCTGGGGACAGCAACTTCAACGGCAGCACATCCGCGGGTGTCTCCCAGACAGTGAACTCGCCAACAGTCAGCCTGACTCCAACGAGCATCAATTACGGCAACGTGAAGCAGGGGACCACTGTAACGAAAGCCGAGACCATTGCTAACACCGGTACAGGTGCGCTCATCAACTTCTCCTGGAGCATCACCGGAACCAATGCGAGCGAGTACACGGTGTCGAGCACTACTTGCGGCACGCCTCCCGCTACGTTGAATCCGGGCGCTAGTTGCGTCATCAATGTTACTTTCCAACCGAACGCCGCTGGAACACAGACGGCCAGCTTGAAGCTCACTGATAATGCCACGACCAGCCCACAGACCGTTGGCCTGACCGGTACAGGGAAATAGAAATGAACCAACGGCTTTGTTCAACAACTTGGGAAGCGGAGAATTCTTCCCTTCCATTCTTTTCCTACTCATAAAGGTCGTAAAGCGGCGCGACGTGCCTGGCCCAAAAGGACAAAGGAAAGAAACGCTGTCGAGCAGATCGTATGGGCCAGCATACGACCTGTACTGAACTGCGAGAATTCAAAGCACACAGTGTATTCTAGCGTATACATCATCGCGATAGCGGGGCCGTCGTGTGCGGGCAAGACGGAACTGGGTAAGGGGTTAGCGCATGAGCTGCGCTGTTCGGTACTGCTGCTGGACAGCTATTACCGCGTCCTGAGTGCGCTGATGCCTGCCGAACGGGCTCGCGTGAACTTCGACGTGCCTGTTGCCCTGGATCACGAGCTTGTCATTGAACAGGTGCGTGCTCTTAGCCGGGGCGAGACCGTGGAGCGGCCCCTTTATGACTTCGCGACACACACGCGCGTTCCGCGGGGTGAGAGTTTCGCGGCGAATGAATTCCTGATTATCGAGGGTTTATTTGCCCTCTACTGGCCCGAACTTCGGGAGCTGGCCGGCACAAAGGTTTTTGTGGACGCTCCGGACGATGTTTGCCTTCGTCGCCGTCAACTCCGGGATGTCGCGGAACGGGGCCGTACGGTGGAATCGGTGATTACGCAATTTAAGCAAACTGTTCAGCCCATGGCGGCGCTACATGTGCGGCCGACATCCAAGTACGCGGATCTGATCCTTTCTGGTGACCAACCGCTATCGCGACCAGTGGATGCCGTTCTCCGACATGTGCGGCGCAATTCCGCAGCCCAAATCATGCTGTGAACATTTGGAAATGCAGTCGGAACAGCGCGCGTGGCTCGCGATCAAAAAGAGCGGTCTGATCGACGCGCGGAACCTGTGGCTGGGATGCGCTGGACTTCCCGGCCGACGATCACTATCGCATCTGGAGCTTACCTCCCAACCCTTCGAGCGGGGGCCGACCAGCCTCTACTTGAGCAATGTCACTCCCGTCGTCAACGACTTTGCCAGAGACACTAGCAACACGGATCAGCGCCCGAGAGAAGGTTGCAGCGCAGCAGATGACCAAAGCGACGTGCGCTCCTGTACTTTGGTGCAGCCAAAGGATTGCTTTCTGCCACTGGCACGCTGTTCAGTAGTTTTGGGCCGCGGTCCCTGGTACGCTTGTTGGGGATCGAAGCCAAAGGGGAGGGAACAGTGGCTTGTCTGCGTACCATCCATCCTCGTCGTCCTTTCTCACTCCTTATAGCCATACTCCTCGCGTCGTTCTTGTCGCTGACGGCAAGATCTCAATCACAAACGCTGATCACATCGGATCCCCTGCTCAATACCGGCAGCCCTCTGTCGGCTACCTACACCGCAGGCGGCGCCCAAGCTACCAGCTTGGTGCATTTGGCTACGAACCCTTCGGTGCCTCTTTGGATGTTTTATCCCGATGCTTTTGGGGTGGGCGGTGCTACCGGCACCATCGCGAAACCATCAACTTGAGTGGTCTGCCCGGTAGCGGCGTAGACGGCTATCCCTTCTTTCTTTATGGATGTGACAATTACAGTAACTGTTGGAATGGGCAGCCGCCCCAGTTTCCTAAACAGCTGTCCTCGATGTCGTCGTTGATCGTTGATATGTCCTACAGCCTGACCGGCACGATCACGGGCAGTCGCAACGTGGACCTGCTGTTTGACCAATGGGTGTGCACCACGAACCATCCGTCAGCGCAATCAGATTGCTTGGAAATAATGCTGCTTCCTTACTATAACTTCCCTGGCGGAACGGGTCAGCCCCTTGTCAAGACTTTCAACCAATCGGTGATCATAAACGGAACTCCTACCACGTTTAGCTGGGATGAATGGGATGGGCATCCAGGCCAAAACATGCTTTTCACTCCGCACACTCTTCCGGGACCGGCCTCGCAGGACATGCGGTTCGATATGCTCCCTTTGATGAACATGGCTACGAACGACTACAAAAACTCCAGTTTTACCTGGCTCATGGGGGTGCAACCCGGCTCGGAATTCGGTGGCAACAGCTCGCAATCCTACCAACTCACGATGAGCAAGTTGGATATCGAGCAAACCCTTGGTAGCTCACCTGCGGCTCCGACAAATCTGACCGCCGTCGTGCACTAAATCGCTGCGCGGTTCAAGAGAACGGGCTCCAGAGCCACACCGCTTTCTGCACAAGTGCCGAAGAATAGCTTGCCAGGGCAGTTTGATCTTGCCCGGTTTTTCGAGCGGGCAGTTGCTGACTAAAATTGCTCCGCGCCACGTGGCGCTCGCGTGCCGTGAGATCGTGCCGGTCACCGAACTGACTCCTCAGTTCACGCCATTGTTAGATTCTCTCTAGCGGCACTTTCAGTAGGGATCGCCGCACACCTTCCCCGTTTGAAGGTCCCAACTCCCCGTGTTAATTGACGATCAAGCATCACCATTAGTCATAGTATCTTTGTGATTCCATCGGGTTCCCCAAGGCGAGGGAGAATCCATCGAGGCCTCTGCCCTAGCTTAGCTAGCCCCAGCACTCCGCGGCGGTCGTTTTCAGTGTTGTGGTAGTCGTTGAATCACTCGATCGAGTCCACGCTCGCGGTAACGCTGGTTATCGTCAGGGTCGCAGTGCCCGTGTTGGACAGGGTCTCCGTTTGCGCGGCACTGGTGGACACCACCGTTTGGCTGGCAAGCCGGTCCTGCCCAAACTGGAGGTGCGACATTCGTTGTCCTGACAGATAGTGGGAAAGAGGGAACTCGGATTTGAACACGGATCACTCACTCGGGTTGAAGGCGGAATCCGAGCTGTTTCCCCGTATGCGTGGCGACCGGGTCGGCGTCTGACCGCGGGTGAGTCCGAATCCTAGGCCCTTCCCTACGGATAGAAGGTGATGAAAGAGAGTTCTGCGAGAGGGCCCCACGCAAAGAGTGAGCGACTCCAAGAACGGCCGGAGGTACACTTTCTCGAATAGAGCTAAAGGCAATCCGCGTGAGGGCACCGGTCTGGACTTTATAGGCGACCTGTTGGCATGCCCGGAACCCAGATCCCCAAGTCTGGTCCGCTTACGAGCCTGTGCACAGGTTTGCCTGCCCAGAGCAAACCAGCGGGGCCGCGAGGTCTGAAACCTAGCGCGACCCTGAGAGTCGCCTTTCGGGGACCCCATCTGAGAAAGTCTCTTCTGTCTTCGTGGCGAACCCATCAAGTAGAATGCAGAACGTCCGTGGACTGGTATTCATGCTTTACGATTTAGGGTGTTTTGTGCGGCCCCGGAACTTGATTGGGGAAGGTGGATGAAACAGACCAATGACTTCGTGCCTCGCGTGAGTAAATTGATCGGGGCATCGATTGCCACGAAACAGGAATTGCTTCGGAGCGCCGAAACGCTCTCGATGATAGCGAAGGTGTCTGAACTGCTCGTCAGCGCATTACGGCAAGGGGGCAAGGTTTTGCTGTTTGGCAACGGGGGAAGCGCGGCCGATGCACAACACATAGCAGCGGAGCTCGTTGGACGGTTCGCATTCAACCGGCCGGCGTTGCCGGCGCTAGCACTATCGGTTAACAGTTCGAGTGTTACTGCCATCGGGAATGACCAAGGATTTGACCAAATCTTTGCACGGCAGCTTGAAGCTCTGGCGCGACGCGGCGATGTCGCCATCGCGATCTCCACGAGCGGCAATTCAATCAATGTAATTAATGCAGTGTCTAAGGCCAAGGAAATGGGTTTGCACACGGTTGCCCTGACCGGCCGGCCGGGGGGACGGCTTAAGAACAGAGTTGATCATTGCATTTGTGTTCCCTCAGAGGAAACGCCGCGGATTCAGGAATGCCACACCTTGATCGGGCACATCATATCGGAGCTGGTAGAAAGCGAATTCTATCAAGATGGTCACATTTCTGGATCGCAACGGAGTCAGCAGTCGGGAAGTCACAGAAGGTCATTATAATAACTCCAAGAAATAGCGCGCCTTGACAGCAGGCAATTAAAATGATGGCGAGCACAGAGTCCGCTGCGGACCCGGACAGGTCCTTTTAGGCAAAGGAGTCAGAATGGAACCCGAAGGATAAGACATAATGGACCCTCAAATGAAATCAGATAGTCCGATTGTCATCACGGGTGCTGGGGGCTTTATCGGTGGCCACCTGGTGAAATATTTCTTTGACAAAGGCTTCAAGCGCATCCGCGCTGTGGACAAGCGGCCGCTCGACCACTGGTACCAACTTCATTCTGCGGCCGAGAATCTTTGCCTGGATTGCTCCTCTGAAGAAGTTTGCCGAAAGGTTTGTGAGGGAGCGGCAGAGGTCTATAACTTAGCGGCGGACATGGGCGGCATGGGCTTCATCGAGCGTTTCCGCGTGGAATGTCTGCGAAGCATTCTGATCAACACGCATATGATCGACTCTGCTCACCGAGCCGGCGTTCAGCGTTACTTTTATGCTTCTTCCGCCTGCGTGTACAACACTGAACTCCAGCAGGATCCCAACGTCCTCGCGCTAAAAGAATCGGATGCTTATCCTGCCATGGCCGAGCGCGGCTATGGGTGGGAAAAACTCATCTCCGAGATGTTCTGTCAGGAGTACCACGCCGAGCGCGGGATGAAGACTTTTATTGCCCGCTTTCACAATGTGTATGGTCCGTTCGGCACTTGGGATGGCGGGCGGGAAAAAGCTCCCGCGGCGATTTGCCGGAAGGTTGTTGAAGCCATGGATTCGCACAGCGGAACGATCGAGATTTGGGGCGACGGACATCAGTCTCGCAGCTTCATGTATATAGACGACTGCGTCAAAGGAATCGACATGATCATGCACTGCGACCAATTGGTCGCCACACCCGTGAATCTCGGCTCGAGCGAACTCGTGACGATCAATGAACTCGTCGACAAGGTGGAAAAGATCGCCGGAGTGAAGCTCCGTCGAAGCTACAAACTCGACGCCCCCCGCGGCGTCGCTGGCCGCAATAGCGACAACACGTTTATCCAGCAAATCCTTCACTGGGAACCGAAGACGAGCCTCGATACGGGCCTGCGGGAGACTTATCTGTGGATCCGGGAACAGCATCAAAAGCGCAAGAAAGGGCTACGCGTCGTGGCTTGACCTGGCGCGCAAAATTTCTGAACCATGCCTGGTGACGGGAAACCAAACAACCGGACGATGGAAGTAGGGGCGGTCCAGCAAGAAAGCCGTGGGCCCGGATGGACTCGAACCATCAACCAACAGATTA
>QHYJ01000365.1 GCA_003223255.1 Acidobacteriota bacterium | reverse complement strand
GGCGAGCCCCTGCGAACGGTCACGTTCGCAGCGCCGCTGCTCGCATTCGGCAGGGGTTAGGCTGGGGGTTTTTCAACAGCCTTTAGCTAGAGAACTTAGGTTGACCGGAAGGCGCTCTTTTGCTGCCGGCGTTTATGCTGTATTTAGGTTCCGCAGCTTAAAAACTGGTGTGGCTTCACAGTCGACGACAAGGACTGCACGAACCAAAAGAGGAATCACTATGCGCAATAAACCTGATTTCATAGGACTGACAAGTTTGGCTTTGGCGGCATTGTTTTTCTGTTTCGCATCGCACTCGCTCTTTGCGGCGCCCGCGCCCGGCGCTTCCGGCTACAAGGTGATCAAGACGGTCGCGCTTGGCGGTGAGGGCTTCTGGGATTACGTGTACGTCGACAGCGACGCGCGCCGTGTCTACATTTCGCATGGGACCCACACGGTGGTGATGGACGCGGACAAGTACACCGTAGTCGGCGACATCCCCGATACGCAAGGCGTGCATGGAATCGCCATCGCCACCGACCTTGGCCGTGGATTCACGAGCAACGGCCGCAGCGACAACGTCACGATTTTCGACCTGAAGACGTTGAAGCCCATCGGCACCGTCAAGACGGACGCGAACCCGGACGCCATCGTGTATGACCCTGTCAGCAAGCGCGTGTTCACTTTCAATGGGCGCGGGAAAAACACGACCGCCATCAACGCTGCGGACGGTACCGTTGCGGGTACTTTGGCGCTGGGCGGGAAGCCGGAATTTGCTGCGGTGGACGGCAAGGGCAGCATTTTCGTGAACAACGAAGATACATCGGAACTGATTCAAATTGACTCGCAGAAAATCACGGAGACGCACCGCTGGCCGATGGCGCCGTGCAAATCGCCGTCAGGCTTATCAATGGACACAAAGAACCGGCGCCTGTATGCCGTTTGTGATGACAAAGTCTCCGTCGTGGTGAATGCAGACACGGGCAAAGTTGTGGCCACACCGGAAATTGGCAACGGCCCGGACGCTGCCGCTTTCGATCCCGCAACGAATGACTTTTTCGCTTCCTGCGGCGAAGGCATTCTCACAGTGATTCATGAAGATTCACCCGACAAATTCACGGTCGTGGAAAATGTTCCAACCAAACGAAGCGCCCGCACCATGGGGCTGGATTTGAAAACGCACAATATCTTTATGCCGGCCGCGGATTTTGATCCTCCAGCCCCCGGAGAGCGCCGCGGCAAGATGAAGCCGGATTCGTTCGTGATCGTCGTTGTGGGGAAGTAAGTTTTGTGGAGCAAAGGGGTGGCAAGAACCATTGTCACCCTTTCTGTTTGAATTCTGTCTGAAACAGGTGTTTCACCCGCTGGTTTTTGTTTTCCCGAAACTGTCCCACAAGTCGCGCTCCTAGTGGCATTTGCGGCTTGACCTAATCTGCAAACGCTTTCGTACTGCTTTCGCCGGGCCAACAAACGTTTCCATTCTTTCGATGCAACAAAATTAGTTGTTGACAGGCGTCCGTCCCTCGGTGTATTGCACACGCACAGTTTGCGCGAGTGGGTAAGCGAGTGGAACAACAGCACTGTGTCTCTCCAACTGCGGGTTCCTTTGTGTCTCTCATCCAGATGTGTGTTTCAAGCGGGATCCTTCCGTCCGTGCCGCAGCGGAACACCGGTGTGTTTGTCCCACAGGCTTTGCGTTTTCACGGCGCAGGCCTGTTAGAGCTTCATCCCATTTCGCCGCTCACATAGCGCGTGGAGGCACCATGAAAATCTTGAAGAGCATTGCGATCGCGTTTGTCCTGCTGGGCGCATTTCTTTCTGCGGCGCCGGGGTGGGCGCAAACGGCCAACACGGGCCTCGTTTTGGGAACCGTGACAGATCCGGCGGGAGCTGTTGTTCCAGACGCCAAAGCTCAACTCACCAACGTCGCCACAAATGAAATTAAGGAGATGATGACTAACTCCGCAGGGCAGTTCACCTTCCCGGGAGTCACTCCCGGTAAGTACAAGGTGACAATCACGAAAGCTGGCTTTGCCACTTTCGTTGTTGCCAATCTTGTGGTCGACGTCAACAAGAGCTATACCGTCGACGTGAAGATGGAGATTCATTCCGGCACTGACATCGTGGAAGTCTCCGCAAGCGCCCAAGTGGAACTCGAGACGGCAGATGCGGTCGTCGGCGGCGTCATTGGCGGCGAAATGCTGTCGCGCCTACCCACGCTAAACCGTGACGCGACTGAGCTCCTCACTCTGCAGCCTGGATCCACTCCCTATGACGACTCGACGGGATTTGGCAATGGCGGCGGTACCGTCGCCGGCGCACGCAGCGACCAGAACACCATCTCCCTGGACGGCATCGACATCACAGATAATGTCATCACGGGTGGCGCCAACGAGGCGCCTATCATTCCTGTGGGTGTGGACGGCGTGGATGAGTTCCGCGTCGGCGTGACAAACAACAACGCCTCGTTCGGGCGCTCCGCCGGCGGCCAAATCACTTTGATTAGCCACAGCGGCACCAACAATTACCATGGAACAGCCTATTGGTTCCATCAGAACGACAACCTCAACGCCAACACCTGGGACCTCAATCACACTCCCGACGGCAATGGAAAGAAGTTCACTAAGCGGCCGGAACAGAAGGACAACCGTGTTGGGGCGAGCTTCGGAGGGCCCATCCGCAGGGACAAGACTTTCATCTTTGGAAACTATGAAGTCCGGCGATTTCCCCAGGCACTGTCGTTTACTCGCCTGGTTCCCAGTGACACCCTAAAACAGGGGAAGTTGATCTTCAATGGTACGACATATGACTTGGCTGCTCCGGCAGGTACTGGAGGTTGCGGAGCTTCAGGAACGACCGACTGCGATCCTCGTCACCTCGGGATCAGCCCCACCGTCAAGGCGCTTTGGGGCCTTATGCCTACTGGCAATGACAACACCGTGCCAGGTGCCGACGGTGTGAATATCCTCGGCCTCCGTGGGACCGTCCCAGGGGAACTCAAGAACGACGGCGTTGGCGTCAAGCTCGACCACAACTTTACAGATAAAGTTCACTTTTTCGGCCGCTACTCCTATTCCCGCAGCTTGAGTCCGAACGGCGGTCAGATTGACCTGCGGGGCACGCCGAGTACACCTAGCGTCTCTCAGCTCCGCGGCGATTCCATCATCAGCGGACTTGACTGGCAACTTCGGCCAAACCTGTTGAACAGTTTCCGTGGCGGCTGGGTCCGAAGTCGCCAGGATTTCAGTGTCATCCGGCCCAGCACTTCGGCAGCGCAACTTGCGCTGCCGGGAACGGCTTCCAGCGCGTCGCAGACGGGCTATATCTCTCTGGCTCCTGGACTCTCAACTGGCAGCGGCTTTCTGGATACCATCGTGGACGTAGACACCCAGCGCGCGCGGCACCAGGCCATCTACGACAGCAACAAGCAATACAGTGACTTCCTGACATGGACCAAGGGCAAGCATACGATTGTGGGTGGGACCAACATGCGCTGGTTGCCCACCATCCATGACCGCGACGACAAAGTCATTGGATCAGTTAACTCTCTTGTTGCAGCCCTCGATGGAGACCACACCTTTGGTGTCCCCGACGTGAACAGGCCCCCAGGCTTAGCTGCTGGCGATGTGACTCGCTGGGATCGCCTGTATGCCGCGTCGCTCGGATTGATTGACAACGTCGGCATTTTGACGGCTAGCGATGGGCAGCTCAACCCTCTTCCCTTTGGTACAACGCTCGTGGCTCGTACCACGTTGCGTTCCTATGATTTCTTCTGGCAGGACACGTGGCGGATGACGCCTTCCTTCACGATGACCTATGGGCTTTCCTACGGATGGCAAACCACGCCTCAAGAGAGAGACGGGAAACAGGCCCTAATGGTGGATAACAGCAACGGCAACAAGATCCTGACCGCGAAAGACTACTTGGATGCCAAGGCAGCAGCAGCAGCCGCGGGGAATTTCTACGATCCCGCCATTGGCTACATGCCCGTCCGAAGCTCAGGCCGCAGCAACGTGTTTAACGTGGACTACGGCGACTTTGCGCCGAGGTTCTCCATTGCGTGGAATCCCTCCTATGGGAGCGGCTTCCTGGGACACGTCTTCGGGAATCGCAAGACAGTTGTCCGCTCCGGCTATGGCATCTCCTACGACCGGATCAATACGGTCGGCAGCGTCATTATTCCCATGCTCGGAGTAGGCTTCGCTCAGACCCTCAGTGTTTCAGCACCCTGCATTCCGTCCATCGCTCCGGCAAATTGCACCCAGGCAATCAAAGCCGACGCGGGCGCTTCGGTGTTTCGCGTCGGTGTCGACGGTTCGATTCCGACTCCGGCTCCGCTTGGCAAGCAGCAGATACCCGTGGTTCCGCAAGGCTTTTTGGCAGAATTTCTGAGCTTCGCGGATGACCCCGACTTCAAGGTTGGCCGAAATCACATGGTGGACTTCACGATCCAACGTGAGATGCGCGGCAACATGTTGCTGGAAGTCGGGTTTATCGGGCGCTATGCGCGCGACCTGCTCAACAATGTGAACTTCAATTCCTCACCGATCATGTTCAAAGACAACGTGTCCGGTCAGACTTTCGCTAAAGCTTATGATGCGATGTCCGCCCAAGTTCGGGCTGGCATCACACCATTTGTCAATGGAAATCCGAATCCCGCATTCCAGGTCCAACAGTGGTTTGAAAACCTACTTCCCGGATTTGGCACCGGCTGCGGACCGAACAAAACAGACACCACCTCCAGTGCGTGCGTCGCCACGAGCCTTGCCGGAGACTTTACATCCTTCAATGTTTCTGATCTCTTTTTGAACATGGACGCTTTCCGCCTGTTCGCTCTAGGGGCGCCGACATTCAACAACCTGAATATTCTCGACATGTTCATGCGTACGCATCGCGATTTCTCGAACTATAACGCGGCCTTTCTCGCCTTACACAACCGCGGCTGGCACGGGATGCAGTTCGACATCAACTATACGTACTCCAAATCCCTAGATCAGATTGGAACGGTACAAAACTCGGCGAGCTACTTTGCGTCGAGCTTTAACCCCGCTTATGAGTACGGCCCATCGTTCTTTGATCGCCCCCACATCTTTAACGGCACCTACAACTATGACCTGCCTTTTGGGCATGGGCACCTTTTGGGGAGTTCCTCCCATGAGTGGTTCAACAAGATCATCGGCGG
>QHYJ01000085.1 GCA_003223255.1 Acidobacteriota bacterium | reverse complement strand
TGCGCCAAACACTCTTGCCCACAGGCTTCCTTTTCAGGCCATCGCGAGCATTCACTCAACCTCAGTTGCTCGTTCCCAATTGTTGCCTCAAGGGCCGCCTTTCCCGCTGCGACGCGTACTGCCGCAGGCTGGTGCGTTTCCGGACATGAGACAAGCCTCTTTCCTCGAAACCTTAGATAAGTTAAGTTGGCAGAGCGAGACGGAGCCCTACCACGACGAGAACGGCGGCCACCATCATCGTCGTAATGAGGATGTATTTCATAGTCGCTCCTTTCCAGCGCCAGCTCCAGGAGGACCGGGGTCTGAGCCTGAAACAGCGCCATTTCAGCGACCCGCGAGAATCCGATTACAAGCAAAAGATTATTCAGAGAGCTAGCTCCCGGATGCTTCTCCGGGCCGCTTCCACACTCTTACAACTACATCCTTGGCCTTCCATTTGGCTGTGATGGGGCTCACTCCCCTGCGTGACGCTGGTCACTCAACAGCGAGAGCATTCCAGCCTACCTGTTGAAAAGATGGAGGTCGACACCAGGTGGGCTTTCGCGCCGAAATCTTCACTCGCGGTTCGATCTGCTCCTGAGAGAGATCGGAACCCAAGCATGCCGCCGCGTTGCGCCCTAGTGTCTAGTTCCAAAAGTGCGGGGCAGCGCTCGCGCCAAATAGAAAACGGCCTGGAACCGTTGCAGCTCCGGGCCGTTTGCGTTGCCCGCCGCTTATGCAGCGATTTGCTTGGCGAATGGTGCCGTCGTCTTAATTTCAATCTTACGCGGCAAGGCCGCTGCGGCAACAGGTGCCGTGATCTCCAACACGCCATTCACATACTCGGCAGTCAGCTTCTCGACGTTCACACCCTCTGGCAGCTCGAGAGTCCTCTCGAAGACGCCATAGACGATCTCCCCTTCCATGAGCTCGATCTCTTTCGTGGTGTGAGTGAGCTTCCTCTCCCCGCGAATCGTCAGCACGTTCGCCTGGGCATGGATCTGCAGTTCCTTCGGCTCAATTCCCGGCAGCGTCACGCGGCAAACATATTTCTTGGCTTCTTTGTCCACATACGCTTCCACCGCGGGAGTAATGTTGAAGGTCTTCTTGAACTCCGGCAGCTCAAGACTCCAGGGCTTCCCGGTCAGAATGCGATGGAACATCTCGTCGAACTCGCGTCGAAAACCAAACAAATCCTCGAACAACCTTTCATTGGTATACAGATTTCTCATGACATCCTCCTCGATTGAATGCCGCCTCACCAGAGGCGTCCTTTCACCATTCGAAGGCAGCGGCGGGCGGCGAAGCATTTTCCCGGCCTGAAGGGCCGCTGCGTCGAACCCATTGGCGCTTCACTTGGACTTCGGGCCTCACCGCTGCCTTTGATCGAAGGGCACTGGCTCTGCCAGGTCTAGCCTTGGTCCGGCCACGATACTTGCCGCTCGGCACAGCCGCAGGTTTTGCCGTTTTTCACCGTTCCCGGCAGCCTCAACGGCCCGTTCCCTCGGCACTCAGTGTCCTTCTACGCGTCCTTCTTACGTCTGCTTGCATCGCGAAGTCAGTGACCACGGTCACGGTTCGACGTGATGCGGATCATGCAGTGGCAGAATCGAAGCACCCGGTCTGGAAGCCAAAACGTGCGTCAGGCTGCCACCGGCAGCGAGAATTCCGTGGCGCGAATGGTGCAAACCGGGCCCCCGGCACCACCCGTTCGCGCCATTCTCGAAGAAATCTACTTTGCCGTGAGCAAGATACGTGGTTTTCCCAGCCTGCGTGACGGGTTCGAGCGTGAATGCACCGCAGTGCTGCGCGATAAGGACCTCGATAGACTTCGCGCCATCGTTTCTGCGCCGCGTCTTCTAAGCCAATCCAGACCGAGTCATTATGCTTTCCATGGGTTCAACACTTGCACTCGCGTGGTTGCAAAGTCGCTGACGTTGCGCGAGACGACCGTCAAATTGTGGTGAAGCGCGGTCGCCGCTAGCAGGCCGTCGATCGTCGACAGCGTTTTCCCCTCTCTTTTTGCGCTGGCTGCCAGTAGGCCCCACCTATCCGCGACCAGGACATCGATCGGCAGAATTCTGCCGGCAAAACGAGCCCGCAATTCTATCTCCAGCCATGTTTCCAGATGTGTTTGCCGCTTGCCCTGAGGTAGTCCTGCCAACCCCCTTCGAATCTCTCCAAGAGTCAGAACGCTTAGGTAGAGCAAGGTCTCCTCTGTAGCCTGCATCCAGGCTATCACGCTCGGCTCGGGCTTGAGGCGCACAAGCTCGGAGATGCAGTTTGTGTCCAGCAAATATCCACTCATAGTTCGATTTCTCGCCGCCCCTCATCCTTCTCGCGCTCCAAGTTCAGATCGACTCCGACAAGCGGTGACTCTCGGAAGAACTGCACAATACTCTTCGGCTGATGAGACTTGCCGACAAGCTGTTCGTATTGCTCGTCAGAAATCATCACCACACCTTCCTTGCCTTGCCGCGTAATGAGTTGGGGGCCTTCGGTCCGAGCCCGCCGAAATACCTCACTAAACCGGGCTTTTGCCGTTTGAATCTGCCAGGAAGGTTCGGCAGGCTTCAGGCTGCGTGTCTTCCGGACTCCAACTCCTTGAGTATGTTTATTGGAAGTCTTGGGCATATTTTCTCCGTCATACTAACTAGTCTGACTAGACGTAGAATCGCGCCCAATCGCTGGCTTGTCAAGCGAGAATCAGGGCGGCAATGACTTGCTCCTGGTCACTCGCTTTGCGCGTTCTAGGTCAAGGCGTAGCAGAAAGTCACTTTTGTGTCAGTCGGGAAACTGAATTCCAGCGGTCGCGGTAGGGACGCCAGTTGACCTGACGCGCCGAGTAGCCCCGGGGAATTTCACCCCGAGGCCCTCACAGATCCGTGCTTGACCGTCTCCGGTCACACGGCTCGTGCCACCCAGTGAAAGTTACCGCCTTCCGCCAGGACGGTGAGTTCTTCCTGTTTCTAGTTGACTCGATCCCGGCTTGGGTGACCTGCTCCCTTCGCTCCACGGACATTACTCCGTTTCATCACTACTATGGAGCAGTCCGAGCCTGGTCGGCGCATCGGTACATTCAGCCTCGCGGGTCCTCCGCTTGTGCCTTTTCCCTTAGCATCACCGAACAGGTTCTCAAGTTCCGTACGAAAGCCCGAATAAGAGTCATGCCTCCTGAACACCGGACACCACATGGCCAGTACGTAGGCGCCGCGGCGAGGAAGTGGATCCGGGCTCGAATTCGAGCGCGTGACTCTCTTCTTTACAACGTGGGCTCTGCGCAAACGACGCTAGCGCTTGCGCTTCCCAGAATGCCGCTGGCCTTCAGGTTCGGCCCCGGTTGTTGACATGCGGCCGTTCCACCGCTTTGGCGAAGAGAGATGAACTCCAAATTGATCCAGGATGCGCAGAATAGTCTGATCGATGAGGTCATCGATTGACTGCGGGTGCGTATAAAAAGCGGGCACGGGCGGGAAAATCACGGCACCCATGCGCGAAAGCTTCAGCATATTTTCGAGGTGAATGTCGCTCAGCGGAGCCTCGCGAACGACGAGCAACAATTTACGGCGCTCTTTGAGCACCACATCGGCGGCGCGATGGATCAGCGAGTCCCCATGGCCGTGGGCTATGGCCGCGAGCGACCTCACGCTGCAAGGGCACACCACCATGCCATCGGTCACGAAGGAGCCGCTGGAGATGACGGCGCCTTGATCCTGCGCGGCGTAGTGGCAGGTAGCCATTTGCTGGACTTGCTCCACAGTGTAGGCGGTCTCGTGGATGAGCGTCCGCGCGCCCCAATTGCTGAACACCAAGTGCGTGTCCACGTTCGAATGCTGGAGGGTCTGCAAGAGGCGCACGCCAAGAATCGCACCTGTAGCACCACTGATTCCAACAATTAGCTTGGAGCGGCTCTTTTCCATGATGCCATTGTCCCGCAAATCCACGGATAGCGGCCGGCGCCGGTTTGACGGCGCCCCAGCTGCGGATCATCGAATCCCAATGAGCGGCCAATAAAACGGGACGACCACCAACAGTAACAAAGCCTCGAGAATCGTTAAACAGATGCCGACTCTCAACATGTCTCGCGCTTCGAAGTAGCCATAGGAGTAGCCCGTTACCATCACGCCGGATTGATAGACGAAGATCTTTCCGCCAGCGGCAAACGACCAGATTAATCCGAGCGGCGAGGGATGAAGCCCGTTTGCGCCCGCGAAGTTCATAAGCGCAGGCACCGACGTGGCCAGCATGGAAATCTCGTTCCCCAAAAAGATGTGATAGGGGGGAGGTACTTCGTCTCGCTCTTCTTGCTTGACCTTCTACGCGTCTATTCTCGTCGGCATTGCTCTGTTGTCAAGCCTTTTTCTTCATTGGCAAGGCTTTCGGAGGTCTGGCCACGTGATTGCGCCGCGCTGCGAAAATTTTGGCGCGTCGCGGCTGGCTCCGGACCTCGCCGCCCGCTTCCGCCACCCCACGAACACCCCAAGCTGGTCCATCCATCGGTTGCCCCAACGAGCCAAAACCATAGCTATGACCTTAGACCTTAGACCTTAGACCTTAAGCTAGTATGAAATTTCCAGTCATAGTCGCGCTTTCGGATCTCTCTGTTTATTCCAAACTCTGAGTTCCGGCGAATGTCACTCTGTCACAGCAGAGACCCAGGCTGGGATCTGTGCCGTTAAAGCCAAAATGCGTGTCATGCTGCCACTGGCAATGAGAATTCGCTGGCGCGAATGGTGCAAACCGGGCCCCCGGCACCAGAATTTGCTTCTTCTTGGCCGTGACCTATTTAAGTTTAAGCAAAGCGGACAGGGCGTACCACTCGGCACAATTCCGGAGCCGTATGCAAAATCGATGAAGAGTCACCTGTCCCTACCAATAATATAATTCCGTGTGAGTCATCAAAAGCTGCTGCGAGACGGAAGCGAAGAATTCAGATCGACCTTTGTGTGCGCGACGTTTTTTGACACAGGCACGAGGAGTTTGGTCACAGCGCCACAAAGCGGAGTTCTCCGCAGAGTATGGCGGATCGGCGATGGCTATGGAAGTACGATTCCATTTTCCAAGGTGTAAATCTCCCCGTCGCTCCTAGACATGGTTTGGCTTGAGATACTTGTCGCCAGGGTGTGCCTAAAAGGGAGCTTGTGCCATGCTGGCAATGCGCTCGCCCCTGCCACTTCCACCGCGTCCGGCAAATGCACTGTCCCTTTCATTTTATCCCCAACAATCACTTTCTGACCGTGCTGCACGTACCGCGCCAGCACCCCTGCCTTCAACCATTCGAACCCCCACGCGTCTTCCAAGCAACAATCGTGTATGTTCCCGGCACCACTCCCGCCACTGGCTTCCCATTCTTCTCCGCCACTCCTTCGATCGTACCTCGCCCGCAACCAATTCCGTCGTTACGTCAATTGACGTGCTGGCCCGAACATCCACCTCATGATGGCCTGATGGCCTATTGCTTCTCCCGATGCGGTTGCAATCCTCTCGCCATCGGCATCAGCCGCAGCACGTCACCGCTTAATCAAACCAATGTCCTCCCACTCGATTCGTGCGAGGACGGCGCCGAAGTAACTCGTCGCCGCTATGCAACCCACTTCATTGTCAGCCTCTTGCGTCTTCTCGCGCAGTCCAGCAGATACAAATCAATCAGTTTCTGGTAAGGCAGTCCAGTCTCTTCCGCCAGTCGTTTGAAGTAGTCCACGACTTCCGGACTCAAGTTAATGCCCACCGCCTTTTTCTTTCTTGCGTACGGGCTCTTCAGCTCCTTCAATTTGGAGAAATCATATTCCTTCCTCATAGAAGCGCACCTCCTTTCTAGTCGCCTTCTGCTTATCCGGTTGCTTCAGCCAGGCACTAGCTGTCAGGCAGTCTGTTCGAGCTTCGTGCAAGATAGGGGGGTTTGCTGAATCAACCGGATAAGCAAGAGTCGCCTTACGGGCAGAAATAATCCTGACCACGGAATCGTTTTCCTTGTAACAGTGAACTGCGACAAGCGTTCTTGCCGCTGAACTCAGACCAAGTAGAATGAACCGATCCTCGGAGTGCTCCGGATCATAAAATAGGCGTCCATGCGGATCGCTAAAAACGCTCTGGGCCTCTTCAAACCAAATTCCGTGCTTGATCCGATTGCTTTTGTTCTTCCGTTCGTCCAATCGAACCGCACCATATCTAGATAATATCTAGATACGTGGGGTATGGCAAGGCGGCGCGTTTCGAGAGGCGCCGCATAGGTTCTGCACCGTGTAACCGGCATTAGCAAACGCGGACTGCCGCAAGACCGCGAAGAGCCCATACGGTTCCCTGAGTTTCATACTGGGCCTTGGTCGACAATGAGGCTGTGAAGGCCGACCGTGGGCCAGAAATGGGCAGAGAAAAGACTCGACCGCGGCAAGATCTGCCGGAACCCTCGTCCTCCGATCGGGCCGAGGAACAAGGCCGAACCAACCACAATCTGGTCAGCTTAGCACCTGGCCGGTTCGAGGATGCTTGGAGCGTTGCTGGGATGCGGAGTGTAGAATACGGTCGTGGCTACACCTGTTAGTTTGCCTATCTTCGAGCAGGTTGGCGTGAATCAACGTTCACCCGCCCACGCCAAAATTGCTCTGTTCCGCTCTCTGTTTCGGGGACGAGAGGATGTTTATCCGCAACGCTTCGAGAGCCGTCAGACAGGTAGGGCTGGTTACTCGCCAGCTTGCGGCAATGAGTGGGTCCGGGGAATTTGCGAGAAACCGAGAATCAAATGCTCCGAATGTCCGCACCAACGTTTTCTTGCCATAACCGACGAAGTAATTCGATGGCATCTTTGCGGCCATGACGACAACGGTCGGGAATTCGTAATGGGCGTCTACCCGATGCTTCGGGACGAAACTTGTTTCTTCCTGGCCGCCGATTTTGACAAAGCAACCTGGCAGGAAGATACAGGCGCGTTCTTGGAAACATGCCGCGAAATGAACGTCCCAGCCGCCCTGGAGCGGTCCCGCTCAGGCAACGGCGGGCATGTTTGGCTCTTTTTCAATGAAGCCGTTCCCGCCGCATTGGCGCGCAAGCTGGGTACTTACATCCTGACGAAGACCATGGAACGCCGCCCCGAAATCGGCCTGGATTCCTACGATCGGCTCTTTCCGAATCAAGACACACTACCGGAGGGCGGCTTCGGCAACCTGATCGCGTTACCTCTCCAGAAGCGGTTCCGAGAATCAGGTAACAGCGTTTTCCTGGACGAGCGATTCGCTCCGCATCCCGACCAATGGCAGTTCTTGTCCGCGATCCGCAAAATCAACCGGCAAGAAGTGGAGGAAATGGTCCGGCACGGTGACGTAAAGGGCCAGATAATTGGCGTACGTTTGGCGCCCGCGAGTGAAGAAGATGAAGATACGCCTTGGAAGAGACCGGCGTCACGGAGTCGGACAAACGCTTCAATCGCCGGCCCTCTGCCGGAGAGCTTGGAACTCATCCTCGGCAATCAAATATACATTCCTAAAGATGCGTTGCCGCCTGCTCTCCGCAATCGGCTGATCCGGTTGGCGGCGTTCCAAAATCCTGAGTTTTACAAATTGCAGGCCATGCGGCTTCCGACTTACAACAAGCCTCGGATTATTGCCTGTGCCGAGGATCACCCCAAGCACATAGGCCTGCCGCGCGGCTGCCTGGATGAGGTCCGTCAAACCTTATCGGACCTGAACATCAAAGCGATGATCCGGGACGAGCGCAACATCGGCCTGCCGCTGAAAGCGACATTCCAAGGTGAACTGCGTCCCGAGCAGACCGTTGCGGCGCATGCCATGCTCGCGCATGAAACGGGAGTGTTGGCTGCCACCACCGCCTTCGGAAAAACCGTGGTCGCCGCGTGGCTGATTGCGCAACGGGGGGTGAATACACTCGTATTGGTACATCGTCGGCAGTTGCAACATCAATGGATCGAGCGCCTTTCCACGTTCCTCGGAATGCCAGAGCGCACTGTTGGCCGGATCGGTGGTGGCCGCACAAAGGCAACGGGATTGCTTGATGTAGCAGTCATACAAAGCATGGTTCGAAGCGGCCTCGTTGACGATCTCGTGAGCAATTATGGCCATCTGATTGTGGATGAGTGCCACCATCTTTCTGCCCAAAGCTTTGAGCAGGTTGCCCGCCAAGCTAAAGCGAAGTTTGTGACGGGCCTATCTGCGACCGTCACCCGGAAGGATGGCCAGCATCCGATTATCTTCATGGAGTGTGGTCCCGTCCGGTATCGGGTCAGTGTCCGGCACGGTGTCGCAACTCATCCCTTTGAGCATAAGGTAGTGGTTCGCCCGACTGATTTTCGCCCGCTGCGACCGGCGGATCCTGATGTGCGGGTACGATTCCACAACCTCTATGAAGAACTAATTGCCGATGAGGACCGCAATCGACTTATCTGTCAGGACGTCATCCATGCCCTTCGGGAGGGGCGGTCGCCGCTGGTGTTGACCGAACGGAATGAGCATCTTGACTCTCTGACGAAGCAATTGACCGCTGAGGTGCAGAACCTGATTGTGCTCCGAGGAGGGATGCACAAAAAGGAGCTTGACGCAATTCAGGAGCGCTTGGCCGCGATTCCTAGGGAGGAGGCTCGTCTGCTCTTGGCAACCGGCCGGTATGTTGGGGAGGGCTTTGATGATGCCCGACTCGACACCTTATTTCTGACGCTGCCCGTCTCTTGGCACGGGACGATCACGCAGTATGTCGGTCGGCTGCATCGCCTCTTTGACAACAAACGGGAGGTGCGTGTCTACGACTACGCAGATCTCAACGTGCCGATGCTGGCGCGAATGTTCGACCGCCGCTGTCGCCGCTATGAAAGTATCGGCTACAAGATTCAGCTTCCGGGAAGCGCGGTGCCCGGCTGGCCCGCAGATGTGCCACTTCCCGTCGATCCCGACTGGAAAAGCCAATATGCTGCCAGCGTGCGCCGCTTAGTGCGCGATGGCGTAGATTCTCCTCTGGCGAAACTGTTTGTCCATGCTGCCGTAATTCCGCCGTCCAATGCCGATAGTCCCGATCGAGCGCGCAGTGCAACCGAGGCATTTCTCTACCGCCGGTTGGAAACGCTAGCCGAGACGGCCGGGAGGTTCCGCCTGAACGCACAGCTGCCAATTCCGTTTGATGGCTGGGGCCGCATGGAAGTTGATCTGCTTTGCGAGCCGTCGCACATCGCCATCGAACTGGACGGCAGACAACATCTGGGCGACGCTGAAGCCTACCGGCGAGATCGTCGCAAGGATGCCTTGCTGCAGCAGAACGGTTATCGGGTTCCCCGGTTCCTCTCAGAAGACGTCGGCAAATATCTCGATCAAATTCTGGACGCTATCCTGCGAGCTTTAGCGCACCAAAACGTCAGAATCTGAGCAGAGGGTTAGCCTTATTTTGCGCATAGCCTCTCAACCCCGTTTCGGCTGGCGTGCTGGTCGGGAGAGGGACGCAGGCCCGCTCGCCCGCGCTGCCGCAGCTCTCTGACCCTGACTCTCGTCGCGCTTACTGAAGGCGACTGCTCCAGTGTAATTTATAGGTTACAATCGAAGAAAATGGGATCGAGATTCGTCACTACGTCAGCCGCGCCGGAGAAGATGTCTTTGATGATTGGCTGACGCAATTGGCGGATGCCCGCACACAGGCGAAGATTACGATCCGAATCAACCGGCTTGCCGCAGGGAACTTTGGCGATTGAAATCTCTACGCCTGGGATTGTACGAGCTCCGGATTGATTGGGGACAGGGCTACCGAGTGTATTACAGTGTATTACGCGATGATTGGCAAAGAATGTGTGTTGCTGCTCTGTGGCGGCGACAAACGAAAGCAGTCCTCAGACATCGAACGAGCGTTGGAGTACCTCAAGGATTACAAAGAAAGGAGCGGAATCTCATGAAACGCAAAGCCAGTATTTCACACGACCAGGCCATCATTCGTCGGCTCCGCAAAGACCCAGATTTTGCTGCGGAGTACGTCAGAGCTGCCTTGGAAGATGAGGACGAGCCCGCGTCCTGCTAATTGCCTTGCGCCACCTAGCCCATGCTCAGGGCATCGCCAAAGTTGCCAAGGCTGCAGGCATCGAACGTGAGAGTCTTTACCGCGCTTTGTCCGTTCACGGCAACCCCCGTCTGTCCACGCTAGTTGCCGTCACCAAGGCAATCGGTCTGAGACTCACTATCGAAGCCACTCAATAGACTTCTGAGTCGTGGCGCACCGCGTGGCAACTTATCTGGTGTGTTCCATGGCGCGCGGTTTCGTAATACGCAGCGTCCAAATAGGCTTCTCGAGGGTCACTCCTTGTGTAAGACGTAGGCTCTGCTGTGTGAAATCCTTTCCCCTATAGATTTTCTACAGAGTTCCCCGCTTACTATGTCCAGCTTATACCCGATTGACCTTCGCGCCTGACGTCTCTACGCTTCAGCAGGCTGGCGAAGCGCTCCACACGCCCATCCCCGTTCCTTCTGTTCGTTTCACCAGACCATAACAAAAAAATCGCTAACTGCGGGTTCTGATCAAGGGGGATCCTATGTTGAGGTGTGCATCGCCGCATCACTTTTGGAAGCTTGTCGTTCCCATATTCCTGTTGTCTACCCTGTCCGTACTCATCCTGTCAGGAGGGGAAGCGACACGACCAATTCCAATCCAAGCTCAGCGACACGGCTTTCATCAGGCGAATCGGCAAAGCCCGGCGAACCAAGCATTCCTTGAAAGCTATGGCAAGCTGCCCCTGAGCTTTGAAGCTAACCTGGGCCAGATGGATCCAAGTGTGAAGTTTCTCTCGCGAGGCAGCGGATACAACCTGTTGCTTAGAGGCGACGAAGCCGTTCTGACCCTGCGCAATGCCAACGATGCAGCGCAAAAGTCGAAGGGCAGAAGAAGCAACGTGAACGTTTCCCTCGGGTCTCGTGCGCTGGATCTTTTCCATCTACAGGCCGCAGAGTTAGACAATAACTTTGCGCCGCGCGAACCTCGGTCGCAAACCCCTAGCTCCGAGTCCCAGGCTCCCGAAGTCTTGCGCATGAGATTGGTGGGCGCGAATCGGGCCGTAAAGGTCAAGGGGCTCGACGAACTGCCGGGCAAGTCGAACTACTTCAGCGGTAAGGACCCGAAGAAGTGGCGCACGAACGTGCCGACCTATGCCAAGGTGAAATACGAAGGCGTCTATCCCGGGATTGATCTCGTCTATTACGGCCATCAGCGGCAGTTCGAATACGACTTTGTGGTTGGCCCTGGGGCCAATCCGAAGACCATCGGCTTGGAAATCGAGAATCCAAATTCGAAAATTGGCATGGACAGAAATGGCGACCTAGTGGTTGGGCTGGCCTTCGGCGAGGTTCGCCTTCTTAAACCGCGTGTGTATCAGCCCGGCGTTCCGAACAGTGGCTCGGCCAATTCACCAATCGTTATTCAGAAGGCAAAGTTTGTGGTCGCCAATAACTGCATAGGATTCGACATTCCTAGCTATGACAAGACCAAGCCTCTGATCATCGACCCCGTACTGGTCTATTCGACCTACCTTGGCGGTAGCGGCGCCGATTGGGCTAACAGCATTGCCGTAGATTCCTCGGGGAACGCTTATGTGTCCGGTGCTACACACTCCGCCGACTTCCCCACCGCCAACGCCCGCCAGCCGGCGTTGGGTGGAGGGTATGAAGACGTCTTTGTGATGAAAATCAACCCTGCTGGCAACGCTGTGGTTTATTCAACCTACCTGGGTGGCAGCTACGATGACGTGGCCTCAGGCGTGTCGGTGGATTCTTCCGGTAGCGCCTATGTCACGGGAACGACGGATTCGCCGGACTTCCCAACCGCGAACGCCGTCCAGCCCCATCTCGCCTCTACGGTTGGTCCGAATGCTTTTGTAGCAAAATTCAGCCCCGACGGCGGCGCTCTGGTTTACTCGACCTATCTGGGTGGCAGCAGCAACGACCACGGCAATGCGATCGCGGTCGACACTTCCGGAAACGCCTATGTGACTGGCTTAACCCAATCGCTCGACTTCCCCACAACTACCGGAGCTTTCCAGACAACCTGTGGCTGCAACAGCGATGCTTTTGTCACCGAATTCAGCGCGGATGGCACCAGACTGGTTTACTCCACTTATCTCGGAGGTAGTGCCGAAGACCAAGGCAATAGTGTCGCCGTGGACCTGTCTGGCAGCGCCTACGTCACAGGCGCTACGCTTTCCTCCGACTTTCCCACCACCAATGGGGCCTTCGATAGCACCAGCGCGGGTGGCGTGTTTGTGACCAAACTCGACGCCGCCGGCACCGGTCTCGTTTACTCCACGTATTTGGGAAACGGAGGAGACCAAGGCTATGCCATTGCCGTGGATTCCTCCGCCAACGCTTACGTCACCGGACAAACCATCTTCACCAACTTTCCCACCACCAGCGGGGCCTCTCAGAGTACCTTTGGCGGCTACTATGATGCTTTTGTCTCTAAGCTCAATGCCGCGGGCAGCGCGCTAGTTTATTCCACCTATCTCGGCGGAAGCGATTACGACATCGGCTACGGCATCGCTGTGGATTCCTTCGGCAACGCGTACGTTTTAGGAACTACCTCCTCGGGGGACTTCCCCACTATGCACTCCCTCAAGTCCTGCGCTGGCGCTTCCGGGCCGGATGTTTTTGTCTCGAACTTAAATGCTACGGGTAACACCCTTCTTTATTCCACGTGCCTCGGCGGCACCGATGAAAACCAGGGGCGGGGCATCGCCGTAGATTCGTTTGGTGAAGCCTACATCACGGGATTCACCTTTGCCGGCAACTTTCCTCTTGTCAATCCCATTGCGACCGGTCACGGAGGCGAGCCGGATTCCGATGCCTTCGTGGCCAAGATCGGTCGCTGGCGCACGACGAACCAAAATGCACATCGATCAGGTCACTCAAGCACCAAATAACGCTTAAGGGCACAAATCCGGCTCCTCTGGTCTGGCGCCAACTGGGGAAAATGCCTGCTCAAGCCACCCCACCCCGCACCATAACTCTCGGGCAACGGAGCGCAAGGGAGAGCGGCGCGGTCTCTGTGGGGCGCGGGTGTGTTACTTCTTAATTCGGTACTAGCCTAGGGCTGGGTGGGCTGGGCAGGAGGTAGGTTTCTTTGGCCCGTGCCGCAGTCCCCAAAGGAACCTCTCCCGGTGATCGTAATCATCTCCGACTTCATGGGGACGCTACGCTCGTACCAGCAAGTAGAGCTCAGCACAAGCCGGTGAATTCCTGCATCCCCGTGGGTAGGGCCCCTGGGCGGCGCGGTTTGTGTGGGGCGCGCGGGACCGAAGCGTAGGGTCATCTTCATTTCGACAACCTTTGCCGTCTTTATCGTGGTGCCCCCGGAGTAGGCGGGGAGTAGGCTATTGCTGGACTAGTGGCGTGCGTCTCCGAGTCGCAAACTCCAATCCAATCGCAAAAGACCGAGCGTCGAATGCCTGGCAATAGACAACTCTCGCGCGCACCCATCTACCTTGCGGGGATCGGACAAGCGTCGGAGTGTCCGGTATCCAAGGCTGTTGTGTTCGGACCCGTAGGCCGTAAGAGCTGGCGTTTTCCGTGGCAGCTAGTTCCGAGAGAACCGGCTGCTCCCCGGTGGAGAGCAACACCTCCGACTCCTTGCGACTGCGCCTTTCCCTTCGCCCAGAGTCCATGTACAAGCCACTTTCGGGGCGGGCTGGGTCCAAAGGACCCCATATCGGTGAACGTCTTCGAATTCCTGTTACCGCAGAGGCCCCGTTCGCACAATCCGATGAAGCTGGTATTTCCGTTGAGGGGAACTCTCCAATCGGGCCGAGTGTGTACCGTGTGGTGTGAGGAAACCATTCTGTGGTTTGCGTGCGGTGTCCAGTGGATTGGCGCGGACGGAGGGAGAGCCGGAGCGCGACAGGGGGCGGCGCGGTTTTGTGTCGGGGCACGTGCGAGCGGAAAGACGGCGCCGGCGGGGAGCCTGCCTGCCGCAGGCAGGCTGCGCCGATGGACTGAGGCAGCGTACACCGTGGGACGTTGCGCGAGGACCTGACCGGAGTCAGTGTGCCTGCGGTTGCTGGTTAGTTCGCGCGTGGCCTTCTTTTCTACGGATACTGCCCAATTGTCCGGCAATCCCGTTACCTTCGCTTACCTACACTGACCGTGGAACCTTCCGCCTACGACCTCATTACGGAGATGATCTTGGTTTAAGGCCACGGGGGGGGGCAACTTGAATCCTTCTTCAAAAGACTTGAACCGAGATCAGTTCTCCATCGTAGTCCTTATTCGGTGCGGGATGGAACGTGATTCTGGCCCGGCGGCCCTGCAAGGATGCGCACGCGGGGAGAGCAGCAGACGCGGCGCCCGACGAATTGCCCCCGCTGCTCACTTCGACTTTTGAGAAATCTGAGTAATGGAAGTTCATCAGAACGGACTGGATCTTCAGAGCCAAGGTCCCGGGAACGCCGCTAGCGCAATTTACCGCAGTGATCCTTCCTTCCAGGCTGTAAGTACGGCTGCTCATTTCGTCAGGCGGTTCGGAGCCCTCGGCCGGGGTTGAAGCCCGCGGCGCTTCCACCTCGACCGGAGGCTTGTCCGCGGAGCCATGCGAGGTCTCGATAGTTTTCGAGGGAGGTTCCTTATAGGGAGACCTCCTCTGCACCTGCACAGAGGGAGCTCGCGGATCCCCGAAGGTTTCCCGCATGGAAATGGCCTGTGAAAACTCTTGCGCAAGGGCGCGCTCCACGGGAGTTCGCGCGGCGGATTGGATCCGGGAAGCGAGAGTTTTCGCGTCCGCAGTCTTGCCCATGCTCAGCAGTACAAAACCATACGAGACGGCGTGGTTCAGGTTACCGGGCTCGAGTTCAATGGCCTTCCGTCCGGCCGCCAGGGCTTTCTCCCGTGTATCCGGGCTCATCGAGTAGAAAGTGGCGAGCGTAGCGTAGGCTGGCGCGAACTGCGGATTCAGGCTGATGGCCTTTTCGAGATCGGCCACGACTGCAGGGCCATTTTCGGAGTTTATACCCCCTTCCCGCACCTTGGCGCGCGCAGAAAAAAAATAAGCCAGAAAACTGGCGGAGTTGAGCTGCACGGCGCGCGCAAATTCTTTCTCGGCGTTGCCCAAGTCTCTCTCGTAATAGGCGAGCATGCCCAGGCCCTCATGGGCGAGGGGAAGATTGGGGTCGGCCTGCACGGCGGCATCTAGGGAGGACTTAGCCTCCTCGAACCGTTGCGTGTAGACGTAAAGCTCTCCTTTTTGGGAGTTGACTTCGGCAGGCGGAAGAACACGGCTCGAATAGCTTTTTGCGCCGCCATGAATGGAAGTTTTGACGTTCCCTACAAAGAAGGAGGTCTGGCGGGAGTATGCTTCCATTCTCTGGGCAAATTTATGCAAATCTCCGAAGGTCTTCTGTGCAGCGTCAACACAATTTCCGCTGGCCTCATAGGCGATGAGGAAGTCGTGAAACAGATTCCGTTTGCGAGCCTCGGGATCCATCAGCAAGTAGTGCACAATGGCCCACGATTCGGCGTAGAACACCGAGGCACGGTTGTTCTCGTTGTAATACGGGGAAGAATGGTCCGCCTGAAGGAGTGCAGGTACGGGGATGAGCTTGTTTTGCTGGAGGATTTGAAGGTGGTAAGGCGCGATCTTGCCGATTTCGACGTAGTTGTCGTGAATCATGGAGTTGCCGAAGTACTCGGCGATACCTTCGTTGAGCCAGACAGGCAAATCGCGAAAATTGATATTCATTAGGGCGTGAGTATACTCGTGATAAACGATCTCATAGGGATTCGGGCCTTCGATATTCGTACGCACCACTACAAAATGCTTTTCTTCCGCTGGCTGGTACGCACCCGCGGGATGCATGTGGCCCTTCACTTCCCAAAACGCCGGGAGCAGCAACTTCATGGAATCTTCGTTCTTGACGGCAAAGACGATTACCGGCTTGCCTAAATCGACGCGCATCTTCACGAAAGTGCTATGGAAGACTTCACGGATTTCCTCGAACTGGTCGGCTATTTTGCGAGCTTCTTTTTCGCCGGCATTACTGATAACCGTGAAATTAGGCGACCGGACCTCTAGCCACGTATCCTCATGCGCCGCCCATAGACTGGGCGAGAAGAACAGAACACAAAAAGCGAGGAGCAGAGCCGAGGAGCAAACGACTCGCATAGCACCTCCAAGCTGTGGGCCGCTGCGGGGCCAGGGTCCACGCCAACAGACGTTAGAACGAACACCGAACGCGGCGGAACCACCACAAAATTATCATGAACTCCGATAGCGTTCCCAACTGGAAAAGTGGCGGCTAGTACCTACGCTGGTTCTGCCTGCGGTGTATTGTCCAGCGGGCGTAGTGTTTTTGGTGATGGTGCCCGGCGGGGAGAACCCTTCGCCTTGCTCCCCCGAAGCCCCCTCCGAGGCTCAGGGCAAGCGGGGTAAGAAAAGAGTAGAATGGGGGTCCCTCCTCTGCCGGCGTCAACAAATCAAACATGGAGACACCATGGACGAACAGCGAAAGCACGCCATTCTGTTTGCGGCAACTCTGCTCTCAGCGCGCAAACTGCTGGACTGGATGGAGCTGGGCAAGCCGACGATGGCGAAGCAGCTCTGGGTGGACAAGGCGATCGAGGAGGCGGCGTTCATCCTGGAGAGAATCGACCAGCGTTGGCCTGCGGAGAAGGGCAGCGAGCCGCGGCGGTGAGCGGCCGTTGGTCGCTAACTGGGAGGGCCGACGATTCATTCAGTCATAACGTCGCAGTTTGCGAGTCAAGGCACGCGCGTGACGCAAAACTTACAATCTCCTTACGAGTTCATTGTTTCCCAGCAAGGAAGCACACCGAGGTGCTGCTAGTATATGTTTCGGGGAGTATCAAAGCTCTCTTTCGAAGGCGGGCCTAGGCCTAGGCCGCCTACGCCGAAATTGCGGCCTGAGAGGAAGCAAGGTTCTGGACAGAATGCGGGGCAGCATGAAAAGTCCGAGTGAAAACTCTAATGCCCTCCGTACCCAGTCAGAACGAGAAGGGGAAGTTCTTCTGCAGTTGTTCAGCCTTCTGGAGGAGTACGCTCCCATCTGGTACACCGAGGAGTATCACAACCGGGCTGTGGTTGCACTGGGGTCTTTAAAGAGAAGAGCATTCAGCTCGACAAGTTGGCCAACCGGAAGACCGGCGGATAGTACCTGCGGTGGCCTGGCGAGAAAGTGAGCGAGCCGCGGCGATGAGAGACCGGTAGTCGCTAATCGCAGGGTCAAAGCCCTACTGCTTGGCGATAAGCTTGCACTGCGCGGTGTTGGGTCCGGCCGGCTGTTCCATGAATACGCGTGTTTCCACCGTTTCATAGAGTTTCTTCTTGCCTCCGCGGAGCCAGGCCGGGCGTGCTGCCCGGCAGGTGCTGGAGTATCGAGGCAAAGATAACCTCGCGCCCAGAGTACGCGGTGAGGTCCTTGTGCTCCGTTAGCAACACGATGGAGTTTGGCTCGCCAGTCTTGGAACCATCAAGAACAGAATGGAGAGGACCCAGATCAGCGGGCTGACTTCGCGGTGCCTCCCGCTAGACCCCCAGGCTGAGGCCAGTGGCAATGCTAAAGGTCAGCGGCGTGGCCACCAGCGTCAGAAAGGCCGGGAAGGCTTCACTGAAGTCGTCCCAGCGGATGCGCGCAACCGCGCCGCTCATCAGCACTCCCACCAGGACCAGGGCGGGAGCCGTCGCATAGGTCGGAATCGCCGCGACCAGCGGCGAGCAGAACATAGCCATGAGAAACAACACCGCGATTAGGATGTTGCCGAGGCCGGTGCGCGCCCCCGCCGCCACTCCCGAAGCGCTTTCGATGTAGCTCGTGACCGTGGAAGTCCCAGTGAGCGCGCCAAACATCGTGCCGATGGCGTCGGACACCCAACGCGCGGCTCGCTCGCGGAAGTTTCCCATCGCGCAAAAACCCGCCGCCTTCGCAAACACCCACCAGCGTTCCCGCGTTGTCAAACAGGTCCACGAAGAAAAACACAAAGATGAGGTCGCCGAGCCCGATCTTCGCCGCGCCTTGCAGATCCAGCTGCAGAAGGGTGCCCGAAGGATGCGGCAGCGAGAAAAAATGGGAAGGCCAATGGCTGAGCCCAAGCGGAATGCCTGCGAGAGTAATCACAGCGATTCCAAGAAGAATGGCGCTGCTGAATTTGCGCGCCATCAGAATAGAAATCAACACAAGCCCCGCAGCCGCCAGCAAAACTTCGGGATCGGAAACTTTTCCAAACGCGACATAGGTGGCTGGATTGGCGACAATCATCTTTGCGTTCCGCAGGCCGATAAACGCAATGAACAGGCCTATGCCTGCAGCCGTTCCATGCTTAAGGCAGTCCGGAATGGCGTTGACAACTTGCTCGCGAATCTTGCTCAACGTGAGCAAGAGAAAAAGCACTCCGGAGAAGAACACCACTCCGAGCGCCGTTTTCCACGGCACCCCGCGGCCCAGGACGATGGAATACGTGAAGTAGGCGTTCAGAGACATGCCGGGGGCGAGGGCGATGGGATAATTGGCATAAATCCCCATGACCAGCGTGGTCATCGCCGAAGAAATGCAAGTGGCAAAAAGCACGCCATCCACCGGCATGCCGCTTTCCGAAAGGATTTGCGGGTTCACCACGACGACGTAAGCCATAGTCATGAATGTCGTGAGGCCCGCCAGCAATTCGCGGCGCACCGTGCTCTGGTTTTCTTCCAGGCGAAAAACGCGTTCCAGCAAGCGCAATCTCTCCCCTTCTCCTGATATGCTGTGCGGCGCGAGTTTACATCAGAGCAAGAGGAAGACAAATGGAAGAGCCCGCAACGCACTACAACAGGCAGAGCAATGTTGCTCACTAGAACCCATCTCATAACTGCCAACCATCAGGGCACGGCTTTTTATCCTGAGACACGAAGGGCAGCCGTGCCGAAAAGCAATTTAAAATCATGCGCTTTAGCCCCCGAGGGTTCGTCGTTCAGAACGATTTATGAGCTAGCTTCTATTCCTCAACTGAGAATCGGGTGCCTTTCCGTTCTTCTTCTCTTTTTCTCGCCTTGGACACCGGCTCAGACCAAGGTGCAGCATTCTGCGGCTCCGCAGACCGAAGGAGAGCGCCGCGGCACTCTCAACCTCCACGCAGCGCGTTCGAACCCGCTGCAACTTCGCAACCTGCTCAAGAAAATGCCCAAAGGCGCGGACCTCCACAATCATCTGAGTGGCGCCGTCTACGCGGAATCCTGGATTCGCGCCGCGGCGGAAGACCAACTCTGCGTCAACGTAACTTCGCTTTCTTTCGCCAAGCCAGGAGACGGAAGCTGCGGAAGCGGCAAGGTTCCCGCAGCCGACGCCTACAAAGATCAATCTCTTTACGACGCGCTGATCGATGCCTTTTCCATGCGCGGCTTCGTTCCTTCTCCCGGCGTGACCGGTCACGATCACTTCTTCCAAACCTTCGAAAAGTTTGGCGGCACCGACCACCGCCATTTCGGCGAGTGGCTCGACGAAGTCGCCTCGCGGGCCGACGCCCAGAATGAACAGTATCTCGAGCTGATGCACACGCCCGAATTCGATCATGCAGCAGCAATTGCAAAAGAGATTGGCTGGCGCGACGATTTCGCGCGGTTTCGCGATGCGTTACTGGCGCATGGTTTGCGCGACGAAGTCGCGACCGCAAGGGCCGAGATCAACCAGGCAGAAACTCTGCGACGGCTGCGCGAACACTGTGGACAAGCTGACGCCGCGCCAGCTTGCCGCGTCGAGATTCGCTACCTTTGCCAGGTCTTGCGCGGTTTCTCCAAGCAGCAGGTATTTGCGCAAACGCTCCTCTGCTTTGAAACCGCAGCAGCCGACCCGCGCTTCGTGGGCATTAATTTCGTCATGCCCGAGGACAGCTACATTGCCATGTCTGACTATGCGCTGCACATGCGCATCCTTGCTTTTCTACGCAAGATTTATCCGAAGATCCATTTGGCTCTGCACGCGGGCGAGTTAGCGCCAGACCTTGTTCCTTATGAAGGGCTCTGCTGTCATATTCGTCTCGCCGTCGAGGAAGCCCAGGCCGAACGCATCGGCCACGGCGTGGACGTGATGTACGAGGATCGTCCTCACGAATTATTGAAGGAGATGGCGCGCAATCACGTCATGGTGGAAATCAGCCTCACCAGCAACGAGGTGATCCTCGGCGTCAGTGGGAAAGATCATCCGTTTCCCCTCTATCGCCAATTCGGCGTTCCGGTGGCCCTCTCCACCGATGATGAAGGCGTATCGCGCGTCGACTTGACTCACGAATATGTTCGCGCGGTGCAAACCTACGGTCTCAGCTACCGCCACCTCAAGCAGATGGTGCGCACGGGTTTGGAGCACAGTTTTCTGCCCGGCGAAAGCCTGTGGCGCGCGCCGGATGTTTTTACGGGCGCCGCTCCCCCTTGCGCGAAAGACTCTCTTGGGAGCGACAAGCCTTCTCTAGCCTGCGCCGCTTTCTTGAAGTCCAGCGAAAAAGCTGCGCAGCAATGGGAACTCGAGCGGCGCTTCCGCGAATTTGAATCCGCGCTGTGATTCGCAGCAGGTCAAATCTATTCGAATCGATCTCAGTTGCGGGGAACTCGCTTGCTCGGGCCCGGCTTTCTCGGGAGAATAGCCCAGGCAAACAATCCCTAACCCGGCACATCTGAATTAGCATCAAACCGCGAGGGGGCTTACGGCTATGAAACGCAAGACCGTATTCGTGGGTTTGCTCGTAACCCTCAGTCTGCCGTTTTGTTTGCACGCTCAGACGGCTTCGATCGGGGGGACAATCACAGACAGTACCGGCGCGGCCGTGCCCGCCGCTAAAATTACCGCGGAGAATGTTGACACGGGCGAGGCGCGAACGGTTCAAACCGACGAATCCGGCGTCTACCGGATCACGAACCTGAATCCCGGCGTCTATGACATCCGCGTCGAGCATGCCAGTTTCAATGCCGTCGTCTATTCGCGAATTCCGCTGAGTGTGGACCAAGTCCTCACATTGGACGCCAAGCTGGTGCTGAGCGCTGTCCGGGAAACCATCCGCGTCGGCAGCGAATCCGTCGTTCCGATCGACTTGAACGACGCGCAAATCGGAAATCTCGTCGACAGCCACCAGATCGAAGACCTGCCCCTGATTTTGCGCGATCCATACCATCTCGTTCTGTTGTCCCCTGGCGTCACGCAGTCGAACACGCTTTTCAGCGGTTTTTCCGTGAACGGTTCCCGCGAGCGCAGCAACAATTTCATGCTCGACGGCGCAGACAACAACGACCCTGATATGGGGGGCTTCCCGAACGGCCTGAGCAGCCTGAACCCGGAGGTCACGCAGGAATTCCGCGTGCTCACCAACAGCTACCTGCCGGAGTTTGGCCGCAACAACGGCGCCATCATCGACATCGTTACCAAGCAAGGCACGAACAATCTCCACGCCGATATCTACTGGTTCGGGCGCTACACCGCGCTTTCCGCCAAAGACTTTTTTGCGCAGGACCGCAATCAGGACCCCTTTGTTCGAAATCAGGTTGGCTACTCCGTGAGCGGACCGATTCAGAAGAACAGGACTCTCTTTTTTGCGAACGAGGAGATCTGGCGGTTCAGCACCACGCTTTCGAAAACCAGCATTGTTCCCACAAAAGAATTCAAGAGCGGTCTCTTCACATATACCAGCCAGGGACAAAGCTCCACGGTCGATGTAAGAAGTTCCAGTTCTCCCAATAACGCCACGGGACTGTCACCCGATGCAACGATGGCGGCAATTTTTGCCAACTACCCGGACCCTCAACCCGCGGATTATATTGATGGCGCCCGCGGCCTCCTTCATTTCCCCAGCCATTCCTTAGTGAACGCCAACAATGTTACCGGACGCATCGATCATAGCTTTTCTGCGCAAGCCATCCTGTCGGTCCGCTACACGTTCAACCAATATTCCGACTCCAATTATCAGCATGAAGATTTTCTCGCCGGCATCGGTGGCGTTTCCACGCAGCACCACAATCACAACCTCACCGCGCGTCTGACTTCTACTGCCGCTCAAGGGCTTATCAACGAGTTGCACTTGGCATACAATCGATTGGAATTCCCAGTAACGTGCACGGGCACGAGCCTCTTTGACGGACTGAACAACGGCCAGTTTGTGGACGGCGTAGGCCGTGGTTTTGACGTCCCTCTTACGGGCAGTCTTGCCGGCTTTGGCTGCATCTTCCTTGGAGACACCAGCGGCTCGACGCGCAACGCCGGAACGTATACGGCCAGCGACAACATTTCCAGAGTACTCGGACGGCACATGATCAAGACAGGCGGCGAGTATCGCGGCGTCTATTCCAACAGCTCGAACAATTTCGCTTCGCGCACTATAACCGACTCCGGCGTATTCTCCAGCTTTGGCATTCCTTCCACCACGGGCACAGGCCTTGAGCCCAGCTCTTGCTCACCGCAACAGATGCAAGCGTGCGTGAACCTGCAGAATCTGGTCTGGCAATTTTTTGGTGGCGTAGACCTGTTGACACAGGCGCAGTTCTTTAATGCTAGCGGCACACGCACAACCACGGACGAACGCGGCTTCCGGCAGCGCGAATTTGCTCTCTACGCCCAGGACTCTTACAAAATTATTCCGAATCTGACTTTCAGTTACGGCGTCCGCTACGAATTCTTTGGCGTGCCTGTCGAAGTCCAAAACCGCATGTCGACGCTGTTGGTTTCCCCCGACGGGCAAGGCCCCTTCACGTTTACACAAGCGGGAGAAGGTCCCGGAAGAACTCCTCTCTACCAGGACGACTGGAAAGACATCGAACCGCGTGCCTCCGTAGCGTGGGATCCCTTCCGAACCCGCAAAACCTCCATTCGTGCCGGCTATGGTCTCTATCATGATCGCGTCTTCGGCCAACTCCTCAGCCTGGTGCGTGGCGACCCGCCATTCCAAATGCTCGAAACTCAAGTCTGCCAGGGCTTGTTTGCGGGGACGCCTCAAGGATTCCAGTCCTGCACCCTTTCCGCACAAACACCTTTGGCCACATTCCCGGATTCGCCAGTCGCCGGCAGTTGCCCGACGCGACAGCCCCTGTTCACTTGCCCTTCACCTATTCTTCCCTTCCTCGTTGATTCGCACTTACGCACGCCGTATTCGCAAAGCTGGAGCACGGGCATTCAGATCGAGCCGTATCCCAGCCTTCTCCTCGAAGCCGACTATGTGGGCTCCAAGGGCACGCATCTTCTTCGTTTAGTCGATGGCAATCCGCCACAGCCGAATCTCGTCGCGGCACTGATTGCGCTGGGCCTTCCGCCCGATTCTCCGGCCTTGCAATTCACGAGTCTCTGGCTTGGCGCAAATGAAATCAACCCGGCAACCGGAATGCCGGTGCTTCCCTTCAACGCCGTCAACAACAATGCTTTTCTCCAAGCCGAATTCTTCAAGGGCATCGCCAATTCCATTTATCACGCGCTGCAATTGAACTTCACGAAACGCTTTTCGCGCGGCTTCTCTCTTCAAGGTGCTTACACGTATTCGCATGCCATTGACGACGGCGCCGATCCGCTTATCCCCATCGACAACAATATTCTTTTCCCGCCCTATCCGAGAAACTCCTTCCACTTGCGCGCCGAGCGCGGCAATTCGGAGTTTGACGTCACGCAGCGCCTCACAGTGAACTACACCTGGCAGCTTCCCTTTGGGCATGCAAAGAATCACTCCCGCGGAACGGCTGCTGGCCTGCTCGTCGGGGGATGGACAGTTTCAGGAATTACGACGCTTTCGAGCGGCTTGCCCTTTGACATTTTTACAAACTTTGACACCGAGCACACGGGCCTGGCCGCGCGCCCGGATTTGAATCCAGGCGCGAGCGTTCCACCGAGCAGCAATCCACGCACGCAGACGGGTCCATCCCTTGCCCTTTTCTCGGTTCCAGCCTTCGGCTCTGGCGGCAATCTGGGACGCAATCATTTCCGCGGACCCGGCATTAACAACTCTGATGCCGTTCTCGACAAGCAGGTGGGAATTCACGAGCGCGTCAAACTCGATATGCGCTTTGAATTCTATAACCTCTTCAACCGTGTGCAGTTCAATCAGCCCGACAATCTGCTTGCGGACACCACCGTCTTTGGCCACTCCACCTCGGAAACTTTCCGGCCGGACTTCACCACCGGCGCCCGCCAAATTCAATTGGGCATGAAGCTTAGCTTCTAGCCGGCTGCCAACCTCTTCTCTGTGACCTCTGTGCGCGCTGCAACTCCGTAGCGCCGGGCTTTGGCCCGGAACATTCTTAGTCGGTTTAAAGCTGCGACGGCCCGAGCGAGATCTTCTACGATTTTGTAGCGCCGCCATCTTGGCGGCGGTTGGGGGGAAAAGCAAGAGGGGAGGTAGCTAGAAGCCGGAGCTACAAAATGCCGTGCTCCGGGAAATGAGAAACGGCTGCTTGAAACGCCACTGGCCTAGCGGCCGTCACCGGTGTTTCCCATCGTCTCCGGCTTGACAAGCGAATCTGTGGCCGCGGTCCCGGTAATCAGTCGCGCGCCTCGGCTGAACGTCAGATATTCGAATCCCCACTGAATGAAGACCAGCACCCGGCTTTGAAATTCCACGATGTACATCAGATGGACAAAAAGCCAGATGAGCCACGCAGGCCATCCGGCAAGGTGCACGCCAAAAATATTGGCCACCGCGGCGGCTCGCCCAATCACCGCCATATCGCCTTTATTGAAGTAATGAAAAGGCCGCACAGGCTGCTTCCCTTCTACGCGCGCGCGAATCGTTTTCGCAGCATACGCTCCGCCCTGCATGGCCACCTGCGCAACTCCCGGCAAGGGCTTCCCTTTTTCATCCCCTGCATGCGCCAGGTCGCCAATGATAAAAATGTCCGGATAATTCGGAATCGTCAGGTCCGGCGCAACTTTGATCCGTCCGCTGCGGTCCGTCTCCGCTTTCGTGCGCTGCGCAAGTCGTTCCCCGAAAGGCGGAGCTGTGACGCCGCCAGCCCAAATCACGGTCCGCGCCGCCAGCAACTCCGTAGCATCCCCGCGCTTGAAGGTCACTCCTTCGGGACCAATGTTTGTGACCATCACTCCCTTGACTACTTCCACGCCCAGCCGCGTCAGCAGCTTCTCCGCTTTGGCGGATAAATCCTCGGGGTAGGCGCCCAGAACGCGCGGCGCACCCTCGAGCAAAAGGATGCGCGCTTCTTGCGGACGAATCTTGCGAAAATCATGCCGCAGCGTCTCGCGCGCAATTTCCGCAAGCGCCCCGGAAAGCTCCAGACCGGTAGCGCCTGCGCCCACAATGACAAACGTCAGCCAGACACGCGCTTCCTCCTCGGTCGCCGCGCGCTCGGCGCGTTCGAACGCGTACAGAATCTTGTGCCGAATCGCCGTGGCCTCCTCCACAGATTTCAGACTCGGCGCCCATTTTCGCCAATCCTCATTTCCGTAATACGACGTTTGCGAGCCGGTGGCCACGACCAGCGAATCATAAGGATAAGAATCGCCGTCTCGCAGAATCACACGCTTTGCATCCGGGTCAACGTCCACAGCTTCGCCGAGCAGCACGCGCGCATTTTTCTGCCGGCTCAAAACGCTTCGCAGCGGTGCCGCAATCTCCCCCGGAGAGAGCGATCCGGTAGCCACCTGGTACAACAGCGGCTGAAACAAATGAAAATTCCGTCGGTCGATGAGCGTAATTTCCACGGGCACCCGCTTCATTTTCTGTGCGGCCGCCAGCCCGCCAAACCCTCCGCCAAGAATGACCACTTTATGTTTTGGCTCCATTCTTCTGGCCTCAGCGCAACGCCGTTCCGATGAACCTCATCTCAATTAGAGTGATTCTCTTGCGCTTTAGGCGCACAGTTTATCAGCGCTCCCCTGCCCCTCTTCTCCCGCTCGCCTTGTTGGCGTTCAGCACCGCGGCCTGCTCTCGTCCGGTCATTCGCGCCACGACTGGCCGTCCGTCCCGCCTGTTTCGCTCGAACTCACAAAGCCTCCCATCGTCGTCCTGGGTTTTGTCGGAGGCGTCGTCAAGCACGACGACCCCCTCCGCAGCGAAGTCAAGCTCGCCGAGCATCTTCGCGCCGAATTCCCCAGCGGCGTATACGTCGAAACGTTCGAGAATCGCCGCCGGGAGAAAGCTGTGCACGCGATTCTCACACAATTGGGCGCGGACCGCTCCGGTTTGCTCTCCGACAACGAAAAACGCCAAGTGCGCATTATTCTTTATGGCCATAGCAGGGGTGGCTCGGCCATGGTTCAGCTTGCGCGCGAACTCAACCAGCGGGGGATTCCCGTTCTCCTTACCGTTCAGGTGGACAGCGTCCGGCGGTTTGGCGTGGATGATAGCAAGATCCCGCCCAACGTTGCGCGCGCCGTGAATTTCTATCAACCGAACGGCATGATTCACGGCCGGGCCAGAATTCGCGCTGAGGACCCGGCGAAGACGCAAATCCTGGGAAATTTTCGCTTCGATTACAAGGAACACCCGATTTATTGCCCCGAATACCCTTGGTACGATCGGACGTTCGCGAAGACTCACACCGAGATTGATCGCGACCCCGCCGTTTGGTCTCGAGTCGAAGCGCTTATCCGGCAACAGATTGCCCCGGCAGCCCTGAAGCAAGATTGATTTTTATGACGAACTCCGAACCTGCGAGTCAAGCGCTGCTCGAAAGGAATATGTTGCGCTTCTTGTGCTCAGTCTTAATCAAAGGTGGCACTCGCGACGAAATCTGCCGCTTGCTCGACCCAAACGTCTTCCAGGATCCCCTGCGGCGAGTCGTCTTCGAGGAGATTCGCCAGCTCGGTGCCATCGAGTCCCGCCGCTTGCGCGAGCTTCTCCCAGCGCGGGTTACGAATCGCGGATTCCCCGACTTCGACCTTCACACTTTTCTTGCTCCTCACGAAGTCAGCGAAGAGGAGATTGACCAGCTCTTCGAGAGCGCCCTGCAACTCCTCGATTTGAGTCATTCTAGGGAAGAGAAACTATATGATTAGTTCGACAATGGCTGTTACCAGTTCGCGCCGCCTCCCTCTCATCGAGGCCTTCGCCTTCCCCGCCTTCGTTGCGTGGTTCATTTGGCAGCTTCAAGATGCTTCCCCCTACTCGTGGATCCTGCTTCCCATTTGGCTGATTGCCAGCTTCGCTTTGAACAAGGACACGCCGCAGTCCCTTGGCTGGCGCGTGGACAATTTCTGGAGCGCCACCAAACGCGCTTCGGCGGTCTTCATTCCTTGCGCGCTCGCGATTTTGGTTACGGGATTTCTTCTTGACGGCGTGCAGCACGCGTTCTATCAGCTTCTCAATCCCGAGCGTTTCTTGGGCTATATGTCCTTCTGTTTGTTGCAGCAAGTCGCCCTGAATTCTCTTGTCACGAATCGACTCCTCGCCGCGATGGACAGCCCGCTCCGTGCTTCTCTCATCTCGGGCTTGTTCTTCGCTTTGCTCCACTGGCCGAACCCCGTCCTCGTGCCACTCACTTTTGTTGGCGGAGCTTTGATGGCTTGGTTGTTCTGGAAGGACCGAAACATTCTGACACTTACCATCTGGCAGACGATTCTCGGCACTTTGGCGTGGAAAGCATTCCCCATCGCTTGGCATCACAGCATGCGCGTCGGACCCGGCTACTACAATTTCCATCTGCACTAAAGGGCGCTACAGATTCAGGTGGGTGTATTTCTTTGTGCCGGTCGACTCCCCGCTTTTCGGCTTTCCCGCTGTCCCGCAGGTCCAAACACCCGGAATCGGGAATCGGCACTTCGAACAAGCGCCATCTGTAATGCGATATTCGAGAATGTCGTGCCACGCCCGCCGCACCAGCAATTCCTTGCAATTCGGGCAATACGTGTTCGCGCCTTCGCTGTAAATGTTTCCTTCGTAGACGTAGCGCAAGCCAACTTCCATCGCGATCTGGCGCGCGCGATCCAGCGTGGCCGCGGGCGTCCGCGGTTTGTCCTGCAGCTTAAAATCCGGATGGAACGCGGTGAAGTGCAGCGGCACGTCCGACCCCAAATGCGTCAAGATCCATTCCGCTAGCTTTCGCGTTTCCACCGGGTCATCATTCAGCGTCGGAATCATCAGATTCGTAATTTCGAACCATACGTTGGTTTCCTTCTTCAGCCATTCCAGTGTTTCGAGTACAGGTTGGAGATGGGTCAGCGTGATTTTCCCGTAGAAATTTTCCGTGAATGCTTTCAGGTCGACGTTGGCCGCGTCGATGTGATCGTAAATGTCGTGGAACGCGTCGTAAGTGACGTAGCCATTCGTCACCATCACCGTCTTCAAACCATATTTCTTCGCTTCTTTACTGATGTCGATCACGTACTCGCCCCAGATGGTCGGCTCGTTGTACGTGAACGCCAGAGACTCGCAGCTGTATTTCAGGGCCAACAGCGGCACATCTTCCGGGGGAATTTCCTGCGAACGCACCTGGTCCGAGCGCGATTTCGAAATGTCCCAGTTCTGGCAGAAAAAACAGCCCATGTTGCAGCCCGCCGTGCCCATGCTGAAGATGCGCGTGCCGGGCAGAAAATGATTCAGCGGCTTTTTCTCGATGGGATCAATCTGCAAAGCCGCAGGCGAGCCGTATCCCAGGTTATAAAGCTTTCCGTTTTGATTGGTGCGGATAAAACAGAATCCCGATTGGCCCGGATGAATGTGGCAGTGGCGCGGGCAAAGATAGCAGTGAACTCGGCCGTTCGCTTCCGGTTCCCACCAGCGCGCTTCGTGGAGTTCCCGCGTTTTCTGGAGGATCTTCAGTTCTTCCATGGACCCTCCTCCCAAATCCCATTATACCTGCATAGCAAATTCCGGGAGGATGCGACCGAGGCTCTGTACGAGAAGTTCACAGTCGACAGTTAAACGTTGAAGGTTGAAAGTCAAAAGGGACAAAGAAGAAAAGATTCTTGGACAGGTTTGACGACTCCCCACGCCTAAACGGCGGGGGATTCTTCGGAGCTACTATGCGACAAATGCCGCATATCTCCAACGATGTTTCCTGCTTCACCGGCACATGCGCTGGACTTGCGTCCAGGTCTTACTGCGTCTCCACAGGCTCAAACCGAGCGTCCCTCGGCGAAGAGCAGCTTAGAACGATGGGATGCAAAAAAGCAAGGGCCTTATATCCCCATGCCTGAAGGCAGGGACTTTACGGCCCAAAGTGGTAAGCGTCATTCTCCTCGAGCTTTTCAAGGCGCACGAGTAACACTCGCCCGCTTCTCAGACGTGGCGCCGGCGCTGGATGCGGCGGCGTTCCGCGGCCCAGTCCACAAACCGCTCCATATGTTCGCGGTATTTCCAGGCAAGGTGAAAAAACTTTCCCGCAGTCATGTCTGCCGCTTCTTTTCCGAGAAACGTCTCAAACCGCCAATGCAGGTAAGGACTTTTCCAAGGTTTCCATCGATAGCCCCGGGCAGCATGCCAGTAGTACCTAAGCGTTTTAAACATTTTTTCTTACGTTATTGTAATTCGCATTTTTTTTACAAACAATCTTCTTCGGTTTGAGCCAAAGAGTTGAAGGTTGAAGAGTCGAAAAAAAACCTAAAGAAATTGACAGGGAGCACACCTATTAAGGATGCAGAAGATAGTGACGAATTCTATCGCTCCGGGCCGGCGGCCACTCTCTTCCATGGTTCCCACCATCGTTCTCAAAGAACCACAACTCCTACTTTTGGGCAAGAAACTTGAGCCTTGCACTCGTATCCGGCTCTTCCACGAACACTTGCGTACCCGAGGTTTCATAGAGGTCTTCCGGCCTCGGTCCCCCCGGGAGGTTGAAATAACCAGGCGTACTTTTCAGCAGGCGTTGACGGATAGAATCAAAAAGCCTTTCACTCCCCAAGAAATCGTCCATGCTTTTGTACTCGGTCAGCAACACTACTGACTTCAGGTCGGTAAGCTTGTGACCGGGAGTCACAAGCGCCGCGTTTGTGATGCGGTGATAGTCCAGAACCGCGCCTTCTTTCTTAGCCTCAGCCCGGACGCGCATCCAGTTATCGTCCAAGTACCCCATGGCCATCCCGAACTTTTCCGGCGTCACTTGAATGAACTCCAGCGCCCAAACTGGTTTGTCCTGGACATCGCGGTTTTGCGCGTCTCCCCCAACGGCGATAAAAAGCGAGCAAAGAAACAAACCTGCGACTATTCGTCCCTTCATGGCTTACCTCCGCGTTTTGGCCCCGGATCCTTGGAGACGCATGGTAACGCCAAAAGGGTGTCTTCGCCACCCACCCTTGCCGAGGCACAGAGATTAAGGCGGTGGTAATTCGGTTGCGAAACGCGGGCGATGGGCTTTCTCGGTGCACGAGGCATCTAGCGAGCTGGCTGACGCTGTCTTGAAAAAGGTCTGCAGGAGCGCGCACGTGCAGGTGTCGATTTGGTGGCCCGTGTGAGGAGCCTTGATTAGACGCCCATTCGGCCAATACTTCACCGCCTCTTCTGCGATCCACGGTGGAGTCGCCCCATCTGCTTCGCCAGAAAACATGACGACTGGGATGTCGGATTTGACGGGATCAGTAAAAGTTTTGGGTACGCTTCCTCCTGGCCATTCCTTGCATGCTGCAATGTGGGCGCGCACGCGTCGATCGCCCAGGAACGTTCCGCGTGTCTCGGTGATAATCTCCCGTTCCGTAATGAAGGGGATGGCCTCTGCGCAGGTGACCGAGAAATACAATCCACGCGCAGTCTGCGGACCGCCGAGATTGATACGAACAGCCATCGTTCCAAAGAGGATAAAATCGCCCTGAAACGCCTGATGAACGACGAAAGGCAAAAAGTGCGCAGAATAGGTGGAATACAACAACGCGCGCACGTGCTCAACATAGTTCTCGCGTTCGAGGGTAACGAGTCGTTCCCGTTTCGTGGCGGGGTCGATCACCTTGACGTTCAAGGGGCCGCGATCGAAACGGGCGAGGACCGCATAGAACTCGTCTTTCAGATTCGGAAAGGCGTTGTGGCACGACTGATCGGCAGTGCAGTCCTCAAAGAGAAGATCTAACGCGTGTTGTGCGGCTCTGGCAAAAGGAAGCGGCAGCTTAAATCCAGGAGTGGCGATGCCAACGAGGAAGGCAGAGCGCACGCGGCCCGGATATTTCCGGATGTACACGTGCGCCGCAAGCGTTCCGTACGATATTCCCGCGAGGTTGATTTGCTTGTAGCCCAAGCACGCTGCGCACATCGTCCAGGTCATCCATCGCGATGGGCGTCGTGTAGAGTTTCAAGTTCGCCGTTTTCTCAAGTTTCTCCAGGCACGCACGCATCAAATTTGGTGGAAACAGCTTGCCGAAGTATGCATCGAGATTCGCTGGAGTCTCTCCGACATCGTCACACTTCAGTGGGTTAGATTTGCCCGCACCTCTCTCATCGACAAACACTAGATCGCGGTCGTTTCGAAGATCCCGCAGATATTTCTGGCTCACTATTCCCGCGGCTTCCGTCGCCGAGCCGCCGGGCCCTCCCTCCAGCCAGAACACCGGATCTGGCGCTGGCGTTCCGCTGAGGGCAGGAGCCACAACGATATTCAGGCCGATCTTCCGGCCTGTCTTGGCTGATCGATCTTCGTAAACATTGTATGTGCCGCATTTGGCTCCACCTGCGATGCCTGGCACATCGCAGGGTGGAAGATTCAGTCGACCGGTCCGCTCGATCGCCTGGGGTCGAACGTAAGCCAACAGGGTCATGCCAAGGCCCGCGATGACGCAACTTGAAAGTAGCGACGCGATAGTGAATCTGTACGATAGAGACAGCACTTGAAGGGCTACCACAAGGGTCAAAATCCTTTGGAATCCACTTGCATAAAGGCAGGGAAAGGGACGGTCACGATCACTTTCTTACGGCAGCAATGTGAAATTCACCGTGATGGTGGTGTCGACTTCGACCGGCTCGCCATAGATTCGTCCGCAGGGGACTATCGCCTTTAGGTGACAGGGGAATGCGGCCTTCTTTCGCATATTCGTTCGTCTTCGCTTTTTGTTTGCCTTAGGCCTATGCTCTTTGTATACTCCTGCTTATGCGCGCCGCCTACAAATACCGCCTGTACCCCAACCAAGCCCAGGTTCGGTTTCTCGAGAACCAGCTCCACGAGGCTTGCGAGCTCTACAACGCCGCCCTTCATGAACGGCGCGATGCTTGGAAAGTTTGCCGCAAGAGCATCCACTACTACGACCCGGCCAAGCAGTTGAAGCCGATGCGGGAAGAAGGGTTGCTCGGACTGGCCAACTTCTCCTGCTGCCAGGATGTGCTCCGCCGGCTGGATAAGACCTTCCAGGCGTTCTTCGTTCGCGTA
>QHYJ01000364.1 GCA_003223255.1 Acidobacteriota bacterium | reverse complement strand
ACGGCGTTCGGCGAGCTTGCCTTCGTCCCAGCCGTGGCCCTGAATCCACTCGCCGGGCTTGGATTTCGCGACTCGATCGCGAATGGCCTTCTGAACTTCGGCGATGCTACGCGCGTGACTCAAATCCAGGGAATAAATCGCGTCTACGTCGGCAAAATGAAGATGCGCGTCAATCAATCCCGGGGTGGCCGTGCGGCCATGCAGATCCACAACGTGAGTGGAAGGCCCGGCATAGCGCAAAACGGCATCTTTTGCGCCGACGGCCAGGATTTTGCCGTCGCGAATGGCCACCGCTTCTGCAAGGGAATCCGCAGGATCGACCGTGATTATTTTTCCGTTTATCAGCATCGAGTCAGCTTGACCGCCGGAAGCGGCCAAAGGCGTTTGGGCATGCGCAACAGTGGCGAGGAAAAACGCAAGAGGGCAAAACAGGAGTTTTCGCATAGGCCCACTCTAACAAAGAACGGCGGAATGCAAAGCGGGGCGAAGGAAATCAGGCGGTCTTGGTGCGGTGGCGGAGCATACCCGCAGCGCCGCGCGTGGAAGCCGCGGCGGCCAAGGAGGTACTGCGCGACTGGCCATCGGAATCCGAGACGACCGCAGCCTCGGGAGCGGCGGCTGGCTTCACGCTAATGGGAGCCGAGTTCGCAGCGGACCCGGAGTCCGCTTTTACTTCGATGCGCACCAGGTACTGATAGGGAATTTCCCAGCGGAAGTGTCCGTGCTTGCCGCGCTGCTCGAAATTCTGCTCGAGAAAGATGGAGCGTCCGGAATCGGCGACGAAAACTCCGGAGGCGGGCAAAAGAATATCGCCGGCGCGATATTGCACTTCCACCCGCCGACCCAGAAAGGAGGAGTAGCGAGCCATGCTGTCCTTAGTGTGGTTAGAGGGCGGTAACAGGTGCAATAGTACGAAAGGTCCCCCCCCACTCCCGCTGGAAAGGGTGCGGAAAAGCTGTCAACCAGTGACCGCCAGGTACAAACAATTTTGCGTCCATTTGTTTCCGCCATTCGAAAAGACGTGGTCACGCACAAAAGTGGCGGGCATCTGCTTGACTTTTGGCCGGAGCGCGATATTGTCTGCGTCACAGAAGGAGCCAGTTGTACCGGAGAGGCGCGCGTTGGTGGGACTGAACGAAACCGTCGCAAGCGGGCTGGCGGCGTATTACGAATACGTTGCCGAAGATCTGCACAAATGCGTGGACCCGCTGAGCGACGAGCAGTTCTGGCGCAAGCCCTATCCGTACGGCAACAGCGTGGGCCACCTGGTGCTGCATCTGACCGGCAACTTGAATTACTACATCGGCGCACGCGTCGCCGAAACGGTGTACCGGCGCGACCGGGACAAGGAGTTCACCGAGCCCAATCCGCCGCACAAGGGCGAAGCGTTGCGGGCCTTTGACCGGACGGTGGCCATGGTGGTGGCGACGATTCGAAAGCAGGGCGAGGGCGACTGGGGCAAAGCGTACACCGCGGAACGCGAGCCGGAGGCCAAGGATCGCTTCCAGATTTTCGTGCGCTGCGCGGGGCATGCGTATCATCACGTGGGGCAGATCGTCTACCTGAGCCGAGAGTTGGCGAGAACTTAAGGCCAGGATACGTTTCGCCTGGACGCAGAGTGGGCGTTGCGGCGAGCGAAGTGGAACGCGAGTGGTCGAACAGAAAAAACTGACGAAGGGCAAGGCTGCCCTTTTGCTGGTGCTGTCTGCCTTAGGGGCGGTTGTATCGGCAACGGAGCTGCATGGATGGCACGTTTACCTGGGGTTTGCCATTGTGGGCGTCGTAGTTCTCGGTGGGTTCCTTCTCTGGAATCGCAAATCCTGAAAAGTTTTTGTTAACGTGATGGAGGAAGCGATGCGAAAAGTGTCTGTAGTGGCTTTTGCGCTGGCGTGCTTGGGCACCTTCGCGGTTTTGGCGCCGGCACAGGAAGCAGCGAAAACGGCCCAAGCCCCAGCTTCCGGCATTCCCACCATCGACCAATCCTTGGAGTGGCCAAGCGCGTTCAATCCGAAGATTTCGCCTGACGGGAAGCGCGTGGTCTATGAGGTACAGAAAACCAACTGGGAAGAGAATGCTTTCGAACGGAATCTGTGGATCGGGGATATTGCGGGCGGCGAGGCGCACGCGCTGACCACGGCAAAGAAATCGAGCACAAATCCCGAGTGGTCGCCGGACGGGAAATGGATCGCATTCCTCTCTGACCGCCCGGCACAAATCGCCGGAACACCGGACGGCAAGAAGCAACTGTACGTGATTTCGGTGGAGGGCGGGGAAGCGCAACAGGTCACCAAGGCAGAAAACGACGTAAGCGATTTTGCTTGGGCCCCGGATTCCAAGCGCATGGCATTCTCCATGACGGATCCCGAGACCAAGGCCATGAAAGACCGGAAAGAAAAATACGGCGAATATTCCGTGGTGCGTGGCGATTACCAGATGACGCACCTGTGGATCGTCGAATTTTCAAGCGGAAGCCCTGCCGCGGTTGAGCCGAAGCGGCTAACGGAAGGGGACGAGTCGAGCGTGGGAGATTTTTCTTGGTCACCGGATGGGACGCGCATCGCGTTCAGCGCAGAGAGAGACCCGGATTTGATTTCTATAGGCACGGCAGATTTGTACGTGGTAAACGTGAGCGACAAAGCGGTGAAGAAAATCGTAAGCACCGCGGGGCCGGATCGGAATCCGCACTGGTCGCCCGATGGCCAGAAGATCGCGTTCGAAACAGCGGCGGGCTCGCAATATTTCTTTTACGCGAATTCCAGAATCGGCGTGGTGGCCGCCGACGGCGGGGCGGTACAAATTTTGACGGAATCGTTTGATGAAGATCCGTCGCTAATCGCCTGGGGGCCGGATGGAATTTATTTTGGCGCCCTGCAGAAAACCGCGGCGCATTTGTTTCGCTTGAATCCCGCCAATGGCACGGTGGAGAAGCTGAGCTCCCCCGACGAGATGGCGGCATCGAGCTTTTCGTTTTCGCGCGATTACAAAACGGTGGCTTACCGGGCAGCGCTCGACAACCAATACGCGGAGGTCTACACCACCAGCGTAGCGCCCTGGCAAGGCAAGAAGCTGACGGCGATGGGCGAGCAGCTCAAGGGATTCACGCTCGCCCACCGCGAAGTGCTTTCCTGGAAGTCCGGGGACGGCACGACGATCGAGGGCGTGCTTTATACGCCGCCGAATTTCGATGCCAAGAAAAAATATCCGCTGCTGGTAGTGATTCACGGCGGGCCCACGGGCGTGGATCAGCCGGTGGTGAACGCCGACCGCTACTATCCCATGGAGCGGCTGGTGGCCAAGGGAGCTCTGGTGCTGCGCCCGAACTACCGCGGCTCGGCGGGTTATGGCGAGAAATTCCGCTCGTTGAACGTGCGGAACCTGGGCATCGGTGATTATGCCGATGTGATTTCGGGAGTGGATTCTTTGATCGCGAAAGGCTTTGTCGACAAGGACCGCGTGGGCGCAATGGGCTGGAGCCAGGGCGGATACATTTCCGCGTACATCACAACCTTCAGCGATCGTTTCAAAGCGGTATCGGTAGGCGCGGGCATTTCCGACTGGACCACCTATTACGTGAACACCGACATCACGCCGTTCACGCGGCAGTGCCTGCATGCCACTCCCTGGGACGACCCGGAGATTTATTGGAAAACGTCGCCGATCAGCAGCATCGCAAAAGCGCGGACGCCCACGCTCATCCAGCACGGCGAAAACGATAAGCGCGTCCCCATACCCAATGCTTACGAGCTGCGCCAAGCCTTGGAAGACCGCGGCGTGCCGGTGAAGATGGTGGTTTACAAAGGATTCGGACACGGTATCACCAAGCCCAAGCAGCAGCGCGCCGTGATGGAAGAGAATGAAAAGTGGTTTGCGCAATACATCTGGGGCGAGAAGCCAGAAGAGAGGAAACCGGCTGAGCCCAAAAAAGACGAAAAGAAATCAACAGCAGCGGTAAACCCGTAGGTTGGGAAGCGGCTGAAGGTCCGGCTCGACCCAGCCTTCCCGCGCAGCCCCAGTCTGCAAGAGATCCTGTGAATAGTATGTGGCGGGAAGATTTTTGCCGCAAAGTTCGGGGTGCTCGGCCAGGAACTCGACGAACCCGCCGTCTTCCGCAGTTTCCACTAAAGCTATGCCAACCATGCGCATCCAGAACAGAGTGAGCGTGTGGTGGATTTTCCCGGTCGCGCCATGGTGGTTGGCGAAGCGCCGAATGCCCGCGCACATGCGCTCGGCCGCACGAGTCGCGTCCGAGGACCGGAGATAGAGCCAGGCAACGCGAAGATGCTCCCGATGGTGAAACTGCTCCGCCGGAAAAGAAAGGTCTTCGAAAGCGCGCAGAAAGTCTTCGTCGCTCCAGACGCGGGCGCCGGAGCCAGAATGGGTTTCGGTCATATTGGTTTGGTATTGGAAAAGCGAGATTCGAACTTCTTTTAGTATATCACGCTTCCAGCTTGAAGCGGGAAGAAGCGAGGCGGTAGAGCCGGCGCCACACCAGGCGGTTGATGAGCACCACAATGGCGGCCATGATGAGGGTGGAGGCGAGCAGCATATCGAAGCGCCCGGCATCGCTGGCACTGCTGATGGTGCTGCCGAGGCCGGGCACGGACAGGATCTTCCCCTGAAAGTGGAAGTACTCGGAAATGATGCTGGCGTTCCACGCGCCGCCGGAAGCGGTCACCAAGCCGGTAACCAAATAAGGGAAAATGCCCGGCAGAATCAGGAAACGCCAGCGGTGCCAGGAGCCAAAACGAAAGACTTGCGAGGCTTCTTTTAAGTCCGTGGGAATGGCCATGGCGCCGGCAATCACGTTGAAAAGGACGAACCACTGCGTGCCCAGAAGCATCAGCAGCATGGCCGCGAACTCCATGCCGCCGCGAAGACGGAGGAAGATCAAAAGAATGATGGGAAACAGCGCGGTAGCGGGAACCGAGGCGGCGACCTGGACGAACGGCTGGGCAATGCGGGCGAGGCGCGGACTGAAACCGACCGCCACGCCGACGGGAACGGTCCAGAGAGTGCTAAGAAGGAGGGAGGAATTGACGCGAAGAAAAGTCAGCCCGGCACTTCGAAAAAGTTCGACGTAATCCTCCCGATGAAGATCGGAAAGCTCACGGACCGCGTAGAAGACCGTGAATGCGAGGCCGATTAAAATCCCGGCGATCCCCGCGTAGGCGATTCCGCGGCGCAGGCGATGCTGCTTCGGGGCAGTAAAAGATTCCGCGGCGCGGCGAGCACGCACCGTAAAGAAAAGCGTGAGCCGGTTGATCAGGGGACGAAAAAGGCGGCGGTATATGCGAATGAGAACCGACGTGCGCCCGATGAGATGGAATAGCGTGGGATGCGCTGCGCCGGAACTTTCCACCTGTTCGAATTTGAATTTGTCGGCCCAGAGAATGATAGGACGCCAGACCAACTGATCCAGCAGAACGACAAGAGTGATCATAGCCGAGACACCCCACAGAATGCCGCGCGTATCGCCGTGGCTTGCGGCGGTTTGCAGGAACGAGCCAAGCCCCGGCAGGCGGAAATCCCGTTTGCCCAGCACAAACATTTCGCAAGCCATCAGAAAAAACCACCCGCCGGCAACGGAGACCATGGAGTTCCAGACCAGGCCAATGGTGGCGAAAGGAAGATCCAGTTCAGCGAAGCGCTGCCAGCGGCTGAACCGGTAAATGATGGCCGCCTCGCGAAGATCGCGGGGAATAGTCTTCAGCGCAGAGTAAAAACTAAAAGCGATGTTCCAGGCTTGCCCGGTGAAAATCAGCAGAATCGAGCCGAGCTCGATGCCCAACTGGCTATGCGGGAAAAGCGCGAACATCGTTAGCATCACGCCGGGGAGAAAACTGAGCACGGGAATGGACTGCAGAATGTCGAGCAGCGGGATCATAATCATTTCGGCGCGGCGCGAACTGGCCGCGAGATAGCCGAAAGCCAGGGAAAAAATGAGGCTGATCGCATAGGCGATCACCATGCGCACCAGGGAGTAAAAAGCATAGAGAGGAAGAGCGCGGGGATTTTGGGAAATCCGTGCCTGGGGACGGGCCGGACCGAGCCAGGCGCGGCCGATGGCGTAAATCCCGAAAACCGTGGCGAACACAAAAAGAAAAACAGCAATGTCGATCAGGAAGGCCCAGCTCCAGCGGGAGCCGGCGGGGCGCTTCGCGGCAGGGGGAAGCGGTGTCGGGTGAACGTCGGGGAGCGCGGCCGCCGGCACGTTGGCCTCAGGACTCGGTCAGGGTCAGCTTGCCGGACCCGGCATCATAATCAAAAATTTCGGCATAGCGTCCCCACTGAATGGCGGTTTCCAGTTGGCGGCGGGATTCCTCGGCGCTGAAGTGTTCATCGAGCAAGTCGCGGAAAAATTCTTCGCTGAGAGTATGGTTGGCTTTGGCCCTGAGCCCTTGCTCCATTTGCCGGAGCAAAGGCACATTGGCAATGGCGGCCTTGCGGAAGATGGCTTTACGCGCCTGAATGTCGGCTTGCGCAAACCCGTGGCCTTCCGGCGTGATGATGGCGTCGCCTTCCTCCAGGCGAAGGAAGCCCAAAAGAACGGCGGTGTCGATCGTAGGGAGAAGCGACTCCAGGTCCAGGCTGAGTTCCTCGGCGAGTCGGTGCAGGTCCACTCGCCCGCCGCGGTCCACAAGAATCTCCAGCAGACTAGCCAAACCGCCGGGGCGCGTGTGCGGAAGCATGACCGCTTTGGCCTTGGGACCGACACCCGGGACGTGCGTGCGCGGCGGGGCCGCGGCGTCCTTGTGATCGGGCTGCGTCAAGGTCCGGTAAATGGCATCCACCAGCTCGACAAATTCCAGGCTCTTGCGATCACGAGGGTGCGGGATGGTCACCGAGAAATCCGCGTGAATGTGCGCAGGATTGCGGCCAAGGACGATGATGCGATCCGCGAGAATCACCGCTTCCTCGATGTTGTGCGTGACGATGAACATCGCGCGCGTCGGAATCTTGTGGTCCAGCCAAAGCTCCAAAAGTTCGCCGCGCAGCGTCTCCGCAGTGAGCACATCGAGCGCCGAAAATGGTTCGTCCATAAAGAGTACTTCCGGCTCGACGATGAGAGCCCGGGCCACGCCCACGCGCTGCTTCATCCCTCCGGAAAGTTCTTTCGGATAGGCAGACTCGAAGCCATCCAGTCCTACAGCGTCCAAAATTCGCAGGGCGCGCTTGTGGCGCTCGATGGCGGAGACACCATGGGCTTCTAGCGGGGCTTCCACGTTTTCAATCACGGTAAGCCAGGGAAAAAGCGCAAAACTCTGGAAGACGATGGCCACGTTGGGGAAATTTCCGTCGACTGTCCGGCCATGCCAGTAAACCGCGCCCCCGCTGGCAGGGGAAAGTCCGGTAAGCATGCGCATCAGCGTGGATTTCCCGCAACCGGACGGTCCAAGAAGCGCAAGGATCTGTCCGGGAAACACGGCAAGGTCGATTGGGGAAATCACCTGAATGCGCCCGCCCTCAGGATGCTGGTAGAATTTCTCCAGCTTGCGCGCTTCAAGGATGGGTACCGTTGCAGCGGTGTCCGCGATGCTCATGAGCGTACGTATTATCCCTCAACTCCCAGAACACAGCACCCTACGGAAATAATCGCGCAAAGCTGTCCCAGCGACTACGGATTCAAGAAGGACATTATGAAATTTGCGGGTTATCACCCCGATCGAGGGGATTCGAATGGGAGTGTTCGCTTTTGGCTCGAGGCCGCGGGAGCATCGCTGGTAACCGCGTTGCTTGTCGCGGCGCCGTTTTTCCGCATGGGCATCATGGTGGGGCATGACTTCGCCTTTCACATGACTTCCTGGATGGACGTGGCCCAGCAGTGGAAGGAAGGCATCCTTTATCCGCGTTGGGCGGAATGGGCCAATGGCGGCTTTGGTGAGCCGCGGTTCTTATTTTATCCGCCCCTATCGTGGCTGCTGGGGGCAGCGCTGAGCCTGGTGGCCCCGTGGAAAGACGTGCAAGCCCTGTTTGTTGTGGTGGTGCAGACGCTAGCGGGACTTTCCATGTTTGCTGTTGCCCGGCGCTTTCTCTCGCAAAGGGGAGCCCTGCTGGCGGCCGTGTTTTATGCGGCAAATCCCTACCTCTTTCTCGACGTTTATCTCCGCAGCGCTTTTGCCGAACAGCTTGCGTGTGCCTGGATGCCGCTCCTGGTGCTGGCGGCACTGGAATTGGGCAGGCTGTTGGAGACTCCCCGGCGTTCCACCGGGCAGACGGGAGCGTTCTTTGCCATAGCGTTTGCCGCGATTTGGCTTTCGAACGTGCCTAGCGGGGTCATGGCGAGCTACGGTGCGACGGTTATTTTTGTGTGGGCCGCGCTCGAGAAAGAAACTGGGCAGCCGTTGTGGCGCGGAGCAGCCGGGTTAGCCCTGGGTTTTGGTTTAGCGGGATTTTATCTTTTGCCCGTTGCCTATGAGCAGCACTGGATCAATACGGCGACACTGATTCCCGAAGGCGCCGTTCCTACGAAGCATTTCCTCTACGCGCAGCCTTACCGGGACCTGGAGTTTCCGAAAATGGTCTCTTTCAACTGGATTGCTTCGAGCACCGCTATCTTGATCCTTCTCGTGCTCGGGCTCGCGGGGATCGCGGTGTACCGAAGAGTTGCCAAAGCCGAACAAAACAGCGAACTGAGAGCCCTTTGGCGGGCGTTTCTGGCGCTTTCTGCCGTAGCCACATTTCTGATGCTCCACGTTAGCTGGCCGCTTTGGCAATTTCTGCCCAAACTTGCCTTTGTGCAATTTCCCTGGCGCTGGCTCGCGATGCTTGCGCTGGCTTACGCATTTTTTCTGGCGGCCGCCCTCGAGCAGCGCCGCCGCCGCTCGGTCTGGACCGCGGCAACGCTTATTTTTCTGATTGGCGGATCGGCAACCTACATCGTCGATCGCGGCCGTTCCGAGGGCCGCTGGGTCGGAGTCGACGTCACGCCGTCCATGCATCAAGACTTCATTGAAAATGACCAGGGGTTCCTGGGAACCCCCGAATACTTTCCCGGAGGCGCCGAGTACCAGAGTTATTTTTCTTCCCATCTGCCCGAAAAAAGGCCGCGAGTACAGATTCTGCCGGCTGCAGGATCGCAGTACGACACGCCGAAGGCAGACTTCCAAATAGAAAAATGGACTGCCGAGGAAAAGGAAGTGCAGGTGAATGCGCGCGAACCGGTGCAAGTGGCGCTGCGGCTGCTCGCGTATCCCGCTTGGCAGGTCGAACTCAATGGCCAGGTAACAACGCCGGGACATTCCACCGCGTTACATCAAATTATTCTGGCCGTACCGGCGGGCGAATCGGCCATCCAGGTGAGGTTCAAGCGCACGCCGGACCGCCTCCTTGGCAGCGTCTTATCCGCAGCGAGCTTCCTCGGCGTTACGGCAATTCTGCTCGTTGCTTGGCTGATGCGGAAGAAGATGATCTGGAACCGGGGCCAAGTTGTCGAAGAGCCCGCACATAACCCTGGTGACAGCGCCGCCGCCTGAGGCATGATAATGCGTTCGCCGAGGGATTAGGTTCGCGTGAACGCACGGTTAGGTCTCTCCCGAACGCCCAAACACCGTGCCCAGTTCGCAAAATCTTCGAGCATGGCTGTGCGCGCTGGGAGTTTCTCTATTCATAGCCCTGCTCGTGGTGTCCCCGTTTTTTTGGTTGGGAAACGCCTCAGGCCACGACATTGCCTTTCACGCCTCTTCCTGGCTGGACGTCGCCGGACAATGGAAAGAAGGAATTGTTTTCCCGCGCTGGTGCGAGTGGGCGAATAACGGGTTCGGCGAGCCGCGATTTATTTTTTATCCTCCGCTGTCGTGGATGTTGGGCGCGGCACTGGGGTCCATCGCGCCCTGGAACGCGGTGCCCGGAATTTTTGTCGTACTGGCACAGACGCTCGCAGGACTTTCCATGTTTGCTCTGGCACGGCGGTTTTTTTCTCCAGGCTCCGCCGTGTTTGCCGCTGCTAACTATGCGGCAAATCCCTACGCGCTGCTTGTCGTGTACACGCGCAGCGATTTTGCGGAGCAA
>QHYJ01000363.1 GCA_003223255.1 Acidobacteriota bacterium | reverse complement strand
GTGTGCTGCTCGGGCACAGAAATCCACGGATGAGCGAGGATCGCATCTTTGAACGCCGCGTTCGACTTGAGCCGTGACACAAACCCGTCCACCGCAGCCCGAAAATCCGAGATTACCTTCTGCTCCTTCGCAGTCGGCATGCTGAAGTACACAAAGTCCTGATGCGGACAGAGGTCGCCTTCTAGCACGAGTTCGGGTACGGAAACCTCGGCGTCCACAGGGCCGCAGAGTTCCTCGTAACGCTGCCACTCGAAAGGCGAAACGTCATAGGGAGGAGTGGCAGTTAGGGCCACAATCGTGGGAGTCTGCAATTGCACGGCGAGAGACGTGAGTGTTCGCCACCACTCAGTTCGAAGATGGTGCGCTTCATCGAGCACCAAGGCTCTGAAATTCGCCTCGGTTAGAAACTCGGGAATGGGCACGTGCCCTTCGGAAATGTGATTTGTGTCCTCGCCGTTGGCGTGCATCTCGAAATGGCTCTTTGAAGCGGCGTTGTCGTCGGAGTCCGTTGGCATCTGCTCTTCCGGCTCCCCAGAGTAGACCGCGTGCAATGCCTGATACGTCGCCACTGTCAGCAAGGCTGGCTTCTTCAGTTGCGTCGAGACCCATGCGGGTCTGCCGCCGCCCGGAGGCAAGAACAGATCGACGAGACGATCAACCCACTGGTCGCGAATCGTGATGGTGGGAGCCAACACCAAGGTGGGCTGATTGAGCCTTCGTATTACCTCAAGACCGATGACAGTCTTTCCCGATCCTGGCGCGGCGACCAAGTGCAGCCGCTTGTTGTCGAGGTAGCGGTCAAGGTGCCCCAACAGCCGGGACTGGTAGACCCTCCATTCCTTTCGGAATGCCATCGTGTCCCTGAGGGATTGCGAAGTTGTGGATTCCCCGGGCATCAGGTGCGAATTATATGTTTTGCGAGTGGTCTAGGCCATTGGCAGCTTTAGAGAAGGCAATGCTTTCAAACTGCGGCCGCAGGCCAGTGTTGTTGTACATTGGGGTAAGCGAATCAGTATGGATGAGACTCGACCAAGAGGGCGACCGCTTGCTATCGACGCCGATGCGGTAAGTGCTTCTCGCAGCGAGCCTGCATTCATCGCGAGACCAACTGGTGCACCGGTCTACCATGGCTTTCAGATGCTCGAAGATGGCGTCGTGGAAGGATTCACGTTCGGGAAAATTACGGACTTTGAGGCTGAGCTCTGCCAAGAAGGAGACGCATTCGTTGTCGCCCCTGACAATAGCCGGGCTGGCCTTGTGTGGGAGGTCGCCGACAAAGTCTCTGTGACAGAGATCAGTCGGTTCGACCCGGGCCGCTGGGGTGTTTGGGGTGTCTCGTTCCCTCATCCGATGAACAGCCGCGAAAACGTCCGCCGCAACCTGGAACTCATCCTTCCTACTCTCAAGGAAAAGTGGAACGAGTGGCGCGAGAAGTTCAAAGGAGCGTAACGACGCCATTGGGGGAACAATCTTAGACGCGGTGGTGTCTCTTCGAAGAAATGAACCGCCAAGCGCGTTCCGTATGGGGGCCCTAGCAGGCATGCTCCTAGTCATGGGCGGCTCGGGTGTCTGGATTTTGGACTGGAGGGCTGAGGAATATACCGTCTACGACGCAGCGATTCGCGAGGCCTTCAGCGGAGACGGCGTCTCGTATTATGTAATCTTAGACAGGACAAAGCCCGCAGGCCGTTTCGGCGTTTCCAACTTCCATTCCGAGAAACTGGACCTGTCCCTTACGACGAGGGTCAGCTACGCAGCAAAGAATGTGTTTCGTTTTCGCATCGCGCCGAAGTTCAGTCTCCCTTACCCGTTCAGGATGGTCGGCCAGGACGAACTAGACAGGATTTTCCGTCCTGGCAAAAGCGATTCTACAAACGTCTCTGAACTCGAAGAGCTGCTGCGGAAAAGTTGGGGTGTTATTACCCTTTCTCGCGTCGGTTTTGACGTAGGCGGAAAGCATGCGGTGATTTACGCCCAGCTAACCTACTGCGGCCTCTGTGGGGAAGGAACCTACCTATATCTTTCAAAGGAAGCGGGCGCGTGGCACATTGTTCGTCGCGCCGGAACTTGGATTTCGTAGGCCGGTTTGAGCCGCTATCCCGCTACCCGTCATATCTTTTTTTCCGACATAATGTGTAGCACGTAGGCAGCAGTGGATGTCTCTATGGCTCGCTATAAAGTTCTCAAAAGCGTCGCTCACAACATCGGCCATTCATTCACCAGCCTGATGAACTATGCAGATGACGACTACGTGATGGGCCACATTCTGCGATTCGCACGGAGCACCGGACGCGACACACTGACTCTCGACTTCGCACGACGAGAAGCCGGACCACCTGAGCTACTAGCGCCGCCGATTTCGGAAGTTCCCGCTCGCTACACAGAATGGTTCTGGGACCTTGTTCAAAGGCATGGTTCCGACAGATCGCTGGTGCAAAGCGCGACCTTGACCCTGCGCTACGACATTGCGACAAAGCGGCCGCTTCGTTCGGCCCCACAATTCATCGAGAGTCCCTTCACCTGCGACGTACGCATTACAGATATTCGCGGTAAGGAGTACGTGGCCCATTTTGACGGGTGGTGGTATCCAGAGCGCCTTTCGCATACGCAAAGGGACACGCGCCCCTGGTGGAAGTTCTGGGCTGGACGCGAGCACGTGAACTAGAGGACTGCCCATGCCATTTTGGTATTATTTTTCCGTGCCGAGACTCCCTCCCGAGGTCGCTCACCAATCAAATCTGGTGGAAATAAGGAATTACCTTACTGCTGAAGGCAGCCCAGTGGATGTTGGTTCGCCCATAGCGCTTGTGGAGAACTATTGGGCAGTCATGACGTTGAGGGCGAATGGCACGGGCATTCTCAAGAAGACATTTTTCGACCGGGGGACATCTGTCAAGATCGGCGACCCAATTGCCATCATTGGGGCGGATGGCGAATGCATTCCTTATGGGAAAGAACCTGCCGTCTTGGAAATAACCGAGTACAAGCGTTCTAAACCTACACGGGACAATCGTTCTGCCTGAAGACCATTCATGGATTTTCAGCATCATTGCGACGAACAGGGATTTGCGATCATTCCCGCTGTATTGACTGACCCAGACATCTCAAAGCTGGAACAAGCCTTTGCACGTGCAGATGTGCGCCGCAGCAAAGCTGGCGTGCGCCACGCCCTCAAACATTCCCCAGTTGCAGAAATGGCGCACGACGAGCGGCTCCTTGAAATTGTCCGGCGCGTGCTGGGAACCGGCGCTTTTCCGTTCCGCGCGACGCTGTTTGACAAATCGCCGAATTCAAACTGGCTGGTGGTGTGGCACCAGGATACGGCACTGCCGCTTTGCGAGAAGCACGAAACGCCAGGCTGGGGCCCGTGGTCTGTCAAGGATGGCGTGAAATACGCGCATGCTCCAGCAATGACTCTCGCTCAGGTGTTGGCACTCCGCATCCATCTTGACGACTCGATAGCCGACAACGGGCCTTTGCGGGTGCTCCCTGGGACTCATAAGATGGGCGTATTAAGCGACGATGCGATTCACAAGTTGGCTGAAGAGTTTACAAGCGTCGATTGCCTGGTTCCTAGAAGTGGGGTCCTCGCAATGCGCCCATTGATTGTTCATGCTTCCTCAAAATCGCGGTCAGAAATGCCCCGCAGGGTTTTGCACGTCGAGTATGCGGCCTCCCGGTTCATCGAAAACGGACTTGAACTCGCAGTAGCATAGCTTCGTCCGTCGAACACGCGGCGGGCCGGCTGGTGGCGTGGGCACCGACTCGCCTCTCCATCAAGCGATCCCCAGAATCCAGCCCTCGATTGCGGCCACTTCTCTTTCCTGGGCCGTCAGGCTTGGATTGAAAAACCCTTCCAGGCTGCTATCCAGATCATTCCGGCGAAGCCATTCCGCGGCGGCGTAAGCATCCTGTTGATGGGAGTCGCGACCATCGCGCGGGAAGCTGTGACTCCACAACGCCGGATAGACTTCAACGATCTCCGATTTGCCTGGCGGGACCTTCCAGCCGTCGAACGGCCAGAAATGAACCTGATCTCCAAGGCTCTTACGGAGAAAGCGCAACCAAGGAATGCCGGCGTGTGTTGATTTGGCGACTGAGCCGGGCACATCGAAATGAAATACGGATTTCGCTCCGGCCCGTATTTCCGTGATTCGCCTCCATCGAGAATCGCCACAGCGGGCTCCTGCATCGCCGCAAACGCCCTCTCGGACGAAGTCAACGGGCGTGTTGTCTTCGTCTGTTGGCCAATTCTTTTGAAAATCGTCTAGGAAGGCTGGCCAGTTGTGGGGCAGCTTGTACTTCTCGAAATATTTCAGCGGAAATGAAAAGCCGTGGTCAATGCCTACCAACGTCGCGGGCGGCTCGGCGAGGCGTTCGACGAGGCACTGGGCTGAGACTGGAGTCGCAAGTTTGCGCCCCCGAATAGTCAATCCCGATGTATCTCTCAAATGCAGCGCTCATATCTTCGCCCGCGCCGGAACTGGATTTCGTAAGGCTTCGAGTCGCTCAACGAAATAGGCCGGAGTCAAATCGCATCGGGCCAACGATTGTTGCGGATATGCCCATCCTGAACGTCGGGGGCGGTGTTGAACCATTCGCTGACGAACTTCCGCATCTTTAATGCTTGCTCGTCCGCGATCCGCTTCGCACCGGGGTCATAGTCACTGAGGTCGCTCACAAAGTGCGCAACATCTCCGTGCGCAATCTTGTTTCGAACCTCCACAAAGGCGATTGGCTTTTGCCCATCAAGATCCTCACCGGATGAAAGTAGGGCGTTCGATGGCAGACCGTTATCGCGCGCAATCCGCAACGTTCGGTTGTTTAGGTATGCCCATCCGTCTG
>QHYJ01000362.1 GCA_003223255.1 Acidobacteriota bacterium | reverse complement strand
GCCGTCCTGGTCATAGTCGAGCCAGGCGACGCCGGTGCCCATGGTCTCGAGATAATATTTTTCGTCGGTTTGGGTGGAGTCCTCGCGAAAAGTGATTCCGGTGGATGGCCGAATCTCGGTGAACCGCACGTTGATGGAAGGGGCCGGCGATTTGGGGGCCTGTTCCGCAAGCAGTTGTCCGCGGCGGGCAATGCCAATGGCAGCGCTGAAAGCCAGGATGGTCCCCAGTGCGACTCCGAGTTTGCGAGGAACGGTCACAGGGTGCGGTCAGCTATGGAAAGAGCGAGTAGGAGTAATTGCTGCCGGGCAGCCACGGATATGGGTTCGCCGAGCGAAGAGGAAGTGGCCGGAGCGCTGGCCAGGGCTTGTTCGATGCGATTCACGTCCAGACCGCCGGCATTGCTGCCCTTGAAGCGGTTGAGAACTTCGCGCGCTTTGTCGACCTGACCGGTCTGGTAGTAAAAAACGCCGAGGGTGGAATAGCTGCCGGGCCATTCGGGTAAGAGATCGACGGCTCGCTCGAGGTTCTGTGCCGCTTGCGGAGTTTTCCCTTCCAGGACGAAAACGATTCCCAAGCCCCAGAGGAGTTTTCCAGAGCTGGGACTCCGGGCCAAACCTTTTCGCAACGTTTCTTCGGCTGCGCCGACGTTATTCTCGCGCAGCTCGACGAGCGCCAGCGAAAGGAAATACTGGTCGTTGTCCGGATTGCGCTTGATAGCCTCGCGGAAAATTTCCTCAGCCCGAGCCGCGTCACCAAGATGCGCGTAGATATCTCCCAGCAACGAGAGGAAGGAATCATCCTGCTGGCCGGAGGCAGAAACCTGTTGAGAAGTTTCGAGCGCCTGAGAATAGAGGCCGCGACGAAAATAAGCATCGGTCAGGTCAAATTTCACGTCGTCGGAATCAGGATTGGCGCGCAAGGCCGCTTGGAAATGCTGAATGGCGTCGTCGTACAAGCGGAAGCGAGCCAGAAGGACGCCGACACCGGTCTGGGTGCGGTAGTCGCCTGAGCTGAGCTGGTCGAGCTGCGCGATGGTCTTTCGAGCTTCGTCGAGTTTGCCAAGTTTAAGATAAGCTTCGGCAAGAAGGTACATGTCCTGAGGCTGATCCGGATGTTTCTGAATCTGGTTGGTCAGCTCGGTCAGATCCAGTTGCGTGCGGTCTCGCGCGGAGAGGGCGGAACGATTGTCGAGGTAGTCGAAAAGGTGCTGGTAGGGATAAGGACCAGTGGAAGGGTCTTTCGAGAGAGTTTGAAAGACTTGCAAATCGCGTTGGGCAGCGTCCATCCGGTGAAGGCTGCGCTCGACCATGGCGAGTTTATAGTAGCCGGAAGCGGCATCGCGAGTGACCTTGACGTAGCGGCGAAGAAGCCGGGCGGCTTCTTCAAGGCGCTTGGCCTCGATGCGAAGATTCGCCAGTTCGAGGAGGGCATCGGAAAAATCGGGATTGGAGCGCAGCGCCTGCTGGAATAGATCTTCGGCTTTGGCGTGATTGCCTTGACGCTCTTCGATGTACCCGAGATTGAAAAGGCAGGAAGCGTCGTGAGGGCTCAGCTTGAGACCTTCCTGAAAGTATTTTCGGCCTTCGTCGAAGCGGCCGAGATGGCGGTAAGCGAGTCCCATAAATGTGTACGACCGGGCTGAAGGATCCAGCTGGATCAGGCTCTTGAACTCATCGATGGCTTTTTCCGCCTTGCCGGACATGAAATAGCTTTCGCCCAAAGCGGCGCGAAGATCGGCGCGTTGCGGCGCGATTTTCAAGCCTGATTCGAGAAGCGGAATCGCATCTTCGAAATAATTCTGCAGCATACTGACGCGAGCCAGGAGAAAGATGATGTCGGTATTTTCCGGTGCCAGCTTGTGGGCACGCACGAGCAGATCGAGCGCGTCTACGGCGCGAGTCTCATCGGCGTAAACCTGAGCCAGCAAGTAAAGCGTCTCGGGCGAATCGGGCTTTAGCTTCAAGGCCCGATTCAGGGCTTGTTCCGCTTTTGGGTATTCCAAGCCGCGAAGGTAAACCTGTCCGAGGTTAAAGAGGATCTCGAAGGTTTCCGGCCGTAGAGCATTGGCTCTTTCGAGTTCGAGCTGGGCCGGCTTGTATTGCTTTTCGGCTCCGAGCAGGACGCCGAGAGTGAAGTGCAGTTGGATGTCGTCTTTATTCTCGGAAGAAAGTTCCGTTGCCGCCTTTAATCCTTCGACTGTCCTGTGGGCTTGCAAGAAAGCGCGGATGAGATTGAATCGTGTTTCCAGATTCGCAGGGCGCACGCGCTGAAAGCGGGAAATGGCTTCCACGGGCTGATTCTTGGTCATTAAGATGAGGCCCAGATTGTAGTTTCCATCACGATTCGCCGGATCAAGGCGAACGACGGCGCGGAACTCTTTTTCGGCAAGGTCGGACTTGCCCTGAGCAGCGTAGACCTTGCCGAGATTGTTGCGCGTTCTCGTGGAGCTGGGGTCAAGCTCGAGCGCGTGATGGAAGGCATCGAGGGCGCCGGGAAAATCTTTTTGCTCGGTGCAAATAATGCCCAATAGATTGCGGGCTTCAACGCTCGAGGGATTCTGCCGCAGCACATCCTGAATTTTCTGCTTGGCTTGATCGAGTGAACCCTGGCGGACGAGATCTTCGACTTCCTGGAATTGCGGCTGGGGCTTGGAAGATTGCGAAACGGCGGACTTGCGAAGAACGGGTTGCTGGGCAGAAGCGGCGGCGGCCAGCAACATCACAAGTGCCGCTGCTGGTGCAAAGACTCTTGACAAATCCGGGAAGGCCACGGTTCTGGTTGAATGCGGGGGTGAAGCGCTTAGATTCATTCCGCCAGAATTCCTCCCTCTGGAAATCGTCGCAGACGCCAATTCACTTTAGCATTTCCAGTTCTTGCTGAGCCACTTTGTGCTGCGGCTGCTTTTGGAGGAGGGCCAGCAACACCTCGCGGGCTTTCTGCGTCTCTTCCTCCAGTGCGTAGAGGCGGGCCAGATTAAGATAGGCCTGGTCAAAGTCAGGGGCGACGCGAATGCAGGCCTGGAACTTCTTTTCGGCGTCGGAATTTCGCCGCTCGCGGACAAAGAGCACCCCCAGATTATTGAGGGCGTCGGGATAATCCGGGCGCCAATTCAGCGCGGTTTGCAAATACTGCTCGGCTTGATCAAGCCTTTCCTGGCGGGCAAACAGCATTCCGAGGCTGTAGTTGACCTCGGGATCGTCGGGCGTGATTTCCAGAGCGCGGCGGAGAAGCTTTTCGGCTTCGTCAAGGGATCCCTGGTGGCGATAGAGGTTTCCGAGGTTGACAAGAGCGGTCGCATAAGCGGGCCGTAGGCGCAAGGACTCTTTAAAATGGCGAATGGCGTCGTCAGTTTGACCTTGCTGCGCGGCCAGCATGCCAAGATTGTTCCAGGCTTCCGGATAGTTTGGGCGCAGCTTGACGGTTTGTTCGAGGTATTGCCGCGCTTCTGGCAGGGAATTCTTGCGGAGGTAGACAGTGCCAAGATTGTAGTAGGCCTCTGGATCTTGCGGCTTGGCATCAATGACTTGCTTGAAGGAAGCGGCGGCTTGGTCGAGATAGCCGTGCTGAAACATGGCAACGCCGTAAGTGAAATCATTGCGCTGGAAGACATCCTGGTAGAGGGTCCCGGCGAAGGGAAGGGCCTTCCGAATTCGCTCGGCCTGAGACAAGTGGACGAAACGCAAGTCTTCCGTGAGCCGTTCAGGATTCACCCTGCCCTGGTAAACCTTGACGACCAATCCTTCTTTGTCAAGGAGGAAAGAAGCGGGGAGAGGCAGATCTCTGCGACGGTCGAACAGATAGCGGTAAATGATGTTGTAGACGCCGCCGACATCGGGCGTGGCGAACAGAGTCGGAAAGGACAGCGATTCTTTCTCGGCGAATGCTCGCGCCATTTGTGAGTCGCGCAGATCATCTACGTTGATGACCAGGATACGCAAACCGTTTGCGGCAAGCGTCTGCCGATGCTCTTGGAGAAGGCGCAGTTGATCAGCGCACGCAGGCGAAAGCGCTGACCAAAAATGGAGAAGCACGGCGCCGCCTCGCAACGAACGCAAATCCTGCATGCTGCCGCGGAGGTCAGGCAAAGAGAATTCAGGAGCGCTCAGGGGCTGAATAAGCCAGGTTTCTACCGCCGAAGGCAAGACTTCCGGTTTGGGCGATTCGCCGGACCGCGCATAGGCAGGAGGGGAAACCGCAAAAGGCTTGGCGAGAAAATCGGCAGAGCTCTCTTGGAGTTGGATGCGATGGTTGATGGGCAGATGCTCGAACACCTGCGTCGATCCGCTGGGCCAGCGGATGGAGGCACGGACAGTGCCGACGAATTTGCCAACGCCAAAGAAAAGCTCCTTGGCATGCTGGCTTAGAAATCCGGAGCCGGCCTGAAGGTATTTTGTCTGGCGATAGCCTTCTGCCTCCACGGTAACAGCGGCGCCAATCGCGTCGCGATTGCTCTTTTGTCCGCGCAAGCGGAACGAAATCGAGTTGCCGATGTCCTTCATCGCATTGTGCAAAATCCGAAGTTGAGGAGTGTTGCGATTTTTGAGCACCACTTCCAAACGTCCGTCCTGGTCCAAGTCGGCCAGCGCAAAGGAGCGGCCGTCTTCCAGAGAATCCATGCCGACGGCGCCCGAAACTTCCGAAAACGTGTTGTCGCGATTGTTGACATAGAAAACGTTGCGCTCGTGGCCGTTCCAGGAACTGTCCGAGCGAATGAGCTCGTTGATCGCGTTCCACCCCTGCTCGTACTTCAAAGACGGGGTTTGGTTCGGAGGCGATTTCGCGACGAGTTGGCGCCAGAAAAAGCTGGAGAGGTCAGCGGGATCGCGCTGCGAAGTTTCAGGAGTCGAGATGTAGCCGTTGGCGATGTAAATGTCCGAGTAACCATCGTGGTCAAAGTCCCAGGCGTCCGAACACCACGCCCAGCGGCCCATTTCCACGCCCGCTGCGCTGCTTACGTTTTGAAACTTGCCGTTTCCGAGACTTCGATAGAGCGAATTGCCGCGGGCGTGCTGACGATAGAGCGCGCGGATATTCTCCGGCTCTCGTTCGTGAAAGCGCTCGTGCTGGGAAACGCGGATACCCGCGGCAGACCACATGGCCGCGGTGTAGAGATCTGGCCTTCCGTCGTTGTCGAAATCACACCACGAAGCGCTCATTCCCGCGCCGACGTCCTCCACGCCGGCTTCGGCGGAGACGCAGGTAAATGTTCCGTCGCCATTGTTGCGATAAAGATTGTTTCGACCGAAATCGTTAGCCACATAAAGGTCGGGAAAGCCGTCAGAGTCGTAGTCGCCCCAAGCGCAAGCAAAGCTGTAACGGTCGTTGTCGACGTTCAGCCCGGCGGGTTGCGTGCGGTCAACAAAAGCCGCATTGCCGGAGTTGTAAAAGAGAAAATTGGGAGGACCATTGCGCGCATCGAAATAAGGAGTGGGATAGTGATATTGGTCTAGACCCATGTAATAGGTGTATAGGCAAAAATAAATGTCGAGGCGCCCGTCGCCGTCATAGTCGGCAATGGCAGCATGCGTGAAAACTCCTTGCGGGGACTGAGCAAACTGGAAGGCGTCACGCTTGAGTGAAAACTTCCCATTGCCCTGGTTGAGGAAGAGCAACGGGCCGCTGCCGCAGACCACAAGAAGATCTTGCAGGCCTTTGTTCTCAAAATCCGCGAAAAGAGCACAAGCCGTGCTGTCCAGCACAGCCACACCCGATTCTTCCGTGACATCCTCAAACGTACCGTCACCGCGATTGCGATATAACCGGTTGGGAAGCCCCGCGGGCTGGCAGATGTACAGATCATCCCGCCCGTCGCCGTTGAAATCGCCGACCGCCAAACCATTGTTCCCATAGACGTCGATGCCGCAGGCGCCATCGAGGACGGTTCGCCAATAGTCCACGCCGTGAGCCAGCTGATTTTTGTAGGAATCTGTCTGCCCCAGAGCTTGCGAAGTGACGTCGAGGAAGACGGGCTGGCTCGCGCGGCTTAAGGTTTCTTCCGTAGCCTCCCAGCGAAAGGCTCGCCATGAGTTCGAACTATCGCGCTGCCAGTGCGTGCGCCAGAGGCCAATGCGCTCCTCGCGTCGCATGTCCGTGCTCGTACCAACAAAGTCGTAGCGAATGTCGACGCGGAGTCTCTCTGACGCGCCTGTGATTTCTTCGATGCCAGTGATTTCGAATTCAGCTGTCTCCACGCGTGCAATCGGCGCCAGATAGTTCTTGATCTCCTGGAGGAATCGTTCGCGGCGTGCGGTCACACTGGCTGAAAACTGCCTTCGCTGGACCTCGAGGCCATTCCCGGAACGCAGCGTCCTTTCCTGAGATGGAACCAAGGAGGCACCTTCGATCGAAGCGCTCAGGATTTCCGCCAGAACGGACAGTGCTGGCGGCGCCTCCTTCAGAGCGCGGCTCCATTTGTTGAGGAGCCGCATGATCTCAAAGGCGTATTTTTCGGCGACGTACTCATCCGTGCCTGGAACAACTTGCCTAAGGACATCATCGAGGGGGGACTTGGCTGGATAGCGAGGGCTGAGGCGAGAATCAGCAAAAGGAAACGCAGAGGCCGCGTCTTCGAAGATCCCGGCATGCAGCGATGGAAACGTCAATCCATGCAGGGGAGCCGGAAGAAAAAGAAGGGGTGCCGACTGCATCCCTCGGAGGAAGGTCCGGCGCGAGAAAGCATCTATCTGGTCCTTGCGGCGCACAGGTGTCCGAATTCAGTCTATCAAGGAAGTACTATTCGACGGGGGCGGGTCCCGAGGAATCGCCCAGAATCAACTCGGCGGGAACTTGGTATTCGCGGCCATGCGGGTCGGCCGCGCAGGAAAGTTCGTGAAGAGCATCCGCGGCCAGCTTGCCGAGCATATCGCGGTGAATGTCCACGGTGGTGATCGAAGGGTTGCTGTACTCGGCGAAGCGCGTCTTGTCAAAGCCCGTAACGGAAATATCCTGCGGCACGCGGCAGCCTGCTCTGAGCAAGCCCTTGATGACGCCGACAGCCGTCAGATCGTTGATGGCCATGACGGCGGTGGGGCGGGGGGAGTGCTTCGCGATCGCCAGGCCCGCCGCCAATCCGCCTTCAAAGCGCAAGTCGCCGCGGAGGATCGGTCCCGGCTCAAGCCCCAAATCCCGCATGCATTTTTCGTAGCCTTCGAGACGAACGTTGTTGGATTTGAGCTTGGGCCGGCCGGCCACGAAAGCAATGCGCCGGTGGCCATTCTTGTAGAGATATTTGACGATTTGCTCGACCCCAGAGAAATAATCGATTCTCAGGTTGCTCATGTATCCACGAACGGGAGCGAGGTCGAGGAAAGTCACCGCGATCCTTCTGCGCGCCAGCTCGTGGATCAGGCGCAAACTGATTTCGGAGGTCATCACGGCCACTCCCCGGACGTTATGCTCCATCATTCTCTCGGCGGCGTCCCGCGTGCGGCGGGGATCATAATTGGTATCGCTGAGGATCGCATCATAACCAAGTTGGCGAGCACGGATTTCAAAACTCTTGATGACCTCGGGAAAGAACGGGTTTTCAATGTCGGAGACGATAATTCCAAGGGTGCGGCTGTCGCGGGAAGCAAGGTGGCGCGCATGAACGTTTGGGAAGTAGCCGAGGCGCTTCACGGTGGAGAGCACCAGCGCGTGAGTTCTGCGGCCTACCTTGCCCGTCTTGTTCAAAACATTAGAGACGGTGGCGGTGGAGACACCCGCAGCCTTTGCTACGTCTCGAATGGTTAGACCATGGTTCAAGGACTCGGTGCCCCCTCGTTTCAGCGAAAAATCCCGAATCGAAAACGGTGTCGACCTCACGCGAAGTATAAATGAAAGAAATCGCTTGACTAGATGCTATGAACAATGTATCAGAGGTCCACAAGGTTAAGCGTTTAAGTTGGTTTGGGGGCCTCGATGTGGGTAGTTGTTTCATCCCTCCGTGGCCTTGAGCTTCAAGAATAAAGTTGGTGCCGTGGGCCAGGATGTTTGTTTTGCTTCGCGAGTTCGATGTTCTATCGCCATATTCGAAGCGGCAAGAATGAAAGCGCTTGCGTAACATACTTCCGGGTGCAGAGAAACTGAGGAGGACCGGTTTATGAATCCTAAGGCCAATTCATCTGGGGTGCTAAGAGCTTCTTTGGCAGTGAGTGCGCTCTTGTTGGTCTTGTGCTTGAGCGTGCCGCCTCTCCAGGCTCAAGTGGACACCGGCTCAATCTTGGGCACCATTACGGACGCCTCGGGTGCGGCCATTAGCGGTGCCAAAGTCACGCTAACCAACGAAGGCACGGGCGCTGCGCTCTCGACAACGACGGGAGCGGATGGCGTTTACAAGTTCACCCCACTCAAGGTTGGGAGTTACAAAGTCACGGCCTCCTACCAGGGATTCCAAACCATCACGCAAACGAACATTGAGGTCAACGTTGGTACGGATGTCGTGATCAATTTCAACCTCAAGCCCGGCGCGGTGACGCAAACCGTGGAGGTCGTGGCGGCGGTTCCTGTGCTGCAAACGCAAAACGCTTCCGTGGGGCAGGTCATTGACTCTCGGAGCGTAAATGATCTCCCGCTCAATGGCCGGAACTTCACGTTCCTGGCACAGCTGTCCGCCGGTGTGAATACGCCGCAGGCCGATACGCGCGGCAACGCGGCAAACGGCGCCTTTGCAGCCAACGGTTTGCGCCCCGCCCAGAACAATTACCTCTTGGACGGCATCGACAACAACTCTGACACGGTGGACTTCCTGAACGGTACGAACTTCGTGGTTCTCCCTCCTGTGGACGCCATTGAGGAATTCAAAGTGGAGACGTCTGGATTCAGCGCGCAGTATGGCCGCT
>QHYJ01000361.1 GCA_003223255.1 Acidobacteriota bacterium | reverse complement strand
ACAGATCAAGTGTGCGTCGGGCGTGGTGAAGTACAGCCAGTTCTTATACATGCCCACGCCGCGATGGCCGATGTGGTCGCCTTCGGAAGCACGGTGGTAATGCCAGATTTCGCGGCCGTAGCGGGCGTCCACGGCCCAAACGTTGTCGGGGGCGGTGAAGTAGAGAATGCCGTTGACTTCGAGAGGAGTAGACTTGAGCTCTTGGTGCGCCGAAAAAATCCAGGCGAGCGTGAGCGAATGGATGTTTGTGGCATTGATCTGGTCGAGCGGGCTGAAACGCCTGCCGGAATAGTCGCCGTTGTAGGTGGGCCAGGTGTCCGTGGCGGGCTTGAGCAGAGCGGCAGGGTCGAGCCCTTGCGCGGCAACGAAGGGCGGGCACAAGAAGAGAGCAACAAACAGCAGAAGGATTGCAGCTCGAGCTGCGTGCAGATTGAAGTGGGCACTCGCGACGTTTAAAAAGGAATTGAAACGCAGCGACGCAGAGACAGAGAGATCCATGCGTTCGGCGGGGCGATTCCTGAGGTCGAGAGGGCCATCGGTCCTTCGAGAACGATGAGAAAGCATTGCGGCTCCTGTTTTTTATTTCAGAGTTTGCAGATAGGCAAAAAGATTATGAAGGTCGGCTTGCGTGAGCTTATCGAGCAACTCGCGATGGGCTGCGAGTGGATCCTGTACTTCGACCTTCACATGGTCGCGCGAGAAGGAACGATACCAGCCCGACGCATCGCGCAGACCCACGATGAAATCGTCGGCATGCACGAGCGGACCTTTGACTTGCTCGCCCGAAGGAAGCGTGACCGCCGCGGTAGCGTGCGCTCTGGTGTCGCTTGGACTGTGGCTACGGCCCGGATAAAGCATGCGCGCTTCGAGTTCAATGGGAGAATATTTCGTAGCGATGCCCGCTAGGTCGCCGGTAGGCGAATGGCAATTCTTGCAGCCGCCAGCGCCGTTGAAGAAGGCGTTGCCGGCGTCAGCGTTGCCGGTAAGGAGTTTTTCGACGGGATAGGATTTTGGAACACTGGCGGATTCCAACGATTCTTTGGCGCGCTCGTGCAGAAACGCGGCGATGTCGGCCACTTGTTCATCGGTCATGTTTGCGAGAGGAGGCATGCCCTTATCCGGACGGCCGCGACGAATGACTTCGCCGATCTGGTCACCTTTGACGTCATGGGCAACCAGGGGCGAGCGGACAAGATCCGGACCGCGGGCACCAGTGGCGTCGGGGCCATGGCAGAATCCACAGGATTGTCCGAACTGCTTTCGCCCGCGCTCGACGGCCGCCTGGTCAGCAGAATCTTGCGCAACCGATTGCGGCCGCGCCGCGGAGTAAGAAGGAACAAGAAAGAAAAAGAGTGCCAGCGAAACACAACGAAGCTTGCCTGGCTGTTGCTTCAGGGTTTTGGCATACCTATGCATCATCGCGCCCTCACGCAAGGTATTCTACAACGCGGCCGCGTTGGGCAGGAGGAGCCAGCTTGGTCCCCTCGACGAATTGCGGCGCGTGTGATGCAACCAGTATCGCGCCAGCGCGAAAGCCCGGAAAAACGGTACGTGGGGTCTACGTAGCGTTCCAAAACGTAGAACGCAAAATCGTAGAAGCGGCAGAAGGATCACCGCGCAACGAGGAGCAAAGCGGTGATGCGGAGCGTCGGGCGCTCGAAGATTAACAGCGTCGCTGAAAGCAAGCCCGAGAACAGCAAGAACAGGAAGAGGAGTCCTTTGGCCTGATCCAAACCGAGTTCGTAAGGTCCTTCATGTTTGGCTACGGACGCAGCGAGGCATGGTAGCCGCAAGCGGCTTCAGGGTTTTCCCGCTTCCTTCATAAGGACATGACCTGATTGCTTTTTGCGCCCCACACGGCATACTTCTTTGGTGCCCGGATCTTACAAGGAGGATGGGTGTGAGAGGCATTCCGGGTACGCCGTTCTGCAGCATGGGCCAAGAGTTTTGGGCAGGGGCCAGGAAGGCTCTTGCCAAGGGTCTTCTGCCCTTGCTAGCGCTGTTGCTTGGGACTTATCCGGCTTCCGCGCAGAGCGCTGAGGATGCTTCGCCTCCCGCAACGGCCTCTCCTCCAGAGGCTTCCGCGCCAGATGTTTTGCCCACGCCAGCACCGCGGGGCCCTGAAACTTCCCCAGAGCCCCTTTTGCCTGCCGTAAGAACTGCGCCTGCCAAGCACTCGTCGCAGGTTCCTTTGCCCGCAGCATTAGTCCCTGCCATAGAGGCTCGAGTCGGATTTTCGACGCTTTCCCGCGTTTCTGGGCCGAACAACCGGGTTCTGTTCCAGGGTATATGCGGCAGCGTAACGAAGCAGTCTTCGGAGCGCTTGGGCGGTACGCTCGAAGTGAGTTACCTGCGGGCTTCCAACGTATTTAACACAGGACGCTCCAACAGCTTGTTCACTTATTTGATCGGCCCGGTCCTTTATCCCTACCGCCGAGCCGGTTTTATAACTTCGCTCCACGCACTCGGCGGAGGCGCTCGCGTTTCGGGCGTGGTGGTTCTTCTCCCCAACTCGGCCGGATTTCTCAAAGGAACGACCGATGACAGGGCGTGGGCGCTGGGCGGCGGGCTCGAAAAGTGGTTTTTCGGGAACTCGATGGCGCTGCGCGTGGACATAGATGCGCTGCACACCACTTTCTACAATAACGTGGCGAAAGTTCACGGGGAATACGACCTGCGAGCGACCTGGGGGATTATCTATTATTTTGGTGGCCGTAGAAGAGGCGGCGAGTTCCGCAACGTCGCCGGACGACAAATCGAATGATCGAAGAGCGATCAAGTGCGCTACGAGAAGCGCACCTCGAGAGGTTTGCCGTCGAATTCGACACTTCGCGAGGAGTCGCCAACTTTAACTTCAAGGTTGCGCCGCAGAGGCGAACGCATGCGGGAACCAGGAGCCAAGCGAATCGCTAGCGCGCGTTGCGCTTCATTCCATTTGAGCGGAAGTCCCATCCAATCACCCTTGCGGTAGTTGAAGGAAATTCCGTCGTCTTCGTACAGGAGGAACTCGCCGTCGGCACCAGGATAAACGGTGATGGAGAGCAGGCCCTCAACTTTTTCATCCACATATTGTTTGACTGGACCGAAAGGAAGAATCGCGCCTTCGCGAACAAAGAGTGGAAGCGTTTCGAGGTCCACGGCGCGATCGATTTCGCGGCCACCGTCGAGGCGTTCGTTGGTCCAAAAATCGTACCAGCGACCCCGAGGAAGATACAGGCGGCGAGAAGTAGCAGCTTTCTCGATGACGGGTGCAACGAGAATGTCGCGGCCCCAAAGATATTCGTCGCCGCGCTGGACGGCTTGGGGATCATCTGGATAATGGAGCCACAAGCTGCGCATCACAGGCATTCCGGTGAGAGTCGCTTCGCGCACAGCGCTGTACAAATACGGCAGCAGGCGATAGCGAAGTTCCAAATACTTGCGGCAAATCGGCTCGACTTGCGCATTGTGCAATTCGCTGGGATCGGGGAGCGCGGAACCGTTGTAGCCGCTGATTTCAGTGGGGCCGATTTCGCCGGTGTTCCATCCCCAGGGCAGACGGAGCTTCCACGCGCGGCCGTGGCAGCGGAAAAGCGTACAGAAAGCACCGAATTGGAACCAGCGCATATAAAGCTCGGCGGTGAATTCTTTTGTGGGAACGAAGCCGCCGATGTCTGTGCCCCAATAAGGAATGCCGGTGAGGCTGGTGTTAATCGCAATGGGAACGTGGGTCTTCAGGGTTTCCCAGGTGGAATAAACGTCGCCGGACCAAAGGAAGGAAGCATAGCGCTGCATTCCGGCGTAACCGTTGCGGTGCAGCGCGTAGGGGCGTTCGTTGGGGCGGTCGAGTTGAGGCCCTTCCCAGTACATGCGATTACGGGCAAGACGCGCTTCGATGCCCAAGGGATCGCCTTCGTCGGGCCACCATCCATCCACGCCAAGCGCAAAGGTTTCGCGATGCGCGTCCCAAGCACAACTCACTTGTTCCTTGTCAAAGCGGGCGACAATGCAAGGATCGCGGACGGTGCCTCGCAAGTCGTTCTCGAGAATCACGGAGTGAAGTACGACACGAAAGTGTTCCTGACGGAGTTGGGCGATGGCCAGCTTGGGGTCGGGGAAGACACGTTTATTCCAGGAGAACGACCCGTTCTCCGTGTTCCAGCCGGAAGGACAGAAGCCGGTGCCGAGATAGATGAGCGTGTCGCAAGGGAGTCTTTTCTCCCGAAACGTTTTCGCTTCGGCGAGGACGTCTTCGTGGCTTGCGAGTGTCCGGTGGGATTGCTGGTAGCCAAACGCCCAGAGCGGAGGCAGCTCGGGATGGCCGGTCAGCCGGGCGTACTCGGACATGAGCACACGCGGATCTTGCGAGGATACGACAAAAATGTCGAGCGGGGGAGCGCTGGCGTGATCTTTGGGGAGGAATTTGCCGTCGCTTCCGGCGAAGTCAAACGTGCCGAGAAGTAGAGAGCCCAGCCGGCGGTGCCGATGAGCCATGGAATGGGCACACGGCCACCGTGGGTGCCCAGTTGGTAGCCGCCTTGGCCGCTGCGCATCGCATCCTTGGAGCCGCGGCGGTCGAATTGCGGGCCGCCTTCGCCGAGCCCTAAGAGCAGCGAATTTCCGAGCAGGAAGGAAACGGCGCTGGTTTCGGAGTCGATGGTGAGTTGTTGGACGACGCTGCCTTTACTGTCTTCGACAATAGCTTGGAGTGGATGGAAAGAAAGCTTTACGTTGAGCTCGCCGGTTTTGACGACGTGCTCGGATTCTGCGCCGGTGCGTCTTGCGAGCCGCGGTCCCCAGGAGGTTCGCACGAGCGAACCGTTGCCTTTGATGGATTGCGGTTGACCATTTTCGATTGGTAGAACGCTGAGCCGAAAAGTGTGGGCACTCACTGGCGCAATCTGAATTTCCACGGGGCGGCCGGCGATTTGAAGAGTTTGCGGCGCGGCTTCGCTATTGGACGGCCAAAGCATACCTGTCGCACAGAGGGCACCGACGCCTTTCAGGATGTCACGGCGGTCGTAGCGATTTGTCATGAGGCAGCACCCAGAGCAAAAGAACAAACACGGCGGCTCGCATCCAAGAAAACGGACGAGGATTATACACAAAGATGCCGGGCTAAAGCCCGGCGCTACTTCACTCCTGCAGGAAGGCGGAAGCGGTTTGGAGGAACTCGGGCCAGCGAGCACCGAGGACGGGGCCGTGGCCGGCGTTGGGAATGATCCACAAGCGGGAGTGAGGGATAGCTTTGGCCATTTCGACGGAGAGTTCGACGGGATAAAGAGGGTCGCGGTCGCCCTGGATGATGAAAGTGCGGGCTTGAATGGTGGAGAGAAGCAGAGGCGTGAAGTTCAAGTCGTCGTAGCTGGTGGCGAAAGATTTGGTGCTGGCGAGAATCGCTTTGATCTGCGCATCGCCGCCCGGGTGGCGACCCCGCAGGATTTCCCACTGCTCTTTCGGCAGCTTGTCCCACGGTTGCCGGTGCTCGTTAAGGCCAACATGGCGTGTCTTCTTCTGAAAGCCTGCCTCCACCAGCGGGGAGCGAATACGTGTGGGTATGCGTGCCTACGACTCGGCCTTGCAACGCTGTTATCCGATAAAAATACTCCGGGGCCAAACTGCAAGCACTTACGTGGAACGCGAGAAGTAGGACCAACCCCATCAGTCTCTACCCTGCCAAGCCAGCGAGGCGTTTCTTGGCGAAGGGGACGGCGTAGGCGGCGGGGGGATTGTGGGCAATGGCGGCAGCCGCTTTGCGATAGGAGTCGATGGCCTTGTCCTTCTCGCCTAGTTCATCGTAAGTCTGCCCAAGCAAGCACTGGATGAAGGGATCATTCTGATTGGCTTTTAGCAGTTCTTCCAGAGCGGTCTTGTAGTCTTGCCCGTAGAACGCGACATAGCCGCGGAGATAGGGAAAGAACTGGGCTTGTTCCGGATTTGTGCCTTTTTCGAGGATGGCTTTGGCGGCGGTGACGTGATCCTGCGCTTCGGCCAGGTTTCCCCGGCGCGCCGCGATGCGAGCCTGCGCGTGCTCCCAACGGAAGTTCCATAGGTCCACGCGAGCCGGCTGGAGGTCCGGCTCCTTTAGGCCGCTGTCATGCCCCACTTTGTACCAGTGGAGCGCTGTATCCAAGTCGCCGGAATCAATACAAACGCGGGCAGCTTCGTCGGCAATTTCTCCTTTTTGGAAGAAATCTTTTCCGCTTTCGTAGTAATCGAAGACTTTCTGTTCGTACTCGACGGTCTTTTTGCAATTCGCTTCAAACGCGTAAGACATAGCCATGGCGCGATTTGCCGAAGCTTTATGTTCGGGAGTGTCCGCAATGTCGATGGCCTTTTGAAAATACTTGCGAGCATCCTCGCCTTTTCCCATTAAGTCGAGCACGTTGCCGGCAGCAATGTTCGCGGGAAGTGACAACGGCGAGGATTGCAGGGTATGGCGATAGAGCGCGAGAGCTTCCTCCAATTTTCCCTCGTGCATCAATTGCTGGCCTTGCTGGATGAACTCGGGTTGCTGGCGCTGGGCGGGGGCCTGCGCAAAGAGAGATACGGAAGAAAAGGAGACGAGAATCAAGGTCGAGAAAGCTATTTGAACGGCAACTTTCATGCCGGCATTATCCCATGAACTTTTGGAGCGCGCAGCATGACGGAACGGGAATTGATGTACCGTATGAGCAGATGCGATCGGAGAGGTGGACCGAGCATGATGATGATTGAGGAGTGCCGTGCGTTCTATGCGCAAGAGGTGAAGTTTGCGGCGACCTTGACGACTCCGGGATTAGTGGAAGCCTTCGCCAAGGTGCCACGGGAGAAATTCTTGGGGCCGGGACCTTGGCAGATTGGGTCGGCGGCCGCGCGGGCAATGTCCGCAGCAGACCTGGGCCAACTATCGTACGTCACGGTGGAAGATCCGCGGGACGTGTATCACAACGTGGTGATTTCGCTGGACCGCGCAAAAGACATTAATAATGGGCAGCCGAGTTCGCTCGGAACATGGATTGACGCGCTGGCGCTGAAGCCGGGAGAACGGGTATATCACCTAGGATGTGGCGTGGGCTATTACACAGCGATTATGGCGGAAGTGGTGGGAGAGAGCGGCAGTATAGTGGGCCTGGAGTTGCAACCGGACCTGGCCGCGCGGGCTGGAGAAAACCTGGCGGGCTACGCCAACGTGACGGTAGAAGTCGGAGACGGAGCGGAGTTTGATCCCGGCGAGTGTGAAGCCATGTTCGTGAATTGCGGCGTAACGCATCCGCAGACGAAATGGTTGGAGCGGTTACGGGAAGGCGGACGACTGGTGGTGCCATTTACTATTGCGGTGAATGCAACGATTGGCCAGGGAGTGATGACGAAAATCACAAGGTCGGATGGAACGTATGCGGCAGAGCTGGTTTCACCGGTAGGGATTTATTCGGGAGGAAATTTGCGCGATGCGGCGCTGGAGCCGCAGTTGCTGAAGGGTTTGACGAAGGGAGGACTGTTAAAGTTGAAGTCGGTGCGACGCGATGCGCATGAAACAGGCGAAACGTGCGTGGTGCATGCGCGCGAAGTCTGCTTGAGCCTAGCGGAAGCGAAGTAAAAGCAGTAAGGTGGTGGGTAGCGCAAGAAAGGGAAAAGCACTTAAGCTGCTGTCGACTGCGGCCACAGTTTCAGTGTGAATCATGAAAGAATAGGTAGCTGAAAGAGTTTTAGCAGACAAATAAAGCCACTTCTGAGTTACCATATATATCCCGCCCAGAAATAGGGGGCTACATGCATAGAAGTTTGCGGTTTCCTTCCGCGGTACTTCTTCTCGCCCTATTTTGCGCTCTGCTTGCGGCTCCGCGTTTGACTGCACAAAACAGCAAGGTGATGGGCGAGTTGCAATTGAAGGGCGCCACCGGCGTCGAAAGAGATGCCGGAGTTTGGGTCGATGGCGTCTATGTGGGCTACGTCAAGGAGCTCAAGGGCGATAAGAAAGTGTTGTTATTGCCCGGCAAGCATCAAGTCATCGTTCGCCAGTCGGGTTATGGAGACTTCGTGCACGAAGTGGTTGTGGAGCCGGGACAAGTGCAGAAGGTGCGCGTGGCGATGCAGTTAATCCCGGGAGCCCGCCCGCCGGCCATCACGGCCGAGTTAAAAGTGACCGTGGAACCCGGGCGCGCCGCCGTTTTTCTCGACGACCACTATGCGGGCCACGCCAGCGAGTTTGGAGGCTCGCTTCATTCCTTGCTGGTCAGCCCTGGAAAGCATCGCATCAAAGTCGCTCTCCCTGGGTATCGGACATTTGAAACCGAAGTCAGTCTTCTCGCGGGACAGAAGTCCGAAGTGAAAACCGAACTCGTCAAAGGAAGCATCGAGCAGGCCAGCCCGGAAATCAAGAATCAGGAGTAGTTTTTCTCTAGCGCGGATGTGCACACGCACAGAAGCAGGCGTGTGGCTGGGCTTGGCTCAGTTGACGGTGAGCTGGGCGGTGGCGGCATGACTTACGTTCCCTGAGGTTCCCGTCACCACGATTGCGGAGGTTCCGGCTGGCGTTGGACCTGGCGGAGGTGGCGCGGGCCCAATCGACGAACTGCCTCCTCCGCAGGAAGAGCAGAGCACGGCGAGAAGAATCGCGGCCACGGCTGGCCAAAGGGCCCGCAAGGAAGCACGCCGTACCCCAAGAAGTTTGCTCCAACCGAACCAGAGGAAAATCCAAAGCAAAAGGAGGGCTACGCCGCTCCAGGGATTAAGCTTTTGCTCGATGCGCGATTGTGGCCAATCGGGCAGAGCAGAGTTCTTCGTGGTCGTCACAACAAGCTGAGCTGTCGAAGAACGGGTTCCATCCAAAGTAACGGAAGATGGCGCCACATTGCAGGAAGCCCCGGCGGGCAGACCGGAGCAACTAAACATCACGACTTTATTGAATCCCCCGCTGGGCGTAACGGAAACAGTGTACGTGGCGGACTGTCCCGGGTTGACGGCAGCAGTGCCGGGGCTCATGGACACGGTTGTCGGATCGACGTTCAGCAATAGAGCGCCCGCGCCGGAAACAAATGGCGCACTGAAGGACGCCATCCGGCAGCGTAGGTGCTAAAAGGATAAGCCGAGATAATGCCTTCCCCGGGCGCAGCCACCCACACGATGGCA
>QHYJ01000360.1 GCA_003223255.1 Acidobacteriota bacterium | reverse complement strand
CAATGATGCATGGGCCACCAGCAACAGGCTTCGGAATCTTTCATGGTGCGAAAGCCATCCTCCAGCTTGTACTGCCCCCGGTGCCCGAGGGAAGAATAAGGAAAACAGTTAGGCAACAGGAATTGGGGAGTGCAAGAAATCGCTCCAACCCGCATCTGGCGCGGCTTTCCGCAACCTTCTGACTCGCTCAATCTGCTATAAGTAGGAAACTCGGGCTAGGACAAACCTTTGGCCAAGCCCCGAATTTGTTTGGCAAGCTTTTCAATCTCCTGCGTCTTTTTAATCAAAGAGACGGAAACAGTGGCATGCGGATCGGTTCTTTCGACCTCCGTCTTCAGCTCGCCCGCCATTTCGTAAAGCTTGGCGGCTTCGGCGCGCAGTCTTCGCAGGTTCTCTTCCTCGATGGCCCCGCGATTCAGACGACTCGGTTCGTCGTTGCCCGGAGCGGCGTTGGGGTCGCGGCCATTGGGATAGGGGTGGGGTGTTGGCAGAGGCCTAGTTTGCCTATGTTGGCATGACAGAACAGGCTCAACCGTGAGGAAGCCTACTGCGCCAACGACCGTCATGAGCAAGCGTCGTCGTGATTCCGTCATATTCGCCCCCCCAGTGACGTCACCCATCTTATCGGCACGCCGAATTACCTCTACATCTAGACCTTTGGGGGAACTTTCGCATAGAAGTCAAACCCTGGTAACCATTCCTAGTTCGCAACGTCTGTCAAAGAGAAGAGATTCGGGGTTGCACTGGGCTGGCAAATCCGCTTCAATGTTTGCGGCAAGCTTTCGAGGAGGAAACACTCATGAACAGAACCGTTGCATTTCTGGCCGCTGGATGTTTGACCGTGGGGATGATGGCGCTGCTGGGGACGGCCCAAACAGACAAGAGCAAGAGACCGAGTCCACCGGCCAAAGCCACCTGTGACTTGGGGGGCGGCAAGTCGATTACCGTCGATTATTCGAGCCCGCGCGCGAAGGGCCGGAAGATTTTCGGAGACTTGGTGCCCTATGGTGAAGTGTGGCGGGCTGGCGCCAACGAAGCCACGACGTTTGTCACCACGGCGGACCTAATGGTCGGCGGCGAGCATGTGCCGGCAGGCAACTACACGCTTTTTGCCATTCCGAACAAAGAGAAGTGGACGCTCATCATCAATAAGAAGACCGGCGAATGGGGTATCCCTTACAAATATGAAAGCGACGAACTGGCTCGCGTGGACATGAAGGTTTCACCGACGTCGGCGCCGGTCGAAGACTTCACCATTGCCTTCGACAAAGCGGCGTCGGGATGCACCTTACGCATGGAGTGGGAGACCACGCGAGCTTCGGTAGACATCTCGAAGATGTAAATTCCTTCCTCCTTGGGACCTTAGAGTTGGAATGTTGAAAAGAGTGCGGCTTGTGATCGGCAGGCCGCACAGAGCTAGCCTGAACTGGACGTCTCATTGAGACTAGCTTCGTTTCGGCAAGTGGGCCATGCCGCGGTCCACCAGCATCACGGCACTGATGACCATGGCCGCCGAGAGCAGCACGTTCACCGTGACAGCTTCACCTGCCAAAAGCCACCCCAACAACACGGCTACAATCGGATTGATGTACGTGTGCGTGGCCACCAGCGTCGGCGAGTAGTGTTCCATCAACCAATTGTAGGCAGTAAAGGCTACGACGGAGCCGAAAACGATGAGGTAGCCCAGCGAAAGCCAAGAGCGGAGCGAGACCGACGCAAAGGAAAATCCCCGATATTCCCCGGCGATCGTGCCCACCAAAAGCAGCTGGGCTGAGCCAGCCAGCAAGGAGAGCGCCGAAAGCAACAGGGGATTTCCCGATAAGTGCGATCGCCGCGAATAAACAACTCCCACGGACCAGGAAAGGGCACTGATCACCACGGCAAGAGAACCGACAAACATGCCAGGGACCGACGTCAGCGCACTTCGCCCCATCAATAGGCCAGCGCCACCAAGGCCCAAAAAAATTCCCGCCAAGAGCGCGCCGTTCCAATGCCACTGCCTGGCCGCGACGGCCGAGAGCAGGAAAACCCAAATCGGTTCGCTGGCGATCAACAGCGAGGCCAAGCCGGAGGGAACCTTCTGTTCCGCCCAGTGGAGCGCGCCGTGCCCGATCAGAAAAAAGAACACGCCGATGATCACGCTGGCGCGAATTTGCGCCCAGGTGGGCCGCAGGCGTTTGGCCAGGCACCAGAAAAGAAGAATGCTCCCCGCGGTGAGGTGGCGGATTCCAGCCGTATAGAGCGGAGGAATGGTCTCGACCGCGTAGCGAATGGCCAGATAGGTCGAGCCCCAGATAAGATAAATCGAAAGAAAACACAGGATTACCGTGAAACGGTGGGAGCGAGCAAGCGAGCGCGAAACAACCGCAGACGAAGCCTCTTCGATAACGATGGAAGCGTGATCGGTCGCCATTTAGGCACGGTAAGGGAGTAAGGGAAGTGCTTCCAGCGCCAAAATGGCCGCCCGTTAGGCCTTCGTTTGACTGACGAGCGACAGAAACTCGTCGCGCGTCTGTTTGTTGTGGCGGAAGGCGCCCAGCATGGAGCTGGTCACGGCCTGGCCGCACTGTTTTTCCACACCACGCATCTGCATGCACAAGTGGCGCGCTTCGACGATCACGCCCACACCTTGCGGCGCAATTTTCTCCTGAATGGCCTCGGCAATCTGGCTCGTCAAGCGCTCTTGAATCTGCAGGCGCCGCGCGTACATGTTCACGAGGCGCGCAATCTTGCTTAATCCGAGGACACGCTTGTCCGGCAGATAAGCGACGTGGGCTTTGCCAAAGAATGGCAGAAGGTGATGCTCACAGAGGCTGAAGAACTCGATGTCTTTTACGATGACCATCTCATCGTAGGCGACACTAAACGTCGCGCCGTTTAAGACGTGATCGATGTTTTGATGATAGCCGCTGGTGAGGAAGCGGAAGGCTTTTTCAAAGCGCTCCGGCGTTTTGCGCAGCCCCTCGCGATTTGGGTCTTCCCCGATGGTCTTGATCATCTCGCGGACGTGACACGCGATGGTGTTCGCGCTAAGTTCTTTGCGGTCGATTCTATCATTCAGCAGGATCTCTTCCGTTGGCTTGGTCACGAGTGGTTACCCTCCGTGTTTCCTGCATATTCAAAGCTGTTATTGCCTGTTTCTTGGATGCGTACGCGTTCGAGTCTGGCATGGGGAAAATTCTGCAGACGGCAAAAGATTTCGATGCATAGGTTTTCCGTCGTAGGAACTTTTTCGCGAAACGCAGCCACTTCTTCGTTGAGCGAGCGGTGATCGAACTGTTCGAGCACCTGCTGTTCGACGAAGGCGTCCAAGTCCGCAAGATTGGCGATCATGCCCGTGGCAGGATCAATCCTTCCCGAGAGACTGACCTCCAGAACATAATTGTGGCCGTGTCCGTAAGGATTAGCGCATTTCCCGAAGACGCGGTAATTCTCTTCCTCGCTCAGATGCGGGCTGTGCAGCCGATGCGAGGCCGCAAACCGGTATCGGCGGCCAAGTTCCACGTGAAGCGCATCCCTGTTCATGCCCGTACCCCGCTCCTCAATTCCCTGCTCCGCTAGCGCCGTTGCGGTAACAATCGGCAAAAAGATCCGGCGATTCATAGAGCCGGACGCGGTGTAATTTCCCTTGCGTGATCCTTGGCTCGAGCAACTGCCAGATGACGCGCGCAATGTTTTCGCACGTGGGAATCTGCCGGGCCAGCTCCGGCACTTCGTAATTGAGATGGCGGTGATCCATGCGCTGCATCACTTCGCGCTCCAGGATGTCCTTTAACTCCTTTAGGTCCAACACCATGCCGGTCACTGGATCCGGCTCCCCTGCCACGGTCACTTCCAGCGCGTAGTTGTGCCCGTGGCCATGGGGATTGTTGCACTTCCCAAAGATTCGACGGTTCTCCTCGGCCGAAAGATTCGGGTTGTTATAGAAATGCGCCGCCGAAAACTCGATTTTTCGCGTTAGAAGAACCATAGTTTTGCCGATAGCTATTTTACCGATTCTGGGGCCCCGATGGAGTATTCCCTGCCTTTCCAGGCGATCTTTCCCTTCACATGGCTCCGGTAGGACGCCCAGAGCACACCCGCATATAAAAAGACCGCGGGTACGTAATAATAGATAAACGAGAAGGGGTAGTGGTTACGGGCAAGATCGAGGCCGTAAATCGTCTGG
>QHYJ01000084.1 GCA_003223255.1 Acidobacteriota bacterium | reverse complement strand
TCGGCGCCTCGTGACGTGGTCAGCGCGCAAGTCATACTGCAACGCGCCCGGATCGGGCGTTCGCGGCATAACGTAGAGGATGTCGCCTCATGCGTGCCGCGAGAAGCCGTCGCCTTTCAGGCGACGGAGTGATCACCGGTGAATCGCAGCCTGATCGCGTTCACGGCGTGGTCGAGTTTTGCGCATGCGGGCGTCAATGGCCGTGCAGGTTTACTACAATCCGATCCCGCGCGGAGAGTTGTGGGGCGTCCTTGCCCTCGGTGTCATCGGCGCAGTCCTGCTCGCGCTGGCTCCCGCAAAGCTCTCGCGCGAACTCGCCTCCGCCCCGGTGGCATAGTGTCCACGCCAAAACCGCCTCGGGGAACTCTTCAAACCTTTTCCTGATCGCCCTAATGACGTATTCAGCGCACCGCGGGCGGATTCGGAAAAAGGAGCAGAGCAGGCCCGAGCGAAAAAGGACAGCGCGAACTATTCGTACCGCAAGGCCACCATGGGATCGACGCGGGTCGCACGGCGCGCGGGGATGTAGCACGCCGCGATAGCAACGACTCCGAGCAGCGCTGCCACCGCGACAAAGGTCACTGGATCTGTGGAGCTCACGCCGTAAATCATGCCGGACATAAGACGAGTCAATGCAAAAGCTCCGAACAGCCCAAGCAAAATGCCGAGCGAGGCTAGGCGCATGCCTTGGCTGATCACGAGGCGGAGCACATCCTTGCGGTGTGCGCCGAGGGCGAGACGGATGCCAATTTCGCGCGTGCGCTGTGCGACGCTGTAAGCGAGCACGCCATAGATGCCAATGGTCGCGAGCGCCAAAGCAAGCGCAGCGAAAAGTCCAAAGAGCAGAAGATTCATCCGCTGAGAGGCTAAGGAGATCGAACGAACTTCTTCCATCGTGCGCATTCGCGTAACGGGCAGATTCTTATCCACCGACCAGACCGCGGCGGGCACGCTCGAAGCGATGCGCACGGGATCGCCAGTGGTGCGCACGACCCAATCGCGCAAGATTCCATCGGGATAGGCAAATTGCGCGATGGGGAAATACATGATCGGCTCGGCTTCTCTGGTCGGACTGAACTCGCGAACATCGGCGACGACACCGATGATCGTCATCCAAGGGAAATTGTCGTCCCGGCCGTACAGGTGGAACCTTTTCCCGAGCGGATCCTCACCGGGCCAATAGTGTTTCGCCATGGCTTCATTGATGATGGCCACCGGCTGTGTCTGCGGCGAATCGCTCCAGAAGAAATCGCGGCCTTCCAGCAGCGGGACGTGCATGGTGTGAAAGTATTCCGGCGTCACGATGTCGTAGGCGGCTAGCGGAAGTTGGCCTGGGCCGCTGGGCGCGCGGCCCTCGATCATGAAATCCTTGCGGCCCGTCGCTAAGGTCAGAGGAATGAACCTCACGGCGGCGGCGGACTGCACGCCAGGGAGCGCCCGCAATTTCTCGATGACTTGGTGATAGAAGATTGTGCGTTGCGTCAGTTCATTGTACCTGTCGCCGCGCGGAATCACTCGGAACGTGAGCAGGCCCTCGGGCTGAAATCCCAGGCGGACTTGCTCGAGGCGGAGGAAACTCCGCACCAGAAGCCCCGCCCCAATCACCACCAGAAAGCCGAGAGCGGTCTCGAGAACCACCAAGAGGCTGCGCGTGCGCAGCCGCGAAGCGTCTGCGGATTCGCGCGAACCCGACTTCAGCGCATCTTGCACTTTGCCGCGAGCAGCCTCGAAAGCGGGAGATACGCCGAAGACAAGTCCCGCCGCCAGCGAAATCGCCAAACTAAATAGAAGAACTGGCCCACTCAGGTTGAACTCTTCGGCGCGAGGAAGGTTTGACGCCGCAAGGACTTTGAGGGCACCGAGACTCCAGTGCGCCAGCAACACCCCTAACCCGCAGCCAAGCAGAGCCAGGAGGGCGCTTTCGGTAAGCAGCTGCCGCACAACCCGCGCGCGGCCAGCGCCCAGAGCCAGGCGCACGGCAATCTCTCGAAAACGCGCGGACGCCCGCGCCAGCAGCAAGTTCGCGATGTTGGCGCAAACGATCAGCAGGACCAGCGCCACCGCCCCAACAAGCACGAGCAAAGCAGGGCGCACCGCCCCGGCGATATCCTCGCGCAGCGGCACGATTTCAGCGGCGACCCCCGCATTGGAATCCGGGTAAAGCTCCGCCAGATGCCGGGCAACCAGATTCATTTGCGTTTGTGCCTGCGCGAGGGTCACACCTGGTTTGAGCCGCGCGAACACATCTAAAAAATGGCTGCGACGACTGATTCGTTCCTCCGGGGTCAGCCCCAACGGCGCCCAGAGTTGATCGTCAGGATCGGGAAAATGAAACCCGGGCGGCAGGACACCTACGATTTCGTAGGCTTGGTCGTCGAGAAAAATCTTCTTGCCCAGGACTCGCGGATCAGCGCCGAAGCGGCTCCTCCATAGGCCGTCGCTCATCACTGCGACGTGCGAGCTGCCGGGGCGATCTTCTTCGGGAATAAAAACGCGGCCGAGCGCCGCATTCACTCGAAGCGTGGGGAAGAATGCAGCGGAGACGAGTTCGCCTTCGATCCGCACCGGTTCGCCCGTGCCCGTGACGTTGAAGCTGCGGTTGCTGTACGCCGCCATGTTCTCGAAGACGGTGTTTTGGGCCGACCAGTCGGAGAAATTTCCAGGCGAGGGAGTGTTGCGGTTGTTCTGGTAGTTGGGAAGCGGGAGGTTTTCATAGACCATCACGAGGCGGTCGGCTTGCGGATACGGCAAGGCTTTCAGCAGAACGGTATAGACGACCGAGAAGATGGCGGTGTTCGCTCCGATGCCGAGCGCGAGGGTGAGGACGGCAACTGCGGCGAAGCCGGGCGACTTCCGCAGTATACGCGCGCCGTAGTGCAGGTCTTGCAGACAGGTTTCCACAAAGGATTCCCACCGGGCAGACCACACGACTTCCTTTGCAAGTTCAAGGCTGCCGCGCTCCAGGCGTACGGCGCGAAGCGCTTCCTCGCCGGTCGTGCCTTGCTTCCTCTTTTCTTCGGCTACCATCTCCAGGTAGGCCCCTAGTTCCTCGGCTAATTCCCGGTTCACTTGCTCCCTGTGGAACAGTGATCGAAGTCCGGTTACCATGTTTCGGAGCAAAGACATGGTCCCTCACGCCTAAGAAAGAAGCCGGCTATCTCGTTGAAAACAAAGCATCGGGCCCGGCTCCTTTCCTCCTTCGTTGTGGTTCTGAAAAAACCATGAGTTATTCGTAACGAAGTGCGACCATGGGATCAACGCGCATCGCCCTTCGCGCCGGAATATAACTGCCGCCCAGGGCCACTACCAGCAGAATTAGCGGTGCAGAAATGAATGCGATAGCGTCATGTGCGCTGACGCCAAAGAGCATGCTGGAGAGGACTTGGGACACGACGGCACACGCGATCATGCCCACAAGCGCGCCGATCAGCACGGGGCGCATAGCTTGTCGCAGCACGAGATTCATGACATCGGCGCCGTCGGCGCCGAGCGCCATGCGGATGCCGATCTCGCGCACACAGCGGCTCACGCCGTACGACACCATTCCATATATCCCGATCGAGCCAAGCAGCAGGGCCAAGCCGCTTAGTCCAGTCGACAGCGCAGCTACAATGCGCGAAGGGATCCGCCACACTTCGAGATAGTCGTCGACCGTGTTTATATCGACGGGCACGTCCGCATCGAGTGCGTGAACCGCCTGGCGAATACCCTTCGCGATCGTCGGGTAGCCTCCGGCGAAGCGAAGTAGAACATAGGTGCGGAGGTTATCTCGCGGCCCAGCGGAATAATAAAGATAAGGATCGTTGAGTTGACCAAGATGAGAGACTTGCGCATCGCGAGCGACCCCGATCACGGTAGCTTCGTACCCGTTGCCCGCGCGCAGTGTTTTGCCCAATGGATCTTGTCCCGGCCAAAGACGCTGTGCCGTTGATTCCGTGACGATGATTACCGTGGCGTCGTTGCGCGCCTCCGCTTGCGTGAAACCGCGGCCCCGCACGATAGGAATGCCCACCACGGAGAAATATTCCGGCGAAACATGATTGTACTCGATCCCAGTCTTATCCGTCCGGCCAGGCACGGTGAATTCGTCGGCGCTCCAGTCGTGGCTCAGCGGCGCGCACTCTGCCTGCGCAACTTCGAATACACCCGGAAGAGCTGCGATGCGCTCGCGCAACCCCTGCACAAACGCGGTCGCGCGGCTTTCGTCGTAGCCTTGCGCTCGGAGATTGAGAAATGCGCCCGCGATGTCCTTCACCTCAAATCCAGGATCGACCGTCTGGGCGTAGTAAAGCCCGCGTAGCAGCAGTCCAGACGCCAGCAGCAAGATCATGCACACAGCGATCTGCGCCCCCACCAAGGTGCTCCTCACGAGCCCACCCTTCTTTCCCTCGCCGGAATGTGCACTGTCTTCCTTCAACGCGGTGTTTAAGTCCAGCCGCGAGCTCTTCAAAGCCGGAACGAGTCCAAACACAATTCCAGTGAAAACGGTCAGGGCCAGCGCGTAGGCAAGGACACGAAAGTCCGGCGCAACGTTCACCGTAAGAGTTGAAAACTCATGCGGCAGGCGAGAGACCACGAACCGGGTGATGCTCGCGAAAGAGCAAAGAGCAAGCACCGATCCCAGTGCCCCTCCGAACAAGGAAAGCAGAAGGCTCTCTGTTAGTAACTGGCGCACCAGACGCCCACGGCTGGCGCCGATAGATAGCCGTAATGCGATCTCCCTGTGGCGCACGGAAGCACGCGCTAGCAGAAGGTTGGCGACGTTTGCGCAAGCAATCAACAACACGAGTCCGAAAGCAGCGAAGATTACTGAAGCAACCGGGACCAGGACCTCCCGTTCGTCGGCTCGGCTGAAAAATCTTGCTCTGGCGATCCCCAGCGAAGTAGTGCGGCCAGGATGGCTTTGATCAATGCGTCCGGCGATGACCGCGAGGTCCGCACGCACCTGCTGCATCGTTACGCCAGGCCGCACGCGTCCCAGCATCGCCAGCCAGCTCACATTATCACTTGCCAAGTAATCGCGGCCGGAGTCCAGAGCCTTTTGCATGGTAATGGGCGCCCAAAACGCGCTCGGGAACGGTTCCGTGCCGGTGAACCCTGGCCGCGTAATGCCAATCACGGTAAACGCCGCGCGGTTCAGCAGGATTCTCTTTCCCACCAGTGCAGGGTCGCCTCCGAACGTCCCTTTCCACAATGCGTCGCCGATCACCACCACGGCGTTTTCGCCCGGCGCGGCGCAATCCGAACCGACAAAGCCGCGTCCCTGTGCCGGGTGCTCGTCCAAAACTTCGAAATAGTTGCAGGTGGACGCGGTCCCCAAAAGTCGCTGCAACTTACCGCCGGCAAGGGTTGCTTCGATGAATGGCTCATAGGCCAGGAGCCCCGAAAAGACCTGATTGTGATCGCGATAGTCGAGGTACTCCGCATACGAGAACATGCTCGTCTCGCCGTGAGTGTCGCGCTGGAATCGTCCGTGAAAAGTCTGGTCCACACTCACAATCTGTTTCGCGCGAGGAATCGGTAGCAGACGCAACATGGCTCCATTCAGCACGGAAAAGATCCCCACATTGATCCCCACGCCCAAGGCAATCGCCAGCACAGCTGCTGTCGTAAAGCCCGGGTTCTTGCGGAGCATACGGGCAGCAAACTGCAGATCGCGCCAGCACGTTTCTACAAAAGACTCCCAGGCGGCAGAACGGACGACTTCCTTCGTAACTTCCAGGCTGCCCCGCTCCAGGCGCACGGCGCGAACGGCATCCTTACGGCTCATGCCTTGCTTTATCTTCTCCGCCGATGCCATTTCCAAGTAGGTGCGCAGTTCCTCATTCAACTCCCGGTCCACGTGTTCCTTTCGGAACAGGGATCGCAGCCCACTCGCTATGTTTCGCAGCATGGATTGAAACTCCTTAGAAAAAGCAGATTCCTCGGCAAACCCCGCGCTCGGAATGACCTGTCTGGAGGTTTTGACTTCAGCACCAAGCTACGAAGCCTCCAAAATTCTGCCGATTGCAGCGGCCTGCCGGCCCCATTCTCGCGTTTCGTTATCGAGCCTCTTTCGTCCCTTTGCCGTCAGAGCGTAGTACTTCGCTTGCCGGTTATTCTCGGTTGGCTTCCATTCGCCCTGGATTAGCCCATCCCTTTGTAATCGCTGAATTGCTAGAAACAAGGAGCCAGCATTGAGGCGAAAGACGCCCTTGCTCATCTGTTCGATTCGAACGGAAATCCCGTATCCGTGCGTAGGTTCGAGGGCCAACGTTTTTAGGATGAGCATATCGAGAGTGCCCTGAACGAGATCGCTTGGCTTGTCTGGCATCAAAACCTTTCCCCCTGGCTACCAGGAGGAGCATACGCTTCTCCTACTGGTTGTCAAGAGGAGCCGAGAGCGGGCAAAGAGAGGGGAAATAGGCAGGGAGCGGTGTTTAGGCTTGCGCCTGGGAATCGAGGGCGAAGAGGATGGATTTCATGCCCCTATAATGGTTCACGCCGGCGCTCGCGAAACCTTAGTTTGGCCAGGACGCGCGGCGCTGCATGAAAATCTTGGAGCACTCACGCCTCGCGCCCCAAACAGACCGACTTCTGGCGCCCGGTATTTCTCGTTTGCGTGCAAAGTCTTTTGAATCATTTGCTTACAGACCGAAAACTTGCCGTGCACCTCTCCGACAAGGGGACGCGTGAGTCAGTGCGGCGCCTCGCCGACCAAGGGACTTTGCGGCTCGTGGAGCGCAGCAAAGCCGGCCACCTGGCCGAAGTGCGCTGGCCGGAAGAGATTCTCGAATTTTGCGTCTGACGTTGCCTGCCGTCACCAGCAACGACATCGAAGGCGCGCTGCAATCCATTAAGAACCTGCTCACCTTGGTGGAGGATCATTACGACCTTCCGCGGACCGTGTTGGCGTCCGACAAAGCTATCGAAAACGAGTACCAGCAACTGCACGAAGCCGCCGCGAAGGCCTGACCCACAGCTTAGCGGAGCGCGGCGGCCCCTCCTGCTACTAGGCTCTGCGAACTTGTGTTGAAATCCAGCTTCTGCCTGACTGCTTCTCTTTCTGCTTCTCGGCTGGGCGTGTTAGCATCGTGCGTACACTTCTTGTGCTGAGTCCCAGGCCGAATGTGTGCGAAGATGCCGGGCTAAAGCCCGGCGCTACATGGGGCGCGCCGCCGATACGATGGACTTCTCGCTTAGCGACCACCAAAAACTGATTCGCGACACCGTCCGCCAATTCATGGAGACCGAGGTGCGCCCGTTCGTCAAGCAATGGGAAAAGCAGGAAAAATTTCCCGCCGAAGCCATCCAGAAACTCGGCGAAATGGGCTGTTGCGGCATGCTGACGCCGGAAGAGTGGGGCGGGCCGGGGCTGGACACCGTTTCCTACGTGCTGATGCTCGCGGAAGTGGCGCGCGTGCACACGGCGATGTCCACGGCGATTGGCGTGACGAATTCGGCGGTGCAGGCGCCGCTGCTCATGTTCGGCAACGAGGCGCAGAAGAAAAACTATTTACGGGGCATGGCCACGGGCGAAACGCTTGGGGCGTTTTGCCTAACCGAGCCGACGGCGGGCTCCGACGCGGCGGGAATTCAGGCGCGCGCGGTGCGCGAGGGAAATGTTTACAAGCTGAATGGAACGAAAACCTGGGTGACCAACGGCAACGCGGCGGACGTGCTGATTGTCTTTGCGAAGACCGATCCTGCGGCGGGCGGGAAGGGCATCAGCGCGTTTTTGGTCGAGCCAGGTTTTCTGGGATTTCGCCGGGGGCGCCACGAAGAAAAGATGGGGCAGCATTCCTCGCCATCTGTCGAGATTTTGCTGAATGATTGCGTGGTGCCGGCGGAGAACCGCCTGGGCGAAGAAGGCCAGGGCCTGAAGATTGCCCTGAGCGCCCTGGACGGCGGGCGCATTGGCATTGCCGCGCAGGCCGTGGGGCTGGCGCAAGGCGCGCTCGAAGAAACCATCAAGTACGCGAAGCAGCGCAGGGCGTTTGGGAAGAGTCTCGGCGAGTTCCAGGCGATTCAATGGATGATCGCGGACATGCAGACCGAGATTGAGGCGGCGCGCGGGCTGACGCATTACGCGGCGTGGCTGAAAGATGCGCATCCCACGAAGCTCGGTGCGGCTTCGTCGAAGGCGAAGCTGTACGCGAGCGAAATGGTGAATCGCGTGGTGTACAAGGCGGTGCAGGTGCATGGCAGCGCGGGGTATTCGCGCGAGACGGACGTCGAGCGCATGTACCGCGACGCGCGCGTGCTGACGATTTACGAAGGGACGAGCGAGGTGCAGCGCATGATCATCGCGCGCGAACTGCTTGGCGCACCGGAAAAACAAAAGGTCGCCGCGAATTGAGGTTTGCGCGGCACAGGCACTCTTGCCGGTGCGGTTTTCTTGGTTGGGACGGTGTAGCGGCGGGTTTTGCCCCGCCGCATGTGGGGGCGCAGCGCCCTGTGTCCCTTCTTGCACGATTCGCGGCGGCGTATGGAAAACGGAGTGCTGACTGAGCCTGCGCAGTCGAGGAATCTCTCTTGGCTTGTATTTGGGCGCAGTGACTTGGGAATAGGAGCACCGGGTGACAACAAAGGATAAAGGGAAGGGTGGCGAAAGCGGGAGCAAGGCCCCCGCACTCCAAAAGGCGCGCGTGCTGAGCGGCATGCGTCCGACCGGACGCATGCACATCGGGAATTATTTTGGCGCGCTGGCGAATTGGGTGCGTTTGCAGAATGAAGTGTTGCCGAGCAGCGGTGTTGGTAGCCAAGCTGGGGCGCAGCATGCTGCGCCCCTACAAAGGAAGGAAGCGGCGGGGCAACCGGCGTATGAGTGCTTCTACTTCATTGCGGATTGGCACTCGCTGACGAGCGACTACGCGGACACATCGGGCATCGCCCAGAACACCATCGAAATTATGACCGACTACTTGGCGGGAGGACTTGATCCCGCCAAGAGCGTGCTTTTCTTGCAGTCGCTGGTGCCGGAACATGCGGAGCTGCATCTGCTGCTGTCCATGGTGACGCCGCTGGGTTGGCTGGAGCGCGTGCCGACGTACAAAGAGGCGATGGAAAACATCAAGGACAAGGACCTGCACAATTACGGGTTCCTGGGCTACCCGGTGCTCCAATGTGCAGACATTGTGATGTATGGCGAGTCGGGAATGCGGTTGATTGTGCCGACGGGGGAGGACCAGGTTTCGCATGTGGAGACAAGCCGGGAAATCGTGCGGCGATTCAACACGTTTTTCGGTCTAGAGGTGAATCTTGAGGGGCTACGAAAAAATAAGGCCGCGTTGGAGAATTTCAAGAACCATTTGCCGTCTTTACGTGGTGCGTCGATAGAAGAAATTGAGAGCGCGTATCGAGCTAACAGCAAAGCAGCGGCAATGGAATGGGGTATCCAAAACTTTCTGGACAAGATGGAAGCCTCTGGAGAATATTTCTCTTACTCAGAAAAACTGACGGAACCGGAATCGATGCTGACGAAAACGCCGCGGGTGCCGGGGCTCGACGGACGGAAGATGTCGAAGAGTTACGGCAACACCATCATGCTAAGCGAGAGCGACGCGGACATTCGCGCGAAAACCAAAGTGATGGTGACCGACCCGGCCAGGAAGCGACGTACCGATCCTGGAAACCCGGATGTTTGTCCAGTGTACGACTGGCATAAACTGTTCTCGACGAAAGAGACGCTGGATTGGGCCGCGCATGGCTGCCGCACGGCGGGGATCGGCTGCATCGAGTGCAAAGCAAAGATGGCAGACCATTTGATTGAGTGGATCACGCCGGTGCGCGAGCGCCGCCTGGAATTCGAACGGCATCCGGCGCGCGTGCTGGAAGTGATCGATGACGGTTCGAAGCGCGCGCGCAAAGTGGCCGAAGGCACCATGGAGCGCGTGCGCGAAGCCGTCTTCGGCTGGGAGAAAAAGAGAAAAGTGGTGGCGAGTGGCGAGTGGCGAGTGGCGGGCAAAGAATAACAAAACGAAACGCAGAGCACGCACAGGAAGCGCAGAAAAGAAAAGATGCCGGGTAAAGCCCGGCGCTACATAAAGCATAAAGAAGGAACAATGGCGACGCCGGAACACAAGTTGACGGGGAAAAATGCAGGAGAGGGAGCGGAGAGCTCCGCGGAGAAGAACGCGCAGGAGCGCCCGGACATCCGCGCCGACAACACGGCGGAGAAAACCGCGCAGCAGCGAGTTGAGGGAGGTGCGGGACAGGTCGCTGACGGAATGGCCGCGTCAGCGGAACCAGGCCCGGCCGAAAGCAATTCCCGCAACAAAGAAGAAGTGTTAAGCGACAGAGGCGTGGACGGAGGCGGCGGTTACAAGATTCGGATCCCGATGTACGAAGGTCCGTTGGATCTTTTATTGGATCTCATCAAACAGCAGAAGATGAGCATCCACGACATTCGAATCTCGGCGATCACCGCGCAATACCTCGATTACCTGCACAAGCTGGAAGAATTGGACGTGGACGTTTCCGCGGAATTTATTTACATGGCGGCGACGTTGATTTACATCAAGAGCAAAATGCTGCTGCCTCCGGACCCGCTGGCGAGTCCGGAAGAGCAAGCGGCGGACCCGCGCGCCGAATTGGTGCAACGGCTGGTGGAACACGAAAAATTCAAGAACGCCGCACAACTTTTGTACCAGAAGCAGCAGATTGAAGAAAACGTGTGGTCGAAGCCGGACATGTCGCTGTACCAGGACCCGGAGACCGAGGGCGATCTGGTGGTTTCGCTAGTGGACTTGGTGAAAGTTTTTCAGCAAGTGCTGGAGCGGCGCAAAGAAGTCGTTCGAATCGAGCTGCAGCACGAGCAGTTCACGGTGGCGCAGATGATCGCGCAGTTGCGCGCGCAGATTATTGCGAGCGCGGAAAATGCGGTGAACCTGATCCAATTTTTCGAGGCGTGTCCGTCGCGGCACGCGATGATCGTGGCGTTTCTGGCGGTGCTGGAAATGGTGAAATTGCAGGCAGTGGCGCTGGTGCAAGAAAAAATGTTTGGAGAGATTTTGGTGCGGAAGGGCAAGGCGTTTGACGTGGTATTTGATGAGCATGGAGCGATTCGAATGGTGGATGAGGAGTATCGGTAGAAAGTGGCGAGTGACGAGTGGCGAGAAAAGATTGGGACTTAACACAGAGAGCACAGAGCCGGAGCACAGAGTTCGCATTAGAGAAAAGGGGAGGCGAGGCGCGAGGATGAAACGCGGCAGAAAGAGGAGCCTGCAATATCCGCATGGGAGCCTAGTCGACGTAAAGGCGGTGTCCCGGCAGCGGCGGTGGCAGATTGCCCGGCGCGCCGAGGGGAAGTGCGAGTGGTGTGGCTTGCCACTCAATCGCTATGCGGCCATGTGCGACGACTGTGCCAGCAAAAT
>QHYJ01000359.1 GCA_003223255.1 Acidobacteriota bacterium | reverse complement strand
TCGCTGTAGCGCAGGTACACGCGGCCCCAAACGTTGGTCCGTCCCCCGGTCACGCGCAAGCGGCCCATCCAGAGGAACGGCTTGTCGGTAGGAGTCGTGTATGGTTCCTCGAGATCGTTGACGAACCAGTCCGCGTTGTATTTGCTGCAGGCAAACCTGGACTGGACCGGCCGTGTCTTGCGCAAAACTTCCGGCCCTGTTGCGGTACTTCTGTTCGAAAGCGGGCTTGTGTCCGGAAAACTTTTCGTCGGACTGCGGTTTGCCGGCTTCGAGAAGCGCGACCTTCAATCCCGCTTCCGCCAAGCGTTTGCACGCCCATCCCCCGGAGGCCCCGGAACCCACAACGATGACGTCGTAAAGGTGGTGTTGTCTTTGGGGCATGTGGTCTCAGTGAAAAACGGATGCTAGCAGGGGGCCTCAGCCGGGTCAATTGAGCGATACTGGAACGACCGTTTGATGATTATGAAAAACTGGGAACCGGGCGTTACCGTGATACCATCCTCGGGCATTGAGAGACGGCAACAACATGACCAGAAATAACGAACAAGGCTTGCCCGTGATCCAAAGCGGAAATGCGGCGAGCAGCCAGCTGACGCGGCGGAAAATGGTGCAGCGGCTGCTGGCTGGCGCCGGCGCGGGAGCGGCGTGGCCGTTCGTGGCGACTTCTCATCCTGTTTATGAGTTGTTGAGAAACCGTGATGCGGTTTTCGCTGACGCGGAGCAGCTTGGAGCCGCGAACTGGAAACCCATCTTCCTGAGTTCGCAACAAGCGGAACTATTGACGGCTATCGCCGAGAGCATCGTGCCCGAATCAACCCGCGCGCACGTGAGCCGGTTCATTGATCTTCTGCTCAGTGTGGACAAAACGGAGAACCGGCGCAAATTCGTGCAATCCCTGGCGTCACTGGACGCCGAGGTTCAAAAACGATTTGGGAAGAGCTTCCCTGCCCTCAATGAAGAACAGAAAAACGCATTCCTGACAGATGCTTCGACGAAACCGGAGATGCCGGAGGATTCGGGAAAAGCTGCGGCGCAAAAGAAATCTTCGCTTTACGCCCACTTCGAAAATCTGAAAGCCTGGGTCAGGGGAGCGTATTATTCTTCGGAAGTGGGCATGCGCGAATTGGGCTGGACGGGAGACTATGTGTATGAAAAGTTTCCCGGCCGCGCGCATGCGGAAGACCATCATTAACATGTTTAGGCAAAAGCCTCTAGCCTGTCATTCCGAGCCTGCCTCCAAAGGCAGGCGCGGCGAGGAATCTGCTTTTAGAAGGAATCGCATTCCTCAGATCTCGCCTGCGGTAGGTAGACAAAGATCAACCTTGAAATAACACTGAGAGCAAATCATGAGTGCAATCACAGGACGCAGGGACTTTCTTCGAGCAGCGGCGCTAACGAGCGCAGGTCTGGCGCTTGCGAAGCGCCTGCCTGCCGCGCAGAAAAAATCCGTCCTCGTATTTACAAAATCCTCGGGTTTTGAACACGACGTGGTGAAGCGCGTCAACGGAAAGCCCAGCATCGTCGACGACACCGTGACCGCTCTCGGCGATAAACACGGATTTCACGTCGGCGTGACGAAGGACGGCCGGATTTTCGACGACAAACAATTTCATTCCTATGCCGCCCTCGTTTTTTTCACCACCGGTGACCTCACGACGATGGGCACGGACGGCAAGCCTCCGATGTCGCCCGCCGGAAAGCAAAACTTGCTGAAAGCCATCGAGGGAGGCATGGGACTTGTGGGTATCCATGCTGCCGCGGACACGTTTCATCCACAGCCGGACCCGAAAGACCTTTCGAACCGCTACATCGCCCACGGGGAGCAGCAGGATCCTTACTTAAAGATGCTGGGCGGCGAGTTCATCATTCACGGAAGCACGCCGCGCCTGCAGGACACTCACTTAATCGTGAACGACCCGCACTTTCCTGGGCTGGAAGGCGTGACCTCGCCCGTCCCTTTTAACGACGAGTGGTATTCGCTGAAAGATTTTGCGTCGGATTTGCACGTGATCCTGACTCTGGACACACACGGCATGAAGGGCGCGTGCTACCAGCGCGCGCCTTATCCCGCTACATGGGCACGGATGCACGGCAGAGGGGGCGTCTTCTACACCGCGATCGGAGACCGCCCCGAGAATTGGAAGAATGACTTTTTCCTGAATCTGCTGGGCGGAGGAATCCGCTGGGCCATCGGCGACGTTACCGCCAACGTGGAACCCAATCTGAAAGAAGCGGCGCCTGGCTACGCGGAAATCCCTCCGAGGGAACCCGCAAAGAACTGATCCTTGCCCCGCTCAGCATCGCGCAACGCTGGGCGGAATAACCCAAAAGCGGGGCCAAAACCCCACGAATCCTAGCCTCACATTCTCTCCCGCCCTGCTGTCTCTTTTCCCATGAGCGAATCCCGCTAAGAAATCCCACTTTTGGTTCGGCCACCGTCATGCACTTTCCAACATGTCTTGGTCTAAGTGTGGGATTTTGCCCCAGCCTTCGGAACCGGACGAGCCCGGCACGCAAGACCCTTCCCCAGATCGCGGCAAACGCAGAACGCGAAACCCTGAACTGCAACTGTGGACACGTAAGAGCAAGACACAACACAGGAAGGGAGAGCGAGGTGGGCAATGAAAGTCTTGGTGTCAATCGATGGTTCGAAGGGATCAGAGATCGTGCTCCAGGAAATCTTGGAGCGCCCCTGGCCGCGGGGCACACACTTCTGTCTCATCACCGTCGTGGATCCTTTCTTCTTCACGCATGCGCCCGCACTGTTTGAAGAAACCAAAGAGGCGGCCGGTGACTTTCTGGAGGAAGCCGCCACAAAGTTCGAAGCCCCCGGTTGGCGAACGAACATAAATGTCGTTCTCGGCAATCCGCGGCGTGCAATCTGCAAATACGCAGACGAATGGCGTGCCGACTTAGTGCTGGTGGGCTCGCATGGGCTGAATGCGCTGGAGCGCATGGCGCTGGGGAGTACCGTGCGCGCCGTGCTGCGCCATGCGAAATGCTCGGTGCAAGTCGTGAGAGCGCCAAAGAAAGAAGCGGCAGCCGGTGAATCCCACCCTAGCGACAGGTCTCAGACCCGTGCTTCTCTTGTAGGGGCCCCCTTAGGAGACGCGCCTCATGTTCTTGGAGCGCAGCTCGCCCTGCGGGGAACATCACATCGGTATCGGCTGATTTAGCCGCGGTTTCACGTACCAACAGGGCGAAAATCCTGAGTGCGGAAACAAGGAGCGTGCGCAAGTGGTGGTCTGCACCGGATTTTGCTGGTCAATTTCGTAGCTGGTCTTCCCGCCTTTCTGCGGAATCGCCAGCACGCGCGGGCCGGTGAACGACTCCAGCGGATCCACCGGTTTGGGATGAAGGAGCCGCGCGCGAAACCACAGCAAGTCGCCAAGATAAGCCAGCCCCAACGCCGCAAGCAGTACGATCAGGATACGTTTGGCAAGCCTTTGCGCCGGAATTGCCGAGCTCACGTTTTCCTCGGCAAGTCGCTCTAGCGGCGCAGCTTGCTGCGCCCGTTCTTCTTTCTTATATACGTTTATAGGACATTTGTTTCTGCATGAAATCGTTCAATCGTTCCTGAAACCAAGACTCTCGTTCGCCCACTGTGATAAACTCCAGGCATTCGTTCAGTGGGGCCGTG
>QHYJ01000358.1 GCA_003223255.1 Acidobacteriota bacterium | reverse complement strand
AGATTTGGGACGCAATTCGCTGCAGACGCTCGCAGCCACCGCTAACAAACTGGCGGCCGAAGGAAACGCCGGCAAGGATCTGGTCGGCCTCTTCAGCAGCTTCACGGCCAACGATCCGCAGTACATCGTGCACATCGACCGCGAAAAAGCGAAGAGCCTGCAAGTGCCTTTCACCCAGATCACCGACGCGCTGCAGGTCTACATGGGCTCGGTGTACGTCAACGACTTCGATTTCAACAACCGCTCCTACCGCGTTTACGTGCAGGCCGACAGCCAGTTCCGATCGCAGCCTAAAGACATTCGCGAATATTACCTGCGCTCGGATACCGGCAAAATGATTTCGCTCGACAATCTGGTGACCGTGGAGCAAACGGCGAATCCGCAAGTCATTCGCCACTACAATCTGTTTCGTTCCGCGGAAATCAACGGTTCGGCGGCGCCGGGACACAGCTCCGGCGAAGGCATTGCTTCGATGGAAGCGCTGGCGAAGAAAGTCCTGCCGAACGGCATGACGTTCGAATGGAGCGGGCTCTCGTTGGAAGAAATCGAATCCGGCGGCAAGGCGCTCATTTTGTTTGTCCTGGGCCTCGTGGTGGTCTATCTGACGCTCGCCGCGCAATATGAAAGTTACGTTTTGCCGTTCATCGTGCTTCTGGCCGTGCCGGTGGCGTTGCTCGGCGCGTTGGGCGCGCAGGCCCTGCGTGGTTTACAGAACGATGTCTACTGCCAGATCGGGCTCGTGATGCTCATCGGTCTCGCCAGCAAGAACGCTATCTTGATTGTCGAATTCGCTGAGCAACTGCGCGCGCAAGGCCTTTCCCTTGTCGAAGCCGCCGTCGAAGCCGCCCGGATTCGCCTGCGCCCCATCCTGATGACCTCTTTCGCGTTCATCCTTGGAGTCATCCCACTGGTGCTCGCGCAGGGCGCAGGACGCGCTGGACGCATTTCCGTGGGCACCACCGTCTTCGGCGGCATGATCGCGGCCACTACATTGAACCTGCTCTTCATTCCCGTTCTTTACGTGATCGTGCGCAGCGTTGTGCCGGGACGCGAGGCACCGCCCGCGCGTCAAAGCGAGTAGCAGTCCGTTCTTCGTTTAACCCTGCGCCGCAAATTCCCGATGAATTTGAATGCAATTCAACCGAATCTTCAGTACGATTTTCTCCGGCAGGTTTCACATATGACCGCACACAACATCTCGCGCCGAACTTTTCTCGCTTTATCCACAGCGCTTCCCTGGGCCTTGCGAGCCGACGCCGCTTCTTCCATTCCCGTTGGCCTCGAGCTTTATTCCGTCCGCAAAGAACTCCAGCGCGAGCCGCAGGCCACCGTGCGCGCCGTCGCCAAGATGGGCTACCAATGCGTGGAATTCTACGCGCCGTATTTCGAATGGTCCGAGGACGAAACCAGGCAAATGCGCAAGCTGCTCGACGACCTCGGCATTCGCTGCTTTTCCACTCACAACGACAGCTCTTCCATGAGCGCGGACAACATCGCGCGCGCCCGCGACAAAAATCTCATCCTCGGCTGCAAATACGTCGTGATGGCGTCATCCAAGCCAGGCCCCGGACTCGACGGCTGGAAAATCGTCGCCGATGCGCTGAATTTTGCTGACGAGCAATTGGAAAAATCCGACCTGCACGCCGGCTACCACAACCATGAGCCAGACACGAAGCCGTCCGTCATGCTTCAGCTCGATGTCGGCACATGCCTGAAGGCCGGTTCCGATCCCGTCGCTTGGATTCGCGCCAATCCCGGTCGCATTCACTCGCTGCATTGCAAGGATTGGTCACCCGACCCAGCGAAAGGCTATTCGGTTCTGTTTGGCGAAGGCAGCGCCGACTGGAAGGGCGTCTTCGCGGCCGCCGAAAGCGTTGGCGGAGCCGAGTACTACCTCATCGAGCAGGAAGGCAGCCGCTTCTCCGAACTCGAAACCGCTGACCGCTGCCTCCAAACTTTTCACTCCGTCCACCTTAAGTAATCTCCAACTCTCGCGCTCCGCCCTTTTTAGCCCTCGTCCGCACCTCGCAGCGGCCGAGAGATCAGATTTTTTCCGGTGACGCACGCTTGGCTGTCCATAGCCGTCCTCGCCGGCCCAGTTGAATAACGTTTTTTCTCTGTTCTCCAACTTCTTAACCTCGACGCTCCATCCTCCGCGTCATTAATTATTGACATTCGAACTTCTCATGCATATACTCCCCGGCAAACAGTAGTTAACCGATTTACTTAAGGGCGCTGGGGCATTTTCTGAATCCTCTTTTGGGGTCGAGAATTCTTTTTGGGGTGAAGGAGCAAGCTATGAGCCTATCCAAGCATTTCCTCCGGGTTATTGTGTTTGCCGTCTGCGGCCTCTTCCTGAGCGCCGCCGCACACGCGCAATACCGCGCAAGTATTCAGGGTACCGTGACAGATACGCAGGGAGCTGTGGTATCTGGGGCCACGATCACGTTGCAGAACGAGGAGACCAGCCAAACGTCTAAAGCCACAACGGGGGATGACGGAATCTTCAATTTTAACGGTTTGCCGCCAAGCAAGTTCACACTCACCGTCGAAAAGACCGGTTTTAAAACCAAGACCATCAAAGGGTTTGGTGTAATTGCGGAACAGGCCAACGCGCTGAACGTCCAGTTAGAGGTAGGCCAGGTGTCAGAAGCCGTGACGGTAAGCGGCGACGCCACCCCGCTGATCGATACCGAAACGTCGAACCTCCAGGGCACCGTAACCAACCAGGACATTCAAAAGCTGCCCTCGTTTGGGCGCGATCCTTTTCAGCTCCTCCAGCTTGCTCCCGGAGCCTTTGGCGATGGCAGCCAGAACGCCGGTGGTGGGTGCTGTGCGCAAAACCTTCCCGGAACCAACGTTGGTGGCACTAGCGGTACGGACGGCGTCTTCAAAATTGAAAACGGTGGCCAGATTACTGCCGGCGGCGCCCGCACAGGAGAAAATAATTACCAGATCGACGGCGTGGGAACCACCAGTGTTACTTGGGGCGGCACTTCCATCATCACGCCGAACGAGGACTCCATTAAGGAAGTTAAGATCCTCACGGACAACTACGATGCGGAAAATGGACGCTACCGTGGCGCTCAAGTCCAGATCATTTCCCAGAACGGCACGAACCAATATCACGGCAGCATTTATTTCAAAGCTCACCGCCCCGGTTTAGACGCCTTCACAAAGTACAACGGCTACAACAACGGCAACGTGCGCGACGCCAATCGCTTCAACGACTGGGGCGGCTCCGCCGGGGGCCCCATCCTCAAGAACAAGCTCTTTGCCTTCTTCTCCATGGAGAAACTCGACAACAACGCCGCCAGCGGGACAACCAGTGGGTGGTATGAGACCTCACAATTCCGGCAATTGGCAGCTTCCGCTCCCAATGCAGCAAAATTCTTTGCCTATCCCGGAGTTGCTCCCAACGGAGGCACGATTGTGGATCGGACCTGCGCCCAGGCCGGTTTGGCTGAACTTTGACTCTCCCCTAACTACCACGGTCGGCACGCGCGATGCCGGTTACAAGAGCAATGTGAACCCGGGAACCGGGGGCGACGGGTCTGGCAGTGCTGCCAACTTGGGAACCACTCCAGACATCGCTTTCTTCACCGGCATTCTCGACCCCAGCAACAGCAGCCACGTGCAGTACAACGGCCGTCTCGACTTCAACGCCACGAGCAGGGATCTGATTGCCTTTAGCATCTACTACGTGCCAAATTCTAGCACCTCCATTAATGGGGCATGTGACGCCGGTGGGTGTGGCGATCGCCTGATGAACCATTTCAACTCCACCTACATCAACCGCGCCATGACCGCGATCTGGGATCACACGTTTGGGTCCACCTTGGTCAACGAAACCCGCGTCAACGCGGCCGGCTGGATCAACAAGGATCTCGCGAACAATCCCAACGGTCCGTGGGGACTGCCGCAAATCGGCTTCAACGGTACGGGCAGCATTACGGTCATAGGGTACGGAATTGGCTCCTTCAACGGCTTCGACCAGTGGACCTATGCTGCCAAGGACGTTCTCACCAAGGTTCATGGTGCGCACACCATGAAGATGGGCGGGGAGTTTACCCGTCTGCTTTCGGTTGATGCTCCCTTCTGGGCCGATCGTCCTAGCTATACGTTTAACAACATTTGGGACTTTCTGAATGATGCACCGGTACAGGAGAGCGCGCAGTCTGATCCCAAGACCGGTGTGCCCTCCGCGCTGCGCAAAGACCTCCGAGACAACATTGTGGGTCTTTTCTACCAGGACAACTACAAGCTTAGGCCCAACCTGACGGTGACCGCCGGCCTGCGCTGGGAATACTTTGGTGCGATTTCCGAAAAGAATGGCTTGCTAGCAACCGTCGAATTCGGCACGGGAGCCAACCGATTCTCAAACATGAGTGTCCGAACCGGCGGCAGCCAGTTCACACCCCAGAAGGCCAACTTCGGTCCGCAGCTCGGTTTTGCCTGGAGTCCGAGGCAGCTTAAGGGACACGACTTTGGCAGTCGGCTCGTTCTTCGCGGCGGCTTTGGAATCGCCTATAACGGCATCGTCCAGTCCAACACTCTGGACACCCGTTTCAACCCGCCGTTTGTAGACAACAACCCGACCTTTTCTGATGGTCAGATCGTTTACGCCAACAGCTTCCCCTCAAATGTCCATTCACCCACAGGATATGCGGCAAATCCCGCCGCCATCGTGACGTTTGGCAGCAACAATCTCCCTGCGGCCAGTTGTTTGAAGCCAAACCAGACCAACGGTTGTTTGGACCTGACCGCCCTCCCTGCCAATTGGCCGACAACCTATACATACCACTACACCCTGGGGGGAGAGTACGATTTGGGTCACCAGTGGGTAGCTTCCCTCGGCTATCAGGGCAGCACTACTCGCCATCTGACGGAGCATTACAACCTCTACGATGTCGGCGCTGTTTCTAACCTCGCGTTCAACCCCGTCGTATCTGGCATCATTTATTATTCGGATGACGGTGGCGCGCGCTTCAACGCCATCCTCCTAGAGCTGAAACACAACTTCAGCCGGTCTTTCCAGTTAGACACCCAATATCGCCTAAGCCACACCATGGACTCCGGTTCAAACGCCTACGCGGGTGGCTACTACCAGTGGAACCTAGCGACCGGCTTCGCCACCTCCGACTATGACACGCGCCACGCCTTCAAGGTGTACGGAATCTGGTCTCCGACCATCTTCAAGGGTAGCCGTAGCTGGATGGAGAAAGTCGTCGGCGGTTGGTCCGTGTCCGGGATTCTGAACGCCCACTCCGGCTTCCCCTTTTCACCAAATTACGGCCTGGGCGAGATCTCCGGTGGCTTTGACCCGGTATTCAACTTTGGCCAGTTCTCCGGTGGCTCGTCGGGGGACGCCGGTAATGACAAATACCTCCCTGCAAAATACGCGGGCGGCTTCAAACCGAATTTCCGCAGCAGTGCTACTGTAAACGCGACTTCAATGTTTACGGCTCCCACGATTGTTCCTGGCACTCTTTTCCCGTGCCTCTTCCCGAATCCGCCAGCGGCGCTTTGTCCGACCGGCCAGCAAGGTTTCGGGCCCTTGCCGACACGTCCGGGAATTGCACGCAATGCTTTCACGGGTCCCGGCTATTTCGACATCGACGCCACACTCAGCAAGTCGTTTGGCTTGCCCAACATGAAAATCATTGGCGAAAACGGTAAAATCGAATTTCGCATGAACTTCTACAATCTGTTCAACAAGCTGAACCTGACCAACGTTCAGAATGACATCATGAACGCGCATTTCGGCGGGGCCCAGAACGCACTGGGTGCTCGGGTCATCGAAATGCAGGCCCGTTTCAGCTTCTAACTCTTTCGGAGAGTGCGCTTCATCGCGCGCGTAATACAAGCAGTAGGAAAGCTGCCAACGAGCTACTCCGCACTCCGGGAAGCTGACTCGTTGGCAGCTTTCGATTTACACTGATTCCGTGCGCGACCTCCGTTTCCATTTAGTCCCCGGTAGTAATCGAGTGCAAAACCCTCTCGGATCGAAAGACAGGCTGCCTTTGTCATTACGAGGAGCGCAGCGACGAGGAATCTGCTTTTTGCTGGTTTGCTCGCAACTGCTTCTGTTCGGCAGCGCTGCGGGACAAACAAACCCCACCTCCCCGGACTTTGCGACACTTTCCCAGCGCGCCGCCGAAGCCAGCCAGCAAAACCGTCTTGATGACGCGAGAGCCCTTTACCGTAAGGCGCTGGCCTTACGGCCAGGTTGGAAGGAAGGCTGGTGGTCGCTGGGCACCATTGAATATGACCTTGATAATTACGCAAAGGCCGCGCTGGATTTCGAAAAACTCATCGCCCTGGATTCCGCAAACGGCACGGCTCACGCCATGCTCGGTTTGTGCCAATTTGAATTGAGCAAGGACGAACTGGCACTGAACAACTTGCTGAAAGCAGAACAACTGGGCGTCATCAAAGACGAGCAGCTGCGCAAAGTGGCCTTGTATCACATGGGGATTCTCGAGTTGCGGGCTCGAAAGTTCGGCGATGCCAAAGAAACGCTGGACCAATTGGCGAAGCTTCATGTCAAAACAAAAGAGTTAATCAACGCGCTAGGCCTCGCCGTACTCCTCATCAGGCCTCAGGACGCGCCCGCCGAAGCCACTCCGGGCGCCACTGTCATCGACCGGGCTGGAGAGGCTGAGGAGTTCCTGGTGGCGAGAGATTACGAGCAGGCCAAGCAGGCTTATATCCAACTGACGAGTGAATTTGCGGGCTACCCGAATTTGCATTTCGCCTTTGGAAGGTTGCTGCTGGAAACCAATGAAACCGACATCGCTGTCGAGGAGTTTCAAAAAGAACTTCGAAGAGATCCTAACAACGTCAATTCCCTGCTGGAGATTGCGGCGGTGCGCTATCAGGTGGATTCCCAAGATGGTTTGAATTATGCAGAGAAAGCCGCAAAACTTGCTCCCCAGCAACCGTTCGCCCATTACCTGCTTGGACTGTTGCGCCTGGATACGGGAGATGCAGCAGGCGCCATTCCGGAGCTACAAACTGCTCTGAAGGCATATCCGAACGAGCCCAGAATTTACTTCTCCTTGGGGAGCGCCTATGCACGAACTGGACAAAAGGCGGAAGCAGCCAAAGCTCGTGCCGTATTTGCGCGTTTGAATGCGCTGGAGGCTCAAAGACGAGGTCCTAGCCTGTACAGCGACAGGGCGCCAGGCCTTTCCGAGGGACAACAGACTCTCGGCGCAGGAAAGCCCCGCTCGTGAGATTACCGTCATTCTTCTTTGCCTTGAGCAGGGATGCGCAAGGCAAGCTTGGCTTCACGCGACGGCACTTCTTGCGGGCCCTAGGTGCCAATCTGTGTTTGTATGGCAACTGGCCGCTATTGCGTGCACTCGCATCGCCGAGGCCCCCGGCCACAAAGAATGGCTACCCTGGACAAGCAGACAAGCCACTGTTCGAGGAAGTCCCCTCGGCGAAAAGCGGAATCACGTGGCAGCATGTGAGCGGCCGCTCCGCCGACTACTATCTGCCGGAAACTACCGGAGCGGGTTGTGCCTTTCTGGACTATGACAACGACGGGTGGATGGACATCTACCTAGTCAACAGCGGCAAGTGCGATTTCTATGATCCCAATCCTCCTCTGCGAAATGCCCTGTACAAGAACAATCGCGACGGCACGTTTACCGATGCAACTGAGAAAGCAGGCGTTGCGGGCGGCGGCTACGGAATGGGTGCTGCTGTTGGGGATTATAACCGGGACGGCTTCCCTGACCTGTATGTGACGCAATACGAACACTGCATTTTGTACAGAAACAACGGCGACGGAACCTTTACGGACGTCACGGAAAAGGCCGGTGTGGCAGCTCCCGGCTGGGCTTCGAGTGCGGTTTGGTTTGATTACGATAACGACGGCAAGCTTGATCTTTTCGTCTGCCGCTTTGGCAACTCCGGCAAATCAGAAAACAAATACTGCGAGGACGCACAGACCGGCGAGCGATCCTATTGTATTCCTACCGTCTACCCGCGTGTGAGTAGCTGGCTTTTTCACAACAACGGTGACGGGACCTTTACGGACGTTTCCGAGGAATCCGGAATCGCCAAGTCTTTGGGCAAAGCCTGGGGTGTCGTGGCGACAGACATCAATAACGATGGATGCATGGATCTCTTTGTGGCCAATGATACGGTGGAGAACTTTCTGTTTCTGAACAAGAAGAATGGAAAATTCGTGGATATCGGCTTGGAATCCGGTGTGGCGTTTAGCCAGGAAGGAAGGCCGCGGTCCGGAATGGGCGTGGACTCAGCGGATTTCAATCAAGATGGCTGGCAGGACTTGTTCGTCACCAATGTGGACCACGAGATGTATTCCATCTACAAAAACAATCATGACCAGACGTTCGACGACATGACTGGCCCGCTGGGCGTCGGGCGGATTACCCGATTGATGAGTGGATGGGGCGTGAAATTCTTCGATTATGACAACGACGGGAACGTCGACCTGTTCCTCGTGAACGGTCATCCGGACGATAAGATCGAACAGCATTTGAGCCATGTGATGTACAAAGAGCCTTTGCTCCTGTTTCACAACACGGGGCACGTATTCGAGAATGTCAACGCTTCCGCCGGCCCGGCGTTTGCGCAGAACCTTGCGGGACGCGGCCTGGCGATAGGCGATTTTGATAACGACGGTGCTGTTGACGCACTCGTTACCGTCAACGGTGGGGCGCCTCTGCTGCTGAGAAACACGGCCGCGCAGGGCAACCACTGGCTGGGCGTGCACCTAGTTGGCAAAAAAGCGAACCCGGACGCAGTCGGGGCTCGCATTACCTGGCAGGCGGGTGATTTGAAGCGAACGCGGCTAAAAGTCAGTGGCGGCAGCTATCTCTCTTCCCACGATCCTCGCGAAGTCCTGGGCATTGGCGCACGAACCAAAATCGATCGGCTGGAGATTCGCTGGCCGTTACCCAGTGGCCGCGTCGACAGCTTCACGGACCTTCCCATCGACCGCTACGTCACCATCGTCGAAGGCTCCGGCATCCAGTAGCGTGCGCATCATGCCCAGAACGCCCTTGACATCCGGCGCTTTCTATTGTTTACTAGTGAGGTAATACATGAGAGGATTTAAGGAGGAGCCGGGAGGACGGAAACAGGACATGCAGGCTGGATTGTAAGTGCTTTAGAATGTGCAATTACAAAAACTAGGGGGGCGAGAGCTCCCGGCCAGTGCTAACAGGCTGCGCAGGTTGTGGAACGTTCGGCCCCTTCCAGCGGATCACCGGTCACAGATCCCGTCGAGTGGAAACCTGCAAGCTGCATCGCCTTTTGCGCTTCGGGATTTTTCATGAACTGCTCCCAGACTAAGCCAGTGCGATGATTTTCCGCCATCAGCATGGTGATGCCAAGATCGAGGCCAAGGACGTCCGCGTCGTACCAATTTGTGAGCGGGTTGAAAGCGTCGCGGAAGCTGTACTTGGTCCACACCTTTTCGCGGTAAGGGCCGCGGAGATGGCGCAGGACGCGGATGCAATCGTCGAAGAGAAACGGAAGGGAGCCGCCGGTGGCGCACGGGACGATAGTGCCATCTACCGGGCCAATCGAGCCGCCTCGCGCATTCGGGCCGCCCCACGCGGTGTAGCCTTTTACGTAGTCGGAGGCGCTGATGCCCCAAAGATTTTCGCGGTAATCCGGAAACTGATCGTGCAGGGAAAGACAAAAAAGTTTGTGGGCCTTGGTGGCTTTCACAGAATTCTCAAAATAATCGGCGTAGGCGTCGCGTTTGTTGCGGAAATCAAACCAGGCATGCGAATACTGGTGGGTGAAAATGGGATCATTTCCGGAGATATATTCGATTCCCTGATATTTGATTTTCGGGCGCGTCCAGGCATCCCAGGAACTCGCGTCCACGGGATGTGTCGGCGAACCGATGGCCAGCAAATAAATCATCATCAATTCGCAGAAGTGCTCCCACCGCGCATTCAGGAATCCTGATTCGGGATGCCAGCCCATGGAAAAAGTCTTGCCGCCATTGAGCATCCAGGGCCAATCGACGCGCTGATAGATCTCCGTGGCGAGATCCTGAATTTCCTGGTCGGCAAAATATTGCCGCGCGGTGAGAACACCGCAGAGAAGAATGGATGAG
>QHYJ01000357.1 GCA_003223255.1 Acidobacteriota bacterium | reverse complement strand
AGGGCTGATTCTGCTGGGTGACGAGGCGTCAGAGGAACCGGGCAGCGGAGAAGTGGCGGCATGGCTGAAGGGTTTTGTCACCGAAGTTCCGATTGAGTGGATTCCCGCAGGGGAACCATTCTGGATTTTGAGTCAAACATAATGGTCACAATGAGCGAACGAACCATGTCCCGGCGCCGCTTCTGCCAGTTCGCTGGAAGTGGTCTGCTTTTAGCGCCGCCCCTGATGCGTGCGCACGCACAGTCTTCGTCAACGTTGACGGCTCGTGAAGTTGTCGCGCGAATAAAGAAAAACATCGGCGTGCCCTGGCGAACCCCGACCGCTGATGAATTCAAGATCGGCGACCCGGATGCGCCGATCACTGGAATTACGACCACCTTCATGTCCACACTTGACCTGCTTGAGCGCTCCGTGGCTGCAGGAAACAACTTTGTAATTACCCACGAGCCCACGTTTTGGTGTGCCGCGGATGTTGTGTCCGACTTGAGAGACGACCCTCTTTACCAACACAAAGTGAAGCTCATCGAAAAAAACAAGGACGGCATCTTCGCCGGCTGGAATCGAACCATGGGATGGGAAGACTACGTCGTGAAGGGAGAGAATCCGTTTTCCATTCAGTACGCGGTGCCGGAAACCAGTTTTGAAGGGCTGGCGAGAGAGATGGAAACCAAATTGAAAATGCGGAGTATGCGTCTGGTCGGCGATCCCAAGCTGGGCGTTACGCGTATTGGCAACGGAGGGCACTACATTTTGCAGTGCATGCCGCAGCTACCCAAAGTGGATGTTCTGCTGGTGTTCGAAGGGAGGGAATGGGAGGCGGCGGAATACGTCCGAGATGCGATCGCAGCGGGTCAGAAAAAGGCGTTGATCCAGCTTCCCCACGAAGGCGGGGAAGAAGCGGGTATGGAGGAGTGCGCTCGCTGGCTAAAGACACTCGTCAATGAAGTGCCAATCAAGTTCGTCCCATCCGGCGATCCATTCTGGATACCGGCATAGGACGGATTGACCATTTTCTTGAAGCAGGGAGAAACAGTGCGTAGACCAAGATTCGCAATTGTCGCCCTTTTCGTCTTCATAGCGGTACTCGTAAGCCCGGCTGCCAGGGCCGAAAGCTCCAAAGGCAACGGACACTGGGTCAGTGCCTGGAGTACCGCCGTGCACGCTCCGCTTCAGTTTGTTTGAAAATCAGACCATCCGCATGGTGTTGAAGCCCACAATCGGTGGCAAGCGCCTGCGGGTTAAGCTCTCGAATGCCTTCGGAACCACCGCTCTCACCGTTGGCTCCGCGCACATTGCGCTGGTGCAACAGGGCGCGAACATTGTGCCCGAATCTGATCGCGCTCTGACATTCAGCGGAAGGGCATCTGTGACCATTCCTCCCGGCGCCCCGGTATTGAGCGACCCTGTCGATCTAAACGTCGCCGCCTTCGCTGAGATTGCCGTGAGCCTTTATCTGCCGGAGAGTGCTTCCGGATCCAGCACACATTTCTGGGCGCAACACGAAACCTACATATCGGGTCCGGGAGATTTCACCGCAAAGACTGACATACCAAATGCCACCACGCGGCTGTCATGGTACTGGCTGGCCGACGTCGAAGTATTGGCTTCCGACAAAGCAGCCGCGATCATTGCCTTCGGGGATTCGATCACGGATGGAGTCGGGGCCAAGCAGGGCGAGTACAGTGACTGGCCCGAAATTTTGGCGAACCGTCTGGCGGCTGAGAAAGGTTCCCAGAGGCTGGCGGTCGTCAATGAAGGGATTGGTGGGAACCGCATTCTGCATGATGGCGCCGGGGTCAGCGCACTGGCGCGCTTCGACCGTGATGTATTGGCGCAACCCGGCGTGGCCGGCTTGATCGTGCTAGAAGGAATAAATGACATTGGCTGGCCTCACATGAAGCCACGATTACCCAATGGTGAAATGCTCAAGGATCTGCCATTCACCCGCGAGTTGGTGAGCGCTGAGGACCTCATCATGGGCCTTAAGCAGATCATCGACCGCTCACATCAGCATGGCATCCGCGTGTTCGGTGCGACCCTTACTCCTTACGATGGCGCTGACTACTACAGTGAGGACGGGGAGGCCACGCGTCAGGCCGTCAATCAATGGATGCGCACAGGCGGGGCATTCGACGGCGTCTTCGATTTCGATGCTGCGGTGCGTGACCCGAACCATCCCGCGCAGTTTCGCGAGGGCTACCACTCGGGCGACCACCTTCACCCCAGTGCGACCGGTTATAAGGCGATGGCCGATGCCGTTGATCTCTCGATTCTGAGGGATGTCACGGGTGCCGCAACGAAAAGATGATAGATCGAACGTTTGAACAGCTTCGCAGCGAGGCCACGTACGCGGAAAAGGAGTTCGGGAATGAAACTCAAACAGGTTCTGTTGGTTTTCATCGTAGTTTGCGGGTCGTGCTGGGGGCAGGAACTCAGATCACAGACGGCGCCAACGAATGTTCCCGGCGCGGAATTTCCCCGTCTAAACAGCGATCTGAGCGCGACCTTCCGCGTGCAAGCCGATCAGGCGCAGAAAGTCCAACTGCTCATGGAATTGGGTCAGTCCCCGTATGACATGGTTAAGGGCGCGGATGGGTTCTGGGAAGTCACGACCAAGCCTCTGTTGCCTGGCTTTCATTACTACCTGATTTCCGTCGACGGATTTTCTTCCACCGATCCCGGAAGCAGACCCTATTTCGCGGCGCGGAAGGAAGTCAGCGCAATAGAGGTTCCTGCTCCGGAGCCGGACTTCTTCAAGAATCTGTATCTACACTCCCCCGGGATACGAGCAAAGCTCACAGCGCTATCCGGTTTTATATCTTCAGCACGGATGGGGCGAAGACGAGACCGCTTGGAGTCACCAGGGACATGAGAATTTCATTCTCGACAATTTGATCGCGACTCACAAAGCGAAGCCGATGCTCATCGTGAACGAGAATGGAATGACGGGCGTCAACTTCGCCCCTCCTCCTCCGCCCCGCCCAGGGACGACGCCGCCCGCGCCACCGCCTTCGCCGCGGTCCATGGCGAATTCCATAAAAGAAGAACGATACACATTGTTCGAAAGCGTGATTGCCAATGATCTAGTTCCATTCATTGACGCTCATTTCCGCACGATCCCAGACCGCGACCACAGAGCTTTAGCTGGTCTTTCTATGGGAGGCGGTCAGGCAGTTCGCATCGGGATGAACCACTTGAATCTTTTTTCGTATCTCGGCGCCTTTAGTCCCGCATTTTCATTGATGATCCAAGCAAGGACTATGACGGGGCTTTCGCCGATCCATCGAAAGTGAACAACGAGCTTCATTTGTTATGGCTTGGAGTAGGTACCGACGATTTCTTGCTCGCACCCGTTACCCAATCCCACGAAACCCTGGAGAGAGCGGAGATTAAACACGTCTGGGTGAAAAGCTCCGGTGCTCACGTTTGGACGGTGTGGCGCAAATATTTGACAGACTTTGCACCAAGACTTTTTCAGTAAGTTGCTTTAACAGGCGGAATGTCGAGATGAGTTTGTGACAGAACCGGCAGTCATGATCGGCTTAGGAGAGGTTCTGTGGGACCCGTTGCCCTCAGGACAGGTCTTGGGTGGCGCGCCTGCCAACTTTGCGTACATGGCGAGTGTGCTCGGAGATCAAGGCATCGTAGCGAGTCGCGTGGGCGATGACGACCTAGGGAGGGAAGCATGTCGCGCGATGCAAGAACTTGGCCTGAGCACGGCATACCTCCAACACGATGACTGCCACGAGACCGGCACAGCAACGGTATCCATCGATGCAGCGGGCCAACCAAATTTCACAATTAGGAAGTCTGTTGCGTGGGATTTTTTGGAGTGGACAACGCAATGGGAGGAGCT
>QHYJ01000082.1:41939-44965 GCA_003223255.1 Acidobacteriota bacterium | reverse complement strand
CTGCGGAGCAGCAGGATAACGACCACACGCTCCAGGCAATGCGCGATGAGATGGCGCGTTCGAAGGCGCGGCTGGAATTGAAAATTCCCAACAGCGATCAACCGGTGCGCCCGTTTTACATTGAATATCGCTTGCTCGATCTGGACGTGCGGGAAATCGTGGCGGAGTTCGGGGATTTGCTTTCCAGCACGCACACCCGGAACCGTTTCATGAATGTCGAGGGGCGCGTGGGCAGCTACAAGCTGGATAGCTCGAATTTCGCGAGCGACGACGCTTTCCGCGGCTTTATCGGTCCGACCGGCTCGGTGGGCATCGACCGCGATTATGATTCACTGCGGCAGGACTTGTGGATCGCCACGGATCAAGCGTTCAAGGAAGCGGTGGACACCTACTCGAGGAAAAAGGGCTACTTGAGCAGCCTGGCACGTCCATCAGACATTGATGATTTTTCCAAGGCGGAGCCGGTGCAACTGATTGAACCACTGGAAACGCCCGATTGGACGAACCGGAATTGGGAACAAGAAGCGCGGGAAACTTCCGCGGTGATGCGCGCGTTTTCCCAGATTCATGAATCGCGGGTCAGCTATTACCTGGTTTACGCCACGGAATATCTGCTCACCAGTGAAGGCACGGAAATCCGGCAGAACCGGCGGTTTGCGGCCATTGAAGCGGGAATGAACGCCGTCGCGGACGATGGCGTGCCGGTGAATCATTATTACGCAACGTACGCGGTGCGGCCGGCGGAGCTGCCGAATGTGGACACGGTGCGTAAGAACCTGAACGTCGCCTGCACGGAATTAATGGCGCTGCGCTCTGCGCCACCCGCGCAGGATTACACCGGCCCCGTGCTTTTTGAAGCGCGCGCGGCGGCGCCGCTTTTGGCGGAGGTGCTGAGCCCGGCGATCAACGGCGCGCGGCCGCCCATTTCGTTCAGCCCCGTGCTAGAACAGATGCTGACAGGGCTGGGAGGAAAGAGCGACTGGGTCGGGCGGCTGGGCGCACGGGTGCTGCCGTCGACTATGACGCTGGTGGATGACCCAGGAGCGAAGGAATTCAAGGGAACACCCCTCCTGGGGGGATACGGCGTAGATGAAGAAGGCGTGCGCGGCCAGAAAGTCACGGTGATAGAAAACGGTGTGCTTAAAGGCGAGCTGATGTCACGGCGTCCGGGGCGGGATTTCGAGCAGTCGAACGGCCATGGGCGCGCCGCGTTTTTGAATGACGCCAAGCCCACGATGAGCAATCTGATCTTTACTTCGAGCGAAACTCTTTCGCCTGCGGATTTGAGGAAGAAATTTCTGGACGAGTGCCGTGCGGAAAAAAGTTCCGAACGCGCGAATTATTGCCTGGTCGTGCGCGAGATGGACAATCCGGCGCTGAGCCTGCTTCATCAAGACGATTTCTCCGAATTGCTGGCAAGTTTTGGCGGCGGCGCAGGCACCGGCGATCGCCTGCCGCTGATTGTCTATCGCATTTATCCGGATAGTGGGCGCGAAGAAATAGTCCGGGGAGCGCGAATCATCGGCTTGAACACGCGCGCCCTGCGGAATATCGCCGGGATCGGCAGCGACAGTTTTGTTTACAACTACATGCAAACCCAGGCCAACGGCTTTGCCGGCACCGCCCTCAGCGCGTTTGGCTCCGCGCAAGCGGGCTTGCCTGCTTCGGTCGTCGCGCCTTCTTTGCTTTTCGACGAAGTGGAAGTGCGCGGCGAGCGCGCCGAAGCCAAGCGGCTTCCGCTCCTGCCTCCGCCCCCGATGACCGCATCGAAATAATCCGCCCGATTTGCGACCTTGCGGCTTCGTCCTTTCCTCACGCTCAGGGAAAAGCAAGATCTGAGGTAGTCTAGACCCGCGATGGAAATGGTGGCTGCAATGGAGGAGGCGCGGGAGAAGAAGCGCGCCGCGCTGTTAAGCGTAGGCTCGGCCACACTTTTGGTTTCGCTGAAGGCTTTTCTGGTGGTGCGGACCGGAAGCCTCGGCGTGCTTTCCGAAGCGCTGCACTCCGGTCTGGACTTGGTTGCGGCCATCGTTACCTTTCTCTCGGTTCGCATGTCGGATCAGCCGGCCGATGAGCGGCATCCCTATGGCCATGGAAAGTATGAGAATTTCTCCGCGTTCGTCGAGACCGGGCTGCTGGCGTTGACCGCGCTCTACATCATTTACGAGGCGTTCGACCGTCTGTTTTTTCGCAGCGTGCATATCCAGCCGAGTGTCCTGGCGATTCTCGTGCTGCTCGGAGCTCTATCCATCGACCTGACGCGGGCAAGAGCTCTGCGGCATGCCGCGAGGAAGTATTCGAGTGAAGCGCTGGAGGCGGACGCACTGCATTTTTCGACCGACGTGTGGAGCACCACGGTGGTTATTGGGGGAATCGGACTCGTCTGGGCCGGTGAGACCTGGAATCTGCCGTGGCTGATCTATGCCGACGCGCTCGCAGGCCTGGCCGTCGCAGGGGTGATCTTATGGGTGGGCTCGCAACTCGGCCGCCGAACCCTGGATGCGCTCCTGGACGCGGCGCCGATGGGGTTGCAACAGGAGATCGCGCGGGCGCTGGAACGTATGGACGGCGTGCTGGATGTGGTGCGCGTGCGCGTGCGCCGCGCGGGCAACCGCCATTTCGTGGACGCTACGGTGAGCGTCGCGCGCTCAGCGAGCCTCGAGCACGTACACACGCTAACCGAGGCCATCGAGAAACGCATCAGCGAGATTGTTCCGTCGGACGTAATGGTGCATGTGGAACCACGCGCGCCCGAAGGCGAACACCTGTTCGAGGCCATTCGCGCTGCCGCACAGCGCATGGGCCTGGCGATTCACGATGTGCATGCGTCGCAGCAAGACGGCCGCCTTTTCATTGAATTGCACTTGGAAGTGGACGAGAACTTGAGCCTGCGCGAGGCCCATCGCCAGGCCAGTGAATTGGAAGACAAGGTTCGCCAACTGCGCGACGGAAATATGGACGTAAACATTCACATCGAGCCGCTGGGACACCACATTGCCACGCCCGATGCGGGCATCGGGGAGATG
>QHYJ01000082.1:36827-41820 GCA_003223255.1 Acidobacteriota bacterium | reverse complement strand
CAGGTCCATGATGTGACGGCCGCGCTGGAAGACCGCGTGAAAGAAACATTCCAGCAAATCTATCGGGTTACGATTCACCCGGAACCATCCGATGAAGCGTAGCGGAGCAGATTTACACTGTAGGTTGTCTCGCCCCAGCCCTGCCAAGACCATGGTTGAGTTAAGTCGATGAGCGCCGATCCCGTTTCCCTGCCAAAAGCTGCGCTGCCATCGCAATCAACATGGGAAAACAGACCAGGACATAACGGGGCTCGGGCGTCTCCAATGTTGTTAAAAACGCTGTACGCAGCAGCATGAAAAGAACTAGAAAAGCCACAACGGCCCGGAGAGCAGTGCTTGAGCGCCAGAGCCTCACCGCTCCCCAGGCGCCCAGACCCACGTAAATAATGTTCAAGAAGAAAAGCAGGACGGTGAATCCCTGATCCTCGGGATCCTCATCGTGCATCTGCGCCAGGGGAAAGACGTTGCCGGAAATCGGAAGCAGCTCGATGCGGGGAGTAAACCAGATGACCACCGCGCGCACTGCAGGAATCCCGAGAAAGATGCGGAGCGCATGACGCGGCGTGCGTTCTCGCGCGATTTGACCGAAAGCGTCGTCTTCTTCCTTGGTCAGCGTCAAGTCCTCATTGTATTGTTCGAGGATGTCGGCGACGCGCTGCTTTTCTTCCGGCGAATCAAACGCGCGCGCAGGAATTTCATCTACATTGATGGCCTCTTCGTTTAATTTCCACGGAACCAGGTAACAGTCGCGAACACGGTACAGCCAAGTCCTTTCCCACGCCATGAAGCCGTTCGGAACGATCTCTCCCGGAAGGGTCGAGTATTTCGGCGTAAGAAACTGAACTTCGTGAAATGTCACCAGGTTGCGCAAGGTCCAAGGGGAGAGCACCACCAGACATCCGATCGTCATCGCCAGCGTAATCCAAAGCCAGCGCGCAAACGCACGAAGACGAAAAAACAATACAGCGAATGCGATTGCGGCGGCAATCAACAAGAGAGGCGTTTCTGGGCGAAAAAGCGTGCCGATGCCGACTATCAATCCCGCCCCGAGCGCGGAGTACTCCACACTTCCGCCCACAGGCATGTGCGAACTCCTGAGCAGAAAATCGAGTTTTTTCACTCTTTGAAGAGCCACGACCAGAACGCAGGTCGCCAACCCGGTCCATAGAGTGGCGAAAACTTCGGTGAGAGGCACAGCCGTGTAGTTCGCGGTGAAAGGGCAGAGCGCGGCCAGCCAAAGGGCAATGGCATATGCTCTTTTACTCTCCGCATCATTTCCGGAAGCACACGCCAAAATCGCAGCCAGCCGGGCGATCACCAGACAGCCCAGAAGATCCACGGCAATCTGAGCGAGCATTACCCACAGGCGCGCGGCTTCCCCGGTGCGGCCGCTCAGCGCGTAAATCAAAGCTAAAAAGGCCGGATAACCAGGCGTGCGCAGATCGACGGGCATGATTGTGCCATGCACGTCCATGGCATAGACGTGGCGTTTCAGCCAGTTCGTGGCAATCTGTTCGTAAAGAACCGTGTCGCCGGAATTTGCCGGAAATTTCAACACAAAAAACAGGCGCAGGCCGAGCCCCGCTATCAGCGCGAGAACTGAGTTGGAGAAAATTCGCTTCACCGGCGAAACGCATCTTACAATAGAGCAGACGGAATCGCGCGGAAGGACTCCGCCCAGTCGGAGCCGTATTCGCTGCCATCCCGAAGGCTAAGCAGATCCATGAAGGAACGTAGGCCGATATTTTACGACGCGGAGCGTGTGCGCTGGCGCCGCACCCGCCGCGTCCTGGAACTCACGGGAGCCTTGCTCACCGTGCTGCTGGTGTATTTTTTCATCACCATCGCCGTCAGCGTTGACTTGCCCGCCGGTTTGCTCCCGGACACGAAGCTCGGATATCACGCGCTGAAAACGAAGAAGAAAGCGGCGCCGGTGCGCGAGGGACGTCGCCGGCGCGTGGCGAACATTGGGACTGTACCGGCAAGCTACGACCCGGTGCGCGCGGCGTTTTTCGTCAGCTGGGATCCCAATAGCCTCGCTTCCTTGAAGAGGCATTATCGAGAGATCGACCTGCTCATCCCCGAGCAACTTCACGCCGTCAGCCCTGACGGCGCTTTGACCATCGTGGATTACGAGCACGGCCAGAACCGCGTCAAAGCCTCGCCCTCGGAAGCCGTGGCCATCTTGAAACAAGATGAGCTGCACCAGTGGATGAAGTCTCTCAATCCCCCCGTCGAGCTTCCCATGATGGCGCTGCTGAACAACTATGACGGTGTTCACTGGCGAATCGAGGAAATGGTGAAACTCCTGGGGAACGCGGCGGGACGGCAAAGGCTGGTGACCGATGCCGTGGAATTCGCGGTGCAATCGCATGAGGCGGGAATCGTTGTGGACTTTGAAGAAGTTCCGGATACGAGCCAGGAGCATTTCCGGGAGTTCGCCTCGGAATTAGGGCCGGCGCTGCACGCGGTAGGGTTGAAGCTGATGCTTGCTCTCCCTGCGCGGGACGATGCCTATGATTACGGATTCTTCGCCAAACAGTGCGACGCCATCGTGCTGATGAACTACGACGAGCACTGGCAAACCTCGCCGCCAGGCCCTATTGCTTCCCAGGATTGGTACGTGGAAAACCTCCGCCAGATCAAGGAGGTAGTGCCGCCGAGGAAGCTGATTGTCGCGGTAGGGAGTTACGCGTACGACTGGTCGGAAGATGCGAAGAAGACGCGCGAGCCGGCGCAGTCCCTTAGCATCCAAGAAGCGCTGCTTCACGCTTTTGAATCCGAAACTCAGGTGGAATTTGATTCTCCTTCTTTGAATCCGCACTACTCTTATGACGACGAGCACAATCACGTGCATCAGGTGTGGATGCTCGATGCCGTCACCGCATACAACGAGTTTCGCGCGAGCGAGCGCATGGGAGTGCAGGGCACGGCTTTGTGGCGGCTCGGTTCGGCGGATACTTCGCTTTGGCCGGTTTGGGATGCCACGCGCCCCGACAACGCCATTCGTCAGAAATTAGAGGACCTTCCTCCAGGGCCGGATTTGATTTTGGATGGCGATGGCGACGTGTGGCACTTCCTGGATACCCCGAAGCGGGGCCACCGCACCTTTAGTTATGACTCCTCCCCCGACCTCATTACCAGCGAAAAGTACGACGCCTATCCGCTTTCCTACCACATCGACCAGATTGGCGCGGCCAAAAAGAAACTCGCCATCACCTTCGACGACGGACCGGATCCAACCTGGACCCCAAAAATCCTCGATATCCTGAAACAAAAGAATGTGCCGGCGACTTTTTTCGTGATCGGTTTGGACGCTAACAAGTGGCCGCAACTGCTTCGCCGGGAATACGCAGAAGGCCATGAAATCGGCAATCACACGTACTCCCATCCGGACTGGGAGAGCCCCAATCTTTCCACCACGCAGATCCGCTGGGAGCTCAATCTCACTGAGCGCTTGATCGAAAGCGTGGTCGGCGCCAAGCCGCTCCTCTTCCGGCCGCCTTATGGCATCGACCACCAGCCTGAATTTGCGGAAGAAGTGGCGCACCTTCCGACCGCGCAGGAAATGGGCTATATCATCGTGGGCCAGAAAGTGGATCCGCACGATTGGCGCCAGGTCAACCCCGGCGTTCCCTTGCCGGCAGCGCAAATTGTCGCGAACGCCCTGCGGGAGGCGCCTGAAGGCAACATCCTTCTTCTTCATGATGGCGGCGGGAATCGCAGCCAGACGGTAATCGCGCTTCCCCAGATTATCGATGCGCTTCGCGGGGAAGGTTACGAATTCGTGTCCGTGCCGGAGCTTATCGGGAAAACGCGCGCTCAGGTTATGCTGCCGCTTTCCCCTCAGGAACAGTTCGAGGCGCGTGCCGACGGCTTCATCTTTGGCCTTTACCACTGGTTCTGGGTGGGGATCACCACCACGTTCCTTCTTGGAATCATTCTCGTCAGTGGACGCACGCTAATCATCGGCATTCTGGCATTCATTGAGAAATTGCGGCCGGATCGCCCGGAGATTCGCGGGCCGCTGCCCGGCGTGACCGTGTTGATCCCCGCGCACAACGAGGAAAGCGTCATCGTGCAGACGGTGGAATCGGTGCTGGACTCGGATTATCTGGACCTGTACGTCATCGTGGTGGATGACGGCTCGACGGATAAAACGGGAGAACTGCTGGACTCACACTTTTCGCGCGAACCGCGGGTGCGCATTATTCATCAAGTGAACCGCGGAAAGGCGGCGGCGCTGAATGTCGCCATGTCTCAGGCGGAGACCGAAATTGTGGTGACTATTGACGCGGACACGGAGATCGAGTCCGACGCGCTCCGCAAGCTGGTCCGCCATTTCGTGGATCCTACGGTGGGCGCAGTGGCGGGCAACGTCAAAGTCGGCAACCGCTCGCGCTGGCTGACGCGCTGGCAGGCGCTCGAATACATCACCAGTCAAAACATGGAGAAGCGCGCCTTTGATCTATTGAACTGCATTACGGTGGTCCCTGGCGCTCTTGGCGCGTGGCGCAAGCAAGCGATTGAAGCGGTTGGCGGCATCACTGCGGATACGGTCGCCGAAGATGCCGACCTCACCATCGCGATTCGCCGGCTTGGCTGGCGCATCGGTTACGACGAAGAAGCCATTGCCTGGACCGAAGCGCCGGAGACGCCGGGCCAACTCATCCGCCAACGTTTCCGGTGGACGTTCGGCACGCTGCAATCTTTTTGGAAACACAGCAGCACGCTCTTCCGGTGGAAGTACGGCACGCTGGGCTGGATCGCGCTGCCGAACATTTTTGTGTTTCAACTGGTGCTGCCACTCATTTCTCCGCTGATCGATTTACTGTTCCTGGGCTCGGTGGGGCTCTGGGCGCTCGAAAAACTGCAACTTTCCTGGCTGCCGACAATTCATTCCTCCACCTCGGACTTGATGCGCTCCGTGCTTTTCTTTATCGGCTTCCTGCTGATTGATATCATTTCGTGCGTTCTCGCCTTCGCGTTGGAA
>QHYJ01000082.1:0-36813 GCA_003223255.1 Acidobacteriota bacterium | reverse complement strand
TCTGCTGCAGCGCTTTTATTACCGCCAGTTGATGTACGTAGTGCTGTTCCGGTCAGTGAAAGAAGCCGTGCGTGGGCGGCCCGTGGGATGGCGAGGAGTCGAGCCCGAACCGCCGCTGGCGCCGCAAGCTCCTAAAGCCCCGCCCAAACCTGCGGCGGTCGCGGGAAATTAAGCCTGCTCACATCTCAACAACGCCAACGTCTGACCTAGCACGTGTCTGCCTCGGGCGGAGGTTGCTCGTGCTTGCCAGGTCGTGGTCATGATTGGCTGTGTAACGTTGTCATTGCCGCCGGCTCCTGGGCACGCACCTGGTACGAACACATGCTCGAAAACGAGCGCGTTCGCCTGACGACCGAGGGCAAGTCTGCCGCTGAGGTGAATGACGCCATAAAAGCGTTCGCGCAGTTTTACGATCTCTACTTGATTCAGGGACAAACGCCCGGACACATCCTCACCCAACATCCGCAGGGGAAGAATCTTTGGTACCACGCGCCCGACGGCCAGTACGGCCGCCCCGCTGCGTTTTATCAACAACTGCAAGAGTTGAATTTAGGACAAGTTTGGCAAGACGTGGATGCGCCTGTGCTGGTCATCCGCGGCTCCAAGGACACGATCATGAGCCGCGCAGACGGCAAAGAAATCGTGAATCGCGTGCATCCCGGGAAGGCTCACTACGTGGAAGTCGAGGGCATGACCCATGGATTCAACGTAGAGAAGAAGTTTCACGGCGAAGTGGTCGCCATCATTTTGAATTGGGCGAAGGAGCGATTGGCCACTGGCAAATGAGCCCGCCAGTTACCCGCATGTCGCTCATTTCCGCTCGAGGCTTGAGTTGGTGTAGGATATCCACCTGCTCCAGGAGGTTCCGCATGGCTATCAGTTTCACGCTAAACGGTACAGCCCAGTCTGTAGAAGTCAGTCCGGACATGCCTCTGCTCTGGGTGCTTCGCGACACGCTAAACATGACCGGCACGAAGTTTGGCTGCGGCATGGCGCTTTGCGGCGCCTGCACAGTGCACATCAATGGCGAAGCCACGCGTTCCTGCATCACGCCGATCTCCAGCGTGGCGGGAAAGAAAGTCACCACCATTGAAGGGCTTTCCGCGGATGGCAGCCATCCGGTGCAGAAAGCCTGGATGGAGGAAGATGTTCCGCAGTGTGGCTACTGCCAATCGGGGCAAATCATGTCCGCGGTAGCCTTGCTTGCAAAGAAGCCCAACCCCACCGACGCCGACATCGACGATGCCATGAGCGGCAACATCTGCCGTTGTGGCACGTATCAGCGCATCCGCAAAGCCATTCACCGCGCCGCGTCCATGGCGGGTAAAGCGCATTCCGCGGGGTAATTTTTCTCGACCGCTCTCTCGCAATCCGTCCCGAGGTGTCCCATGTCTAATGCTTCGGTTGTGAACCGGCGTGATTTCCTGAAGACCAGCGCCGCAGGCGGTGCTGCTCTTATGATCGGATTCCGCCTGACTCCCCGTACGTTCGGCGATCAGGCCAAGGATCAGGAAGAGAAGACTCCCAATCCCTTCGACGCCTGGGTGCGCATCACGCCCGACGACCGCGTCACGCTGGTCCTTGGAAAATCGGAGATGGGTCAGGGCGTTTACACCTCTCTGCCGATGGTTCTGGCGGAAGAGCTGTGCGTCGATTGGAAGAAAGTGCACGTGGAGCAGGCGCCCACGAATCCCAAGATTTATGATCTCGGAACCGGCGGGAGCGGAAGCATTGCCGGTTCCTGGCTGCCTTTGCGCCAAGCCGGCGCCGCCGCGCGGGAAATGCTGATCGCAGCTGCTGCAAAAAGATGGGAAGTCGGCACAGAAACTTGCAAGGCAAAAAATGGCTTCGTTGTTCATGGTCATCCCGAGCGTTCGTTCCGCTTCGGTGAACTTGTCGTCGATGCCTCCAATCTTCCGATTCCCAATCTGAACAAAGTTCCGTTGAAGAATTCCGACGACTTCACGATCATCGGCCGCGACATGCATCGGCTCGATACTGCCGCAAAGTCCAATGGCTCCGCCAAATTTGGCATCGACTCGCGCGTGCCCGGCATGCTCTATGCGGTGATCGAACGGTGCCCGGTGTTCGAAGGCAAGGTGGCCTCCTTTGATGCCTCTAAGGCCAAAGCTGTGCCGGGCGTGCGCGATGTTTTCGAGATCAAGACCAGCGGCCGCGGTGCTTCTACCACCGGCGGCGTAGCGATTCTTGCCGACAATTCCTGGGCCGCGATTCAAGGCCGCAAAGCCCTCGCAGTGAAGTGGGAGGAGGGCGCGGCCGCCAACGAATCCTCCGAGGAACTGAACAAGCAATTTCTGGACAAGGCCTCCACCCCGGGAAAAAACATTCTTCGCAACGACGGCGACGCCGACGCCGCGCTTTCGGCTTCCGCAAGGAAATTGGAAGCCGTCTACGAATTGCCTTTCGCCGCGCATGTCTGCATGGAGCCGATGAATTGCACCGTGCACATCCGGCCGGATAGCGCGGAAGCTTGGGTGCCCTCGCAGGGGCCGCAGTGGGCGCAAGCGGTGATTGCGGAAGCCGCCAAGCTTCCACCGGAAAAAGTCACGGTGCATACCACGCTGATGGGCGGTGGCTTTGGCCGGCGTTATCAGGCCGATTTTGTGATGGAAGCGGCGCAAGTTGCCAAGATTTCCGGCAAACCGGTCATGGTCCTGTGGACCCGCGAAGATGATATGCAACACGATTTCTATCGCCCGGCGTCGTACCACAAGTTGCAGGGTGCCCTCGATAGCCAAGGCAAGCTCGCCGCTTGGAAGCATTTCCAGACTTCCACTTCCATCGCGGCAAAGTGGAGCCAGAAGGGCGCGGATGATCCGGGGATGGGCGAATTCGGCACGGGAGCCACTATTCCCTACGCCACGCCCAACGTCCGCGTTGAGTACACCCTCGCTCATTCCAGCGCACCTCGCGCGTGGTGGCGTTCGGTCGAACACTCCAGCAGCGGCTTCGTCATGGAAAGCTTTGTGGACGAGTTGGCGCATGCTGCAGGACAGGAGGCACTGGAGTTTCGGCTGAAGCTCATCGGCGATTCGCGGAAGATTCCCCAATTTGGAGAAGGTCGAGAGAACTATCATCCGCTGGACACCGCTCGGCTGAAAGGCGTGTTGCAGCTGGCCGCTGAAAAAGCCGGCTGGGACAAGCCGCTTCGGAAAGGGCAGGGCCGAGGCATCGCCGGTTTTTACTCTTTTTATAGTTATGTTGCTGCGGTCGCAGAAGTTTCCGCTGCGAACTCAGTGTTCAAGGTGAACCGCATTGTTTGCGCGGTGGATTGCGGCCGCGCCGTTAATCCCAACGGCGTGCGCGCCCAAGTAGAGAGCGCTGCCATTTATGCGCTCACCGCAACCGTAAAGGATGCCATCACTGTGGATCGCGGCCGCGTCATGCAGGCCAATTTCAATGACTACGCGATGATCCGCATGAACGAGGCTCCGCCCATTGAGGTTTACATCGTGCCCAGCACGGAAGCGCCGACGGGGATTGGCGAGCCAACCGTTCCGGTGATTGCGCCGGCGATTTGCAATGCTATTTTCAAGGCCACGGGCAAGCGCCTGCGTCGCCTGCCGATTCGCAACGAAGATCTGGCTTGATTGAGCTGAACCCGCGCCTCGTTTGATTCCGAAGGCCGGCCTGTCGGACAATGCCACCTGCTTCGACACGGAGGCTTCTATGTCCCCTGCTACAACGCTGCCGCGCCGCGACTTTTTGAAAAAGAGTGCCGCGGGCGGCGGCGCGCTCATCATCGGATGCTATCTGCCCGGGAAATTCGAGGCGCTCGCCCCTCCGCCCGCGGAACCCGCCGCGCTAAACGCCTGGGTGCGCATCGCCCCGGATGACTCCGTCACACTTGTGATCGACAAATCGGAAATGGGCCAGGGCGTGGTGACTTCGCTGGCCATGCTGCTGGCCGAAGAGCTGGAACTCGATTGGACAAAGGTGAAGTTCGAGTTTGCTCCGGCGGCCCCTCAGTATTTCAACCCGCTTTTTGGCGCGCAAGGCACGGGCGGCAGCACCAGCGTGCGGTCTTCGTGGGGACCGCTTACGAAGGCGGGCGCGGCAGCGCGCGAAATGCTCATTGCTGCTGCCGCCAAGCAGTGGAACGTCGAACCATCGGCGTGTCACGCGGAAAATGGCGCCGTGGTTCACAAAGCAACCAGCAAGCGTTTGCGATACGGCACGCTGGCGGAAGCCGCGGCCAAGCTTCCGGTTCCGGCGAATCCCACGTTGAAAGACCCGAAGAATTACAACTACATCGGCAAGCCGGTGAAGCGCCTTGATACGCGGGCGAAAATCAATGGAAAAGCCGGGTTCGGGATCGATGTGCGGCTCTCCAAAATGCAGCACGCTGTGGTGGCACGCTGCCCGGTGTTTGGCGGCAAGGTTAAAAGCTTCGACCCGACCAAAGCGAAAGCGATTCGGGGCGTAAAGCAAGTGCTGCAGATTTCTTCCGGCGTGGCTGTAGTCGCCGACAATACTTGGTCGGCGATGGAAGGCCGCCGCGCGCTGCAAATCGAATGGGACGAAGGTTCGAATGCAACGAATTCGAGCGAAGCCATTCGCAAGCTCTATCTGGAAAACGCGGAAAAAGCGGGGGCGATCGCGCGCAAAGACGGAGATGTGGACTCGGCCCTCGCGGGTGCTGCGAAAAAAGTCGAAGCCGTCTACGAAGTTCCCTTTCTGGCCCACGCGACCATGGAGCCGATGAATTGCGCTGCCGACGTCCGCGCGGATGGCTGCGACATCTACGCCCCGACGCAATTCCAGACCTTCAATCAGAATACCGGGGCGAAACTCACCGGACTGAAACCCGAACAGGTGCGTATTCATACCACCTATCTCGGCGGCGGATTTGGCCGCCGCGCCGAACAAGATTTCGCTAGGGAAGCTGTGGAGATTTCGAAGGCCATCAGCGCGCCGGCTCAGGTGACGTGGTCCCGCGAAGACGATATGCAGCACGATTTTTACCGGCCCGCGACTTATACGAAACTGACCGGCGGCCTTGACGCGGACGGCTGGCCCGTGGCGTGGAAGTGCCGCATCGTTGGGCCGTCCATCATGTCGCGCTTTTTTCCGGGCTCGGTGAAGAATGGGCTGGACAACAGCTCCGTCGAAGGAATCGTGGAGAGCAAGTACGCCATTCCGAATTTCTTCTGCGATTATGTCTTGACCGAGGCCGGTGTGCCTGTGGGCTTCTGGCGTTCGGTCGGGAATTCACAGAACGGCTACATCACAGAGTGTTTCGTCGAAGAACTGGCGCGAGCCGGCGGCAAGGATTCGTTTGCATTTCGCCGCAAGCTGCTCGAAAAAGCGCCGCGGCATCGCGGCGTGCTGGAATTGGCGGCAGAAAAGGCAGGCTGGGGCAAGCCGCTGCCGGCAGGACTAACACGCGGGATCGCCGTCGTTGAATCCTTCGGCAGTTTTGTTGCCGAGGTGGCGGAGGTCAGCGTCGATCGCCAGTCCGGCGAAGTCAAAGTCCGCCGCGTGGTCTGCGCCGTGGACTGCGGCCGCCATGTCAATCCAGACATCATCGCCGCGCAAATGGAAGGGGGTATCGTCTACGGTCTCACGGCGGCCCTCAAAGGCCAGATCACCATTGCCCAAGGGCGCGTCGAGCAAGGCAATTTCAATGACTACGACTTGCTGCGCATGAACGAGATGCCCAAGGTCGAAGTGCACATCGTGCCGAGCAACGAAGCGCCCGGTGGTTGCGGCGAGCCTGGCACTCCGCCGATTGCGCCTGCCCTGTGCAATGCCATTCTTGCCGTTACCGGCAAGCCCATCCGCCGGCTGCCGATCCGCGCCGAAGATCTGGCATAGCTCTCTTCGCCGCCTTGTTGCACAATAGAGCGTGCCTCTGACATCAACACTCATCCCCACGATTCCGCTGGCCATCTGGCTGTATCTTTTTTTCGCCCGCGGAAGTTTCTGGCAACTCCGCGAAGACACCATCGAGCCAGAGCCTCTCCCTCGGTGGCCAAGCGTCGTTGCGATCGTTCCCGCGCGCAACGAAGCGGAAACCATTGCGCGTTCTGTTACTTCCCTGGTGCACCAGGATTATCCCGGCGAATTTTCCATCGTGGTCGTGGACGATCAGAGCTGTGATGGCACCGCGGACCTTGCGCGGAAAGCTGCGCAAGACTCAAGCGCCGGTGGCCGCGTCACAGTCCAGCTGCCCGAAAAGCTCCCGCCCGGTTGGGCCGGAAAAGTCTGGGCCATGAACGAAGGAATTGCGGCCGCCAGGGGAAGAGCAGCGGACTATTTCTGGTTTGCAGATGCGGAGTTCCGTGCGGAGAAGCACTCGCTCGATATGGCGTCACTGATGGCGCTGCTGGAAGCGAAAACATTTCCGGAACGGCTGCTGATTCCGCCATTTCTTTATTTTTTCTTGATGCTCTATCCGCCCAATTGGGTTGCCGATCCCAAGGCGTACACCGCCGGTGCGGCGGGCGGCTGCATTTTGTTGCGGCGCACGGCGCTGGAGCGGATTGGTGGCATGGAAGCGCTTGGGAGTGAAGTCATTGACGATTGTGCCCTTGCGCGTGCAGTGAAAAGAAAGGGCAGGAAGATCTGGCTGGGCGTAACTCGGTCCAGTATGAGCCTGCGCGGTAGCGGCAGCTTCGCGGAAATTCGCGACATGATTGCGCGCACGGCCTTCACCGAGCTCCGCTACTCTTTTTTCCTTTTGATCGCAACCTTGATCGCTCTGTTCGCGACTTACATATTACCGTTGATTTCTTTCTTCGAAGGCGAAGGTCCCGGCTGGTTTCTGGCGGCGACGGCGATTTGCTTGATGGCGGTTTCTTATGGCGTGACGGTGCGATTCTACAATCTGAGATTTTTCTGGGCGCTGACGTTAACCCTTGCCGCTACCTTCTACGCCTACGCGACCTGCGTTTCCGCCGTGCGCTACTGGCTTGGCCGCGGCGGCCAATGGAAAGGCCGCTCCCAAACGCCCCAAAAGACCTAAGTCACGCCAAGAATTCCAAGTGCAACTACCGCGCTAAGATTTCCAAATGCAGATTAGTCAGTGATGATGTGAAGAAGAACAGCGGCGAGAATCGCGCCGGCAAGTAACGTCCCTGTAGCCAGAACGGCGATAGCCAGATGCCGTCCAAGGCTTGCTAGTGCCGCCGCGAGGTCCTGGCGCAGAGTTTCATTTCCGCGCCACAGCATCCACAGCACAAGGCCGCCAACCACAACCGCGAGGGCCGGCAAGCCGATAAACAGCAGGCCCGCGCCAGCATGCGAGATGTGCGTGGTGGCCCACTCAAAGATGACCCAACTCGTTCGAGCGGGCTCGTATTGGCGCGGCTGCATCAGTCGCAAGGCAGCGGTTGCAAGAAGCAGAGCCGAAGGCAAAACGAGCAGCCATTCCGAGATGGCGACGGCCAAAAGCTTAGAAGGGCTAGCGGGATGCGGCATGGGCGCCTCCATAGAGTACTTTATATTGCAAAGTACATGGCCTTGTCAAGCATAATCGGCTCCCCGATTCCCCGTATCTTACACCTCGAACGGCCGTGCTATTGGGCGGCCGCTTCATTTCCAAAAGACACCGCAAGCAGCTATCGAAATTTCTGGCGCGGCGCATCGAACCTTTGTTATTCTTGCCAAGTCAGAGGGTACAGGGCCGCATCCTGCAGTCAGGGAGCGGCACCGGAGGCCAAAATGAGTGTTGTTCCTAATCCCGGGAACGGCAAAATCACCGTCCCTGGGATCCTGCAGCGCAAGAATCAGGCGGCGGGCTTCCTTTCCAAAACAATTAAGATCACTTGCCTGACGGCCTACGACTACCCGACCGCGCGGCTGGTCGATGAAGCCGGCGTGGACGTGATTCTCGTCGGCGACTCGCTGGGCATGGTGGTGCTGGGCCACGAAAGCACGCTGCCGGTGACTCTCGAAGACATGTTGCATCACACGCGGGCGGTGCGGCGCGGCACGCGGCGCGCGCTGCTGGTAGCGGACATGCCTTTCGGAAGCTATCACACCGATACGGGCGAGTCGCTGCGCAACGCCGTGCGCTTCGTGAAAGAAGCCGGAGCGGAGGCGGTGAAAGTGGAGGGCGGGGAGCGGCGGCTGGAGCTGATCGCTCGGCTCACCGAAGCGGAAATTCCGGTGATGGGGCACGTGGGCTTGACGCCGCAGTCGGTAAACGCGCTTGGCGGGTACCGCGTGCAGGGAAAAACGCCGGACGCGGCGCAGCAGTTGGTTCGCGATGCGCGCGCCGTGGAGGGTGCGGGCGCGTTTGCGGTGGTGCTGGAAGCGGTGCCGCGCGAACTGGCGGCGCAGATCACGCGGGAAGTGCGCATTCCGACGATCGGGATCGGCGCGGGACCCGATTGCGATGGGCAAGTGCTGGTGCTGCATGACCTTCTGGGGCTGACCTTCAATCCATTGCCGAAATTTGCTCGGCAATATGCCAGCGTCGGAGAAATCATCTCGAGCGCGGTGCGTCAGTATTGCGATGACGTGCAGAGCGGCGAATTTCCCTCGGATGCAGAGTCCTATCACGCGCCGCAAGTGGCGAAGGAAGAGAAAGAAGCTCCGGTCAATATCGACGGCGATTGGTAGAAAGCAAACCAACAGGTTCTCGCTTCCCAAAATCATTGGGAGCGCGAAGCCGCGCTTTCGTCGGAAAGTTAATCAACTACAATTCCGCTGCAAGCCAAAGGGAGGAGCAGATGTCACCGGAAGAAATGCGCACGCTGTATGACTATAATGCCTGGGCGAATCATCGGCAGTTGCAAGCAGCTTCCAAACTCGCGCCGGAGCAGTTCGTAAAACCGATGGGCTCGAGCTTCGGCTCAATTCGCGATACGCTGGCGCACATTTACGGAGCGGAATGGCTTTGGCTGGAACGTTTCCAGGGCCGTTCGCCGTCTTCCTTGCCAGACACAGGACAATTTCCCGACCTCAAGAGCCTGCAGGAGCGTTGGACCGAGTTTGAACCGGGGCTGCTGAGTTTTGTGCGAGGGTTGACGCAGGCGGACCTCGACCGCGTGATGGAATACAAGACGCTGAAGTTCGGCGTGTACAAGAATCCGCTATGGCAATCGATGCAGCACCTGGTGAATCACGGAACATACCATCGCGGACAGGTTACCACTCTTTTGCGGCAGCTCGGTGTGGAGCCCATCTTGACGGACCTGATGCACTTTTACCGCGAGCGCGCGGTAGCGGCAGGCGCATAGTTTTCCAGTCCCCTTTTTGTGGAGACCATCCGAACGATCGCGTGGATGAAGGAGGTAGCGCGGCAAGCGCGCGCGGGAGGCCGCATTGTCGGCCTGGTGCCGACGATGGGAGCGCTGCATGCAGGCCACACATCGCTGATCGTGAGAGCAAAGAGAGAATGTTCTCCGGTAATCGCTTCCATTTTCGTCAATCCAAAACAATTCGGCCCCAACGAAGATTTTGCCAAGTACCCTCGGACGTTCGAGAGCGACTGCGAAAAGCTGAAACAAGCAGGCGTCGACGCTTTATTTGCGCCGGAAGCTGCCGAAGTTTATCCGAAGAGCTTTTCAACCTATGTTCACGTGGAAGGACTCAGCGAAAGGCTCGAAGGACGGTCGCGGCCCGGGCATTTTCGCGGCGTCACAACCGTGGTGATGAAGCTGCTGCAAATCGTGCAGCCGCATCGAGCCTATTTCGGGAGAAAGGATGCACAGCAGGCGCGGCTCATCTCGCAAATGGCGCGTGACCTGAATCTCGATTCGGAAATCGTCGTTTGCCCCATCGTCCGCGAGCCGGATGGCCTGGCGCTATCTTCGCGCAACCTTTACTTGAACCCAGAGGAGCGCAAGGCCGCGACCGTTCTGTACCAATCCCTGGAACTTGCGAAAAAAGAGCTCGAGGCGGGGGAGCGCGACGCGCTTCACCTGCAATCTGGTGTGCGGCGCAAACTCGCTTCCGAACGGCTCGCGGTGGTCGACTATGTGGAGATCGTGAACGCCGAGGACTTCGAGCCGGTCGCGCGTGTCAGCAAGGCCGGCTACGTGCTCCTCGCGGTGTTCATCGGCAAAACACGCTTGATCGACAATCTGTACCTCGAACCGGGATCTCCCGGTTCCGACGAGCTCGCGTTTCATCTTTAGCGCGGGACGCGCAGCCTGTCCAAGCATTTCATTCCTTGTGGCCACCAACTCTGCCGGCAGAAGGGAAAAGGGAAGGGAAAGCGCGATGCCGGATTCATTGGCGGGGGCGCCGCCGGTGGAGCAGCCATTGGCGCACTCGCGGGCGCAGGCGCCGGTACGGCTGGCGCCGCAGCCACGGGCGATATCGAGTTTCCTGCCGAAACCGGGCTGGCGTTCGTCACCCGGGCCGACCTGGTTATCAGCTATAGGCAATCCTAATCAGCCCAAGCACAAAACTAGAGTCTGCATCCCCTGATTAGATCATCAGCGAGCGGAAACACCTCGTTGCGTCGGGTCTTTCTTGCGACGATAAAGGCGCTGATCGGCGGCTTCGATCATTTCGGCCGGCGTTCTGCCGTCGTCCGGGTAAACGCCAATGCCGATACTGACACTGAGCTGCGGCCTGTTTTGTTCGGAATGCAACCGCCGTTCGATGCGCTGCGCGACGTTTTCCGCCATTCTGCGGTCGGAGTCGATGAGGATCACGGCAAATTCGTCGCCGCCGTAGCGCGCCGCCAGGTCCGTCGAACGGCAATGTTCATTCATGACTGCCGCGAGCCGGCGAAGCGCGCGGTTGCCCGCCAGGTGCCCTTGCAGATCGTTAATGCGCTTCAATTCGTCGAGATCCAAAAGCAAGAGTGCAAAGGAACGGTGGCTGCGTTCCGCGCGGCGCACTTCTCGCTCAAGCCGGTCCATGAATTCGCGATAATTCGCCAGCCCCGTCAACCCATCATGACGCGCTTGATAGCGGGCCTGCTCTTCTGTTTTTTTACGGTCCGTGACGTCCAGAGCAACGCCCAAGCATCCCATAATTTGACCGGAAGACGAGCGCAGCGGCCCCACGCGGATCTCCAGCACACTGCTCTTCCAGTCATACTCAAAATGCGAGACCACTCCGCGAAGAGCGGAATGATGCTCAGCAATGGGTGTCGCGTGTGGATCGGCCGCTCCCAGGAATTCACGAACGTCTTGTCCCACAAGAGAACCTTGGCGAATCTTGGTTGCCGACAACCCGGAACCCCAATGCGAAGAGATTTTCAGATTCTGGTCGGTGATCCACAGGAGCCCTGGCACCTGCTCCATTAATAGGCGAAGCGGCGCTTCTTCCAACGACCACAATGCTTCATGGGGGTCGAGCGCATGTGCCATCTCGAGAATTCCTTCCGCTTCGCCATGGTCGCCGCGAATCACGCTTCGGCGTATCGCCAGAAGGATCCTTGAGCCGTTCTTGTGCACACGCTCCCCTAGCTCCACAAGCCTGCCTTCGTCCCCACGTTGAGAGAGCAGAGATTCCAAGCGCGGCGATTCATAGACCGGAAGAACCCGGCCCACGGATTCGCCGATGATCTCCTCGGCGCCGTACCCATAAAGGCGTTCTGCTCCAGCACTCCAGGTCTCTATCGTCCCCTTAGGCGAGAGGGTAACCACCGCTTCCTCAGAGGACTGGAGAAGAGCCGCAAGCAGATGCTCAAGGGCCGGTCGAGGAGCCATCAAACGACGTGGTTCTTTCAGAACGGGGAAGGCGTTCGTGGGGAAGGGCAATTCCTGCTGGCGAGAGGATCGGGCCCGCAGGGGAACTTGGTGATGCGATCGTGTTCGCATCCTGACTATCGCGCAGTTTATCAAGCACATGGCCAACGGCAAGTGCTTGGTGTTCTGGTTGCTTCCAGTAAGTAATCAAAAGAAGCAGGATGATCCCTGGCATCTGTCCCACCGGAATGTAGTGCTTGTCTAGTGGCAACCCCGACTAAGGATTCGTCTTTGCAGCGTCCTTGAGGATCATCGCCAGCCGCACTCCCCCCTCCGCGAGGCCCAGCTCCACGGCTTTTGCGGCTCTATTTTGGTAAGTTTCGTCCACCGTCAAATGCTTCTCGAAGAGGCGTTTCCCGATGTGGTGGTTATCCGAGCAGCTCTTCGGTTTCACATCCGGTTCAGCCGCGATTCTCTCCGAAAAAGCGTCGTACACCTCCGTTTCCGCCCGCTCGTGGACTTCCCAAGCCCAACTCTCTAGGTGAATCCCCGCAGCCTCCCAAGATGCGCTCTGCGCGCGGAATTTTTCATCCAGTTCATCGGCATAGCGGCGGGGATTGGACCCTTCCATGTCGCGCTCGACGATCTCGGTGTCCCAAATCTGGTGAAGATTCGGCGAGTAGTCTTCTCGCTCCGGATGCGGTGGATTCGGCAGAGGCTCATGATGAAGATATTTCACTGGAACGCAGTTTCCGCCATTGTCGCCATTGTTGATGAGGTGCAGCGGCTGGTGCATGTCGCCTGCAAAGTGAATGAGATAGCGAATGGCTTCGGCGCGTTTCACTGGATCAGCAGATTGGTCTTTCAATATAGCGCGCTGTTCATCGATTGTTCGCGTCACACATCCGTCGCGGCCACAGTACTCCTCCAGCGAGCCTTTGTGCGTTCCCCGCGGAATGTCGATGTAATGCCAGGGGCCATTGTGCCGCTCGTTGCGCACGTCATCCGGCCACGTCGAAGCATCCACCATGAGGTCCGGAGTAGCATTGCCGCACCAGCGCTTTAGCGTGGGATCAATGGGATTTTCGCCGAGCAGCTTCTCCACCAACTGCCGCGCTTCCGGAGTGAGATGTTTCTCCGCGATGAGCGCGACGGTTTGGTGTCCTTTGCAGCCCCAAGCACACGCGGAAGGCGCCAGCCAAAACGCGACGGCGACCTCAGCAACAACTACAAACAGTTTTTTGTTCACTAGTTCAACCCTTGCGAAGGAACAGGTGAAGAAACTCGCAAACGCCGCTTCAGTCGCTGAGCCAGCGCCCGATCGGTTTCCACGATTCGGTGTGATCACAAATCACTCGGAGTGTCGCGGTGATGGGTATGGCCAGAACCAGGCCCATCCCTCCCCACACCCAACCCCAAAAGAGCAGCGCGATGGTAATGGCCACGGCGTTCAGCCGGACGCGCCGTCCCACCAGTTTTGGCGCAAGGAGATTCAACGCTAGGACATGAATCGTAATCAGCACTACGGCGATAAAGGCGAATTGCCCAAAAGTGTTCCATTTCGCCAGCGCAATGACAAAAGGCGGCAGCCACGCCAGCACCGCCCCGATGTACGGCACCATATTCAGCAGCCCGGACACGATTCCCGTCAGAACGGGAAACTCCATGCCGCGAGCCCAGAAAAACAAGCTGCTCGCCGCGATAACCAGGAACGTGACCACGGTCATGCCCGCCAGATAATCGCGCAGCACGTCGCGCACATCTTCCAGCGTCTCCTTGACCGGCGTGCGGCGTGACGCAGGAAAAAGCTGCAGCGTGCCGTGCCAGACCTGCCTCTTTTCCGCGAGCATGAAAAAGACCAGGAAGGGCATGAACGTAACTTCCAGAAACAGCGCATACAGGGAACCGATGCCGCGCAAGATCAGCGTACGCACCACGCTCGACCCCACAGGAGCAGTGGTTTCGGGGACGGTTCCCGCTGCTGGCGCAATTTGCGAAACTTGGCCCTCAATCCCGATGATCTTGCCCCTGACATTGGCCGTCGCGTGCTGCAAAAGACCGCTGTATTTGGGCCAGTCGGCCGCAAAATCTGCCACGCGAGTCCAGAGCCCGTAACCGACCGCGGCCAGAACAGCGGTGAGAATCAGCACCATCACCAAAGCGCCCAGGGTCCGCGGCAGCCGGAATTTCTCCAGAAACTCCACGGCGGGATCGAGGAAATACGCCAGGAGAATCGAAAACAGCAGCGTAATCACCACGCCGGCTGCGTAATAGAAGAACAGCAGGATGATCGCGGCGGCGATGACCCGCATGCTGAAGCTAGAACTGGTGAGGCGAACGATCGATGGGGGCGTCTGGGTGGCGGACACGAGCGGCTCCGGTTCTACAAAGTTAGCACATTCTCGAGAATTGCATCGGATGAGGTACGGAATTGTTTCGATGCACCGTACCATACCTCGTCTGCAATTCGGCTTGCGGCGCTTCCTTCCTTAAGGAAAAGGTGTATGCCGCAGATTGCAAAAACGTCCGAGTCCCTATGTTAGACTTTCAACGTCGTCCTCACGCAACCAGGCCGCCGCTGCTGCAACCCTTTCCCGGCGCTGCGACCCTTGAAGGAACGGTCTCTGTTTCGTGGCCAAAGAACTTTTCGGAACTGACGGCATTCGTGGCATCCCCGGCGCGCCGCCGCTCGATGACCCCACGCTTTACGCCACGGGACGCTCCGTCGGTGCTTACCTGAAGCGTGAGCATGGTAAAGCCCACGTTCTGATCGGCATGGATACGCGCGAATCCGGCTCGCATATCGCATCGATTCTCGCCGCCGGGCTCACCCAAGCCAGTGCATCGGTGGCTTTCGCCGGAGTGATTACGACGCCCGGCGTTGCCTGCCTGGTGCGTCAGAACGATTTTCAAGCGGGGGTAGTGATTTCCGCTTCCCACAATCCCTTTCAAGACAACGGCGTGAAGCTTTTCTCGCATGCCGGCATGAAATTTCCCGATGCCGCCGAGGAGCAGCTCGAAGCCGATATTTTCGGACGACGGGGCGAAGGGACCCCGAAGGACGCTCTGAAGCTCGCTGCCGATGAATCCCTTGACGCCAAATACCTGGATTTTTTGCGGAAAAAGCTGATTCCTGGGGCGAATCTGCGCGGCTTCCGCATTGTTCTCGACTGCGCCAATGGCGCTGCGTACAAGCTTGGCCCGGAACTGTTTGGCTCTCTCGGCGCAGACGTCGTAGCGATGAATGTTGCGCCCGACGGGCGCAACATCAACGCCAATTGTGGCTCGCTCCATCTGGAAGGCCTGCAGAAGCGTGTCGTCGCGGAAAAAGCGCGCCTGGGTGTGGCTTTCGATGGCGACGCCGACCGCGCGCTCTTTGTCTGTGAAAGCGGAAAAGTCGTGAATGGAGACGGCGTGCTTCTTGCCGCTGCGCGTTTCCTGAAATCGCAGAACAAGCTCAAGGGCAACCGCGTCGTGGCCACTTCCATGTCCAATCTCGGGTTGGAGCGCGCCTTCGCTCAGGAAAAAATCACGCTAGCGCGCGCTGCGGTGGGCGACCGGTACGTTCTCGAAGAGATGCTGCGCAGCGGAAACGTGCTCGGCGGCGAGCAGTCCGGCCACATCATCTTTCTCGACGAAAGTCCTGCCGGCGACGGCCTGCTCACTGCGGTGAAGATCGCTTCGCTCGTTTCCATCCACGGAAAACTCGAATCGCTCGTGGAAGGCCTGAAGGATTACCCGCAACAAATCGTCAACGTGAAAGTGCGTTCGAAACCGCCCCTGGATTCTCTCCCGGAAGTCTCGCGGGCCCTAGCCGAAGCGCAGTCCGCTCTTGGTGAAAATGGCCGTATTGTGCTTCGCTATTCAGGCACCGAGCAGCTCGCTCGCGTCATGGTCGAGGCCGAACACGAAGCCGACGTCCAGCGCTTCTGCCAGTCCCTCGCCAACGCCCTGCGCTCCTCCATCGGCGCCTGACCGACTCTTTGCTTCTCTGCGATTCCTCTGTGCCTCTGCGTTGTCTTTTTTGCAATCTTGGCTGGAACTTTTTGCCCTCTCACGGCATTACCGTTAGTGAAGGTCCCAGGCGACTTACGATGCAAGACGCACTGTCGGCGTTCGTTCTAAACTCGGAGACCCTTCGTCAAAGACCAATGAACGAGGCGCCCATCAACCCCGCTACATCACCCGCACAAGCGGAGCCGCAACGGCCCTGCCTGAGCGACGAGCGGCTCATGCTCGCATTTTTGCAGCGGTCTTCGGAAGCCTTCACGGAGCTCTTTCACCGTTATAAGCAACCGGTTTACGGCTTCTTCTGCCGCCGCGTGTCAGATCCCGCCAATGCCGAAGAGCTTACCCAGAAACGTTTTTCGCCTTGCTTCGAGCCGCGTCACGCTACGAACCCCGCGCCCTCTTTCGCACTTATCTCTACGCCATCGGTTTCAAAATTCTCCGCGCCCACCGCCGCAAAGCCGCCTTTCGCGGGGCTTTTCTGGGCCACCGCAACTCGCTTCTCGATCCCTCGAAACCCATCACCGCCAGGAAGGGCGCAACAGGACGCTGTTCATCTAGGAAGCCGGGAAGTCCGCAGACATGATTCAGCCAAGATCGAAATAACGATATTGTTAATCCCTGCTTCTAGAGGTAACCTCGCAACCCAAAACGTCGCCCGAAGTCCGCTCCCAAAGAATGTAGGAAGGGAGGCAGATTTCTGTGGGATTTTGTAGGTCTGTCCCGCGGCGAGTTGTGTTCGTCTGTCACGTTTTTTGCCTAACGACTGTGTTTTCAGTCATCTCCCTGGGGTCTGTGTAAACATCCAACGGCTGGCACCTGACTTGCTCCCTCCTTCTCAACTTACAAGATTGGCTTCCCGGGGTGGCCGGAACCGATCCTCGACTCGGTTACCGGTTTAGGGGCGTCAATTGAGAAGAAGGGGGCTTGCACCGGCCCCCTTTTTCGTTTTCCAGAGCCCGTCCCCTCACTTTGGCAAACCCAGTCCGTCAGTAAAGAAGGTTTCTTGGCGAGCCTCAGTCCTCCAAGATGCCCCCTGCCCCCTCCCCGTAAGCCCTTTTTACACGCCTAGCGGGCACGCTGTGGAACCTGGCTCGCGAGCCTTCGCTTAGAATTTATAACTGACAACGGTGAACCAAAAAATTGAGCGGCCGGTGGGGGGACCGGCCGCTCGGGCGTGGGGATGGAGGGTAACAATAATCAAAGGGGCTCGGCCCTAATCGGCCGTCTGCCGCGCTCGCGAGCGGCAAAGCAGCACCCAGGAGGATAGCCTTGACTCCAACGGGCCAAACCACTTCCGATTACTGTTCCCAGTTTGCTTTTCACCGAGTCTTTCGTCGATAGGCCGCCCGGTTCATTCTTTCCGGTACCTTGCCGCACAAACCAAGTACCCTCTGCCGGTACGGAAGTACCTGGCCCTTGGCGGTAGGTGTCAAATCTTGCGAACGATCTCGGGGAGCAATTCCGCCAACTCGCGCACCCGAGCTCTCTCCGCTTCCCCCAGAGACGCGAGCGCATTCGCTAAAGATTCGACGCGGCGTTTGCGGCCCTCCCAAAGAATCTTTGTGCCCTTGGCCGTTGCCACCAGCCGCACGCGCCGGCCGTCTTCCGTGGCCTCGCGCTTCACCAAGCCTGTGCGTTCCAAGCCCGAGACGATGCGGCTCATCGTCGGCGGCCGTACTTGCTCAGCTTCGGCAAGCTCGCCAAGCGACCTCGGCCCACCGAACACCAGCACCGACAACGCGGAAAGCTGCGCCGGGCCAATCCCGCTCTCGCGGTCGCGCACCCGCAGCCGCCGCAAAAGGTGGATCGCCGCGGAGTGCAGCTTGTCTGCCGTCTCCAACAGTTCCGGGATGGCCTCCCTTTTTCGCTTGACAAGCGTCATGGAATATAGTTAGCTATGCTAATTAAATCGCCCTCGGAGGTCAACCATTCATGAATCCGCAGGAAAATACCGCGCTTTCTCGCATCGGGCAGATTGCCATTAACGCCCACGACGTAGATCGCGCCACGGCATTCTATCGCGACGTGCTGGGATTGCCGCACCTGTTTCGCGCCGGCCAACTGTCCTTCTTCGATTGCGGCGGTGTCCGCCTCATGCTGGACAAAGCGGAGAAGCCGGAATTTGACCATCCGAGCTCCATCCTTTATTTCCAGGTTCCGGATATTCGCGCCGCGCACCGGCACCTCAAGGAGGCTGGCGCCAAATTCGAGGACGAGCCGCACCTGATCGCACAAATGTCAAACCACGACCTCTGGATGACGTTCTTCCGCGACAGCGAGAACAATCTGCTCGCGCTGATGAGCGAGGTGCCCCGCTCTTTGTAGTCGGGGCGCCGCAAAATTCCAGCAATTACCCTGCTACAAGGCTTGCGCGGATTACGGTATCCTTTTGTCTCCGTGCACGACCTCAGCTACTTCCGGGACCACCTCGACGTCTTCGCCGACATGGCCAAGAAGCGTTGTATGACGCTTGATCTAGACGGATTCGGCGCCCTCGACAAGGAACGCCGCGAGCTCATCACCGCTACCGAGCAACTGAAAGCTCAACGCAACAAGGCCAGCGACGAAATTGCGCGCCTGAAAAAGCAAAAACAGAACGCGGACGGGCTGATCGCGGAAATGAAACAGGTTTCGGAACGCATTAAACAGTCCGACGAGCGCATCGCCGGGCTCGATGCCCGCCAACGCGAAGTTCTTCTCACTATCCCCAACGTGCCACACTCTTCCGTTCCCGTAGGCACCAGTGCCGCGGATAACAAGGAAGTCCGCTGTTGGGGCACGCCACCGAAATTCGATTTTCAGCCAAAGCCCCACTGGGAAGTCGGCGAGCGCGCCGGAATCCTCGATCTCGAAGCCGGCGCCAAAATCGCCGGCGCGCGTTTCGCGGTCTACAAAGGCTGCGGCGCCCGCCTCGAGCGCGCCCTGGCCAATTTCTTCCTCGATGTGCACACGCGCGAACACCGCTACACGGAATTTCTACCGCCTTTCATTGTTAATAGCGCCTCGCTCACCGGTGCCGGCCAGTTGCCCAAATTTGCCGCCGATCTTTTCCGCCTGGAAGGCACAGACTTTTGGCTCACCCCCACAGCCGAAGTCGAACTGCACAACCTGTATCGCGACGAAACCATTCCGGAAGAGAGATTGCCCATTAACGTCACCGCCTGGACTGCCTGCTTCCGTTCCGAAGCGGGAGCCGCCGGCAAGGACACTCGCGGCATTTTCCGCCAGCATCAATTTCAAAAAGTCGAGCTCTTCAAGTTCACCCATCCGGAGAAAAGCTATGAGGAGCACGAGGCGCTAACCCGAAATGCCGAAGCCATTCTCCAGAAACTTGGCCTGCATCACCGCACCGTGCTGCTATGCACCGGCGACATGGGCTTTGCGTCTGCGAAAACCTACGACATTGAAGTTTGGCTGCCTTCGAGTAACGAATTTCGTGAAATTTCTTCCTGCTCAAACTGTGAAGCCTTTCAAGCGCGCCGTGCGGGCATCCGCTTCAAGCCAAAAAGTGGCGGCAAGAGCGACTTCGTGCACACGCTGAACGGGTCAGGCCTCGCGGTGGGCCGCACTTGGATTGCGATCGTTGAGAATTTTCAACAGGCCGACGGCTCCATCCTGATCCCGGAAGTTCTCCGCCCATACATGGGCATTGACCGCATTCCCGCGGCTAAAATAGCGTCTTTTTAACCGCCTCCCGGGGGTGCCTGTGCTTTTCTGTCAATATCCCTTCAGGACCCTGCTGAACAGGCTAAGCCGCTATGAACAAAAGACTTACAGACAGCCTGGCCTTCTGCGCGCTTCCCAACCCCGCCATTCCAGACCCTGCAACCTCTTGAATTTACGCCTTTTCGTTTGACTACCGCTTTTCGCCTTACATACACTCACCTCACTGGGACCTAGGGGGTACCAGCGCTGCACTGCGGTCTTTGGCTCTCATGATGTTTCTTGCGCGCATCGTTCGGTTTCTGTTTTGGCTGTTCGTAGTCTCGTGGAGCGTGTGGCTGCTTCGCCGCATTTTCGGTTCGCTGCTGCAAAATGCTGCTTCTTCATCGCAGCGCGGCGAGAATGGAACCGGCTCTTCGCAGACTTCGAAGGCAGCCCGCCGGTTGGTGCGCGACCCGGTTTGCGGCATGCATGTGGACGAAACGCTCTCGATTCCCATGCGCGAGGGCGATGAATTGTTACATTTCTGCTCCATCGCCTGCCGCGATGCCTATGTTGTTAGTTCCAAAAAGTTTGCCGCACACGGTTAGCGATACTTTCCATGGATGGAGTGAAGCATCAGAGATCGAATCAAGGCCAAGCAGGACATACAAGCTCCTAACTCAAACAGACGAAAGGACCGACGCCGATGGCCACGGTCGCAAAGCCCACAATCCCAGGCAGGCAGATAAGCGCACCGCCGATGGTGCCGCGCATTGCTCCGCGCGAAGACCTTAATCCCTTCCGCATCGCGCAAATCCAGTTCGATATGTCGGCGGAGTTTTTGAAGCTCGACCCCGGGCTGCGCCAGATCCTGCGCACCCCGAAGCGCGTCCTGGAAGTCTCCCTGCCCACAAAGATGGACAACGGCCAAGTGAAAGTTTTCACCGGCTATCGCGTGCAGCACAACATTTCTCGCGGTCCTGGAAAGGGCGGCATTCGCTATCATCCTAACGTCACGCTGGACGAAGTGAAGGCGCTGGCTGCCTGGATGACCTGGAAGACCGCCACGGTGAGCGTTCCCTTTGGAGGTGCCAAAGGCGGTGTCATCTGCGACCCCAAGCGCATGTCCAAGAGCGAACTCGAGCGCATGACGCGCCGCTACGCCAGCGAGATTCTTCCGCTCATCGGACCCGCCCAGGACATTCCCGCGCCCGACGTTTACACCGACGCGCAGACCATGGCCTGGATCATGGACACCTACGCGATGACCATCGGGCATGCCGCGCACGGCGTGGTGACCGGCAAGCCGGTATCCATCGGCGGTTCCGAAGGGCGCGCCGAAGCCACGGCACGCGGCCTCCTCTATGTTGTCGAAGAAGCGTGCAAGGTGAAAAAGATTCCTTTGCGCGGGGCCAGTGTCGCGATTCAAGGCTTTGGCAATGCCGGAGCCACCGCCGCCCGCCTCTTCGCGGAAAAGAAAGCCAAAATCGTCGCCCTGAGCGACACACGTGGCGGCGTCACCAACTCCCGCGGCATCGATCCCTTCAAAGCCATCCGCTACAAGGAGCGCGCGGGCACCGTGGTTGGCATGCCCGGCGCCTCGCGCATCAGCAACGACGAACTGTTGACCATGAAGTGCGACATTCTGGTTCCCGCGGCGCTCGAAAACGTCATTACCCTGCACAATGCCGAGGCCATTAAAGCCCGCATCGTCGCCGAAGCCGCCAACGGCCCCACGACCCCGCATGCTGACGAAATCCTGGCCCGCCGTGGTATCACCGTGCTCCCGGACATTCTCGCGAATGCCGGCGGGGTCACGGTCAGCTACTTCGAGTGGGTGCAGAACCAGGAAGGCCTGATGTGGGACGCCGACGAGGTCAACGCGCGCCTGCAAAAGATCATGGTCCGCGCGTTCCACGAAATGGTGGAGACCATGCGCAAGCACCACGTTCCGCCGCGCGCCGGTGCCATGATCCTGGCCGTCGGCCGCGTTGCCGAAGCCACTCTCGTCCGCGGCCTGTTTCCGTAAGCAACCGCCTTGGACAGCCCATTGTGGCTTTTCGCCGGTCCCCGGAATGGGGACGGCGTGTGAATGTCCTGGAGTTCTGGCGGTATGCCCAGCACTGCGTTCGTGTTTTGGGCAACCACGACCGGCCAGGTGCCGCCCCGCTTTTCCGCCACCATAGTCATCATGCCGTAGCGTGGTTGCTGGCGCATGGTCCCATCCATATTTCGTCCACGTCGTCCGCCATGATTTTTGCCAATTCGTGGCCATCGTGCTTCGCCCAAGCGCCGCAAAACGCCTGCGGCAGCTTCCGTACGGCTTCCTCGTCCGCTTTGGTCTTTGCAGTCGCACCCGCAGCAGCAATGAGCAAAAGCGAAGTGCAAAAAAGGTGTTTCATCGCCCATTCCTCCGGCGTCATCCAAGACAAAACAAATCGGGAAGGGAACTCTGCGGGTCGCATTCTTGCATGGTGCAGTAGTTTTCTTCAATTTTTTCCTTGCGCTGGAAAAAATCTGCGCGTACATTCGCAATTGCCGGTGTGTTCCGAGGCCGCAGGAGAAAAACTCTTCAGCGGAGACGGACGCAGCCGGCAATTTTCGCTTGGAGCGAGCGTTTTCTGCGAAACGGGGTAAACCGTGCCGCCGCAAGAAAGAATCTAAGCAAGGGTGGACGTCAAGCGGCCTCGAAGATGACTTGACCGAAACAACTTGATGCCAAGAAGTAAGGTGGGAAAGAAGAAAGAACCATGACCAACGGGCACAACGGCCACGGCGCTCCGCCGATTCTCTTATCCATCGCGGGATTTGATCCCTCTTGCGGCGCGGGCACGGCCGCGGACTTGAAAACTTTTGCGGCCCACGGCTGCTACGGCATCGCCGCCATCACCTCACTCACGGTGCAGAACACACAGGGCGTCGAAACCGTCCACAACACGCCGAGCGCGGAGCTGCGCGCGCAACTCGAAGCTCTGGCCAAGGATTGTGAAATCGCCGCCGTCAAAATCGGGATGCTGGGCAACCGCGCCAACGCGGCGGCCACCGCCGAATTCCTCGACGCTCACAAGTTTGCCCACGTCGTGCTCGATCCGGTGATCAACTCCTCCACCGGCGCCGAGCTCCTCGATGCCTCAGGAATCAAATTCGTTTCTACGGAATTGCTCAAGCGCGCCAGCGTCATCACGCCAAACATTCCCGAGACCGAGGTTTTGACCGGACTGGCCATTAAAGATCAGGCGGATATGGAAACCGCCGCGCGCAAGCTTGTCGAGATGGGCGCGCATGCCGTGATCGTGAAAGGTGGTCATTTGGACCGCGCTGTGGACATCTTGTTCGAAGGCGGGGAAATGACTCACCTCGCGGCCGACAAGGTAAAGGTCGAAAACACGCATGGCACCGGCTGCGCCTTTTCTTCCGCGCTCACAGCGCAACTCGCTTCCGGCCGTTCGCTGTTCGAAGCGGCCGCGTTGGCCAAAACCTACGTCACGAAAGCCATCGAGAAGGGTTACGCCATCGGCAAAGGGCGCATTCCGCTCGACCATTTCTATCGCCAGCGCATCGAGCCTCCGCCTCGCGGCGTCCATGAAGTGCCCCAGCACGGGCTGCATCCCGCCGCCGAACCCGCCACGCACTGAGCGCCCGTTCTCCGTTCCGTTCTAGGTTCTCAGGGAAGAATAATCGCTTACGGCGCCGCGCGGTTATACTGCTGCGCGAACTGAGGCTCGCTTGCTTCCTGCCCGAACCGGTATTTGGGTGTTTCTGGCCCTCGCGGCTCATCGCTGCTGCGGCTTTGTTCACTGCTTTAATTGCCGAGCGCGTCCATCTGAAACTCGGCCTCTTGCTGCTTCCCTTCCTGACTGCGATGGGAATCCTCAGTGTGCTTTACTGGCATGAAACGGTACTGCATGGAGCCGGCGATTTGCCAACCGATTCAAAATCAGTTAGCTCGATAAATCACGCGCCCAGCGACGATCGTGGCCACCGGCCCGCCTTTAAACTTTCGCCCATCGAACGGCGAGTTCCTGGATTTGCTCGGTGATTCCTGAACGTTGTATGTCCAAGGAGAATCAAACGAAAAGATAGTCAGGTCAGCCGGTTGGCCGGGCCAGATCCTGCGGGCGACCTGGAGTACGCGCGCCGGTCCCGTCGTGAATAGTTCTACCAAACGCGTCAGAGAAACCCGGCCTCTATGAACCAACTGCTCCAGCGCCAGCGCTAGCGCCGTTTCGAATCCCAAAATCCCAAAAGGTGCACGGTCGAATTCCACGTCTTTCAGCGCCGGTTCATGCGGTGCATGATCCGTCGCAATCGCGTCCACCGTCCCATCCGCCAGCCCTTCCAGCAGCGCCTTCCGGTCTTCGCGCGCCGCCAGCGGCGGATTCATCTTGAACCGCGAATCGTACGTCACGTCCTCATCCATGAGCGTGAAGTGGTGCGGCGTCACTTCGCACGTGACCCCTAAGCCTAGCGCTTTCGCCCAGTGCACCTGCTCGAGCGAATCCTTCGCCGAAAGATGCGCAATGTGCAATCTTGCGCCCGTCAGTTTTGCCAATTGCACGTCGCGCGCCACGCAAACCGCCTCCGCCGCCGCCGGCATGCCGCGCAGACCGAGCCGCGTCGAGGTCACGCCCTCGCGCATCAGCGCACCAGCCGCCAGCGAAACGTCTTCGGCATGCTCGATCACCGGCAAATCCAGCGACCGGCAATAATCCATCACCTGTCGCGCAAGCTTAGCAGTGGCGATGGGCTTCCCGTCATCGGAAACCGCCACGATGCCCGCCTCTTTCATCCCCGCAATCTCGGAAATCGCCTCACCCTTGCTTCCGACCGACGCCGCGCCAATCGGCCACACGCGCACGCTTCCGGTGGCCTTCGCGCGGTCCAGAATAAACCGCGTCACCGAAGCATTGTCATTCACCGGCCTGGTGTTCGGCATGCAGCAAACCGCGGTGAACCCTCCGCGCGCCGCCGCCCGCGTGCCCGTTTCAATCGTTTCGGATGATTCCTGTCCCGGCTCGCGCAGATGCGCGTGCAAATCGATAAACCCGGGCGCAACAATCAGGCCGGCGGCGTCGAACACTTCGGCTCCAGGAACTGCGTGCAGGCTCCCCGGTTGCGCCACCTCGGCGATTTTGTCCCCGTCAATCAGAATGTCCCGAGGCGCGTCTGTATTCGTTGCTGGGTCGATCACGCGGCCGTTCTTAATCACCAGCATTGGCAGATTCCTTCGGTTTTCCTTTGGCCGCTTCTGAGGGCGCGGCCTTCGCTTCGAGCGCCGGGTGTGTGCCGCTTTCCGACGCGCCACTAATCAGCAGATACAGAATGGCCATGCGCACGGCCACACCGTTGGTTACCTGCTCGAGCACGCAGGACCGTGGCCCATCCGCAACGTCCGGCGTAATCTCAATCCCGCGGTTGATCGGTCCGGGATGCAGCACAATCGCATCCCGGTGAGCATGCCGCAGCCGTTCTGCATTCAGTTGATACAGCAAAATGTAATCGTTCGCCGAGAGCGGCGGATCGTTCAGCCGCTCCGTCTGCACGCGCAGCATGATAACCACGTGCGCGTTCTCCAGCGCCTCTTCCATCTTGTAAACGCAGCGTATCGGCACGCCCGGGGCAATCCTTTCCAGTTCCCGCGGCACCCAGATCGACGGTCCGCACAGCGTGAACCTACATCCAAATTTCCCGAGCAGGTGAATATTGGAGCGCGCCACGCGGCTGTGCCGAATGTCGCCGAGAATCGTCACGTTCAGGTTTTCGACAGTGCCCAGCCGGTCGCGAATCGTCAGCGCGTCCAGCAATCCCTGTGACGGGTGCTCGTGCGTCCCGTCGCCCGCGTTTACTACCGGAATGTCCAGGTGCCGTGCTACATAGTCCGCCGCGCCTGAGGCCGAGTGCCGCATTACCAGGCAATCCGGCTTCATGGCGTTCAAGTTAAACGCCGTGTCCAGCAGCGTCTCACCCTTCTTAATGCTCGAAGCCTCGGCTTGCAGGTTCATCGTGTCCGCGCCCAACCGCGCCGCGGCCGTCCCGAAGCTGATGCGCGTGCGTGTCGAATTCTCGAAAAACGCCAGCGCCACGGTTTTGCCGCGCAGGGTTGCCAGTTTCTTCAAGGGATGTTTCTGGATTTCCTGGAAAGGTTTGCTTTGGTCGAGAAGAAATCTTAGTTCGTCCGCCGTGAGCGGTTCCAGAGCGAGCAGATCGCGAAAGCGGTAAGTCAATTTCTCGACTCAGATTTTAGCCGTGTACGGAAAAATTCCAAAACTTGTCGTTCCGAGCGCGGCCTCGCGGCCTGAAGCCAGCGCGTCCCGAACTTGGATTCTGCCCGACCACCGCCAACGGTCATCCCGACCCTCAGGGCGCGGTCTCCCGCGGCCGGCGGCGCAAGGTTGTGCGCTCCGGCTCATGGCCGGAGCGAAGGCCTGCCTGCCGTAGGCAGGGATCTGCTTTTCTCCGACGGTCCTCGATCTTTTGTCAAAAGCAGCAAAAGAACTTATTCCAGGCGGTCGACCAGCATCACGCGCTCTTCCTTATCAATTTCCCGCAGCCGCACTTCGATAATTTCCGTGTCGCTGGTCTGCACGTTTCGCCCGGTGTATTGCGCTTCGATGGGCATTTCGCGGTGGCCGCGGTCGATCAACACGCAAAGACGCACGCGCTTTGGCCTCCCTAGATCGAAAATTCCATTCATGGCCGCGCGAATCGTCCGTCCGGTGTACAGCACGTCGTCCACCAGCACCAGGTCCATATTGTCGACGCCAAACGGAACGTTCGACGAACGCAGCACCGCCTGCGGCGCCACTTTCGACAGGTCATCACGGTACAGCGTGATGTCCAGGATTCCCACGGGTACATCCACGCCATCGATTCCGCGCATCGCCTGTGCGATTCGCTGCGCCAGCGGCACGCCCCGCCGCACGATGCCGATCAGCGCCAGGTGCTTTGTTCCCCCGCTCTTTTCTACAATCTCGTGCGCCAGCCGCTGCAGCGTGCGGTCGATCTCCGCCGCCGACATCAATTGTGCTTTTTCGACGATGCGCATGGGTCGGGTAATCGTATCATTGGTAGCCGCCGCGCGGAAACACGGCCGCAAACCCCGCGTGATAGACTTCGCATCGCTGTTTTTGGAGGTAGAACTGTCCATGGCGCCTACAATAGATTCCTCGAAGCACCCCTTTCGACTCGCCGCTTTGCTTGCGCTGGTCGGCACGCTCATGCCGTTCGTCCGCGCTCAGGCGCCGCCTGGTGCCCGTTCTGCCAAGCTGCGAGCGAAACCTAAACTCGTCGTCCTTCTGGTCGTCGACCAGATGCGCGCCGACTACGTCGACAAGTTCCGCTTCCAGTGGACCGGAGGCCTCAAGCGCCTCGTCGATGAAGGCGCCTGGTTTCACGACGCCGCCTATCCCTACGCGGATACCGAAACTTGCGTTGGCCACGCCACCATCTCCACCGGAGCATTCCCCGCCACCCATGGCATGATCGCCAACGGATGGTGGGACCGCAAGGAAAAGAAATTAGTGACCTGCACGTCGGATCCTGACCCTGATGTGAAGAACATTGGCTACGCCGGCACAAGCCCGAAAGGGGCAGACACGGCATGGCGCATGGCTGTGCCCTCGTTCGCAGAAGAACTAAAATTCCAAACCGGCGGCGCAACCCGCATCGTGACCTTCTCCCTCAAAGCACGCGCGGCCATCACCATGGCCGGCCACAAAGCCGACGCCGCTACTTGGTTTGACAGCGGCGCCTGGGTTACTTCCACTCCCTACGGCGTGCAGCCTTTCCTCGAGGAGCAAATGAAGGAGCATCCCCCGAAAGCCGACTATGGCAAGACCTGGGCTTTATCCCTCCCTAAAAGCTCCTATTGGTACGCCGAGAAAGCCTTCGGCGCCGTCCCCCCTGACGGTTGGGATCTAACTTTTCCGCATCCGTTGCGTGGAAAAGCAGGTGCGGGCGATCCGGACAATACGTTTTATAGCCAGTGGGCGAACAGCCCCTATGCGGACACAGCTCTGACCGAGCTTGCGGAAAAGGCCGTTGACGCTTTGCATCTGGGCAGTTCCAAGGGAACCGATTTTCTCGCCGTGAGCTATTCCACCGTGGATTACGTTGGCCATGAATTCGGCCCACGCAGCCACGAGATTCAGGACATTCTTATCCGCCTCGACAAAGACGTCGGTAGCCTCCTCGCGCATTTAGATCAAAAGGTCGGCCGCGGAAACTATGTGGTGGCGTTAACCGGCGATCACGGTGTCGCTCCCGTTCCCGAGGACATGCAAACCACCGGCGCCGATGCAGGCCTGCTGCGTCTGCCCGAACTCCAAAAAAAAATCGAGAAAGCTCTCGAGCCGCTCAATTACGCCCAGCCAGCAGTCGCCTCCGTGAACGGCAGCGACATTTACTTTGTCCCTGGCGTTTACGACAAGCTCCAGCATGATCATGCGGCCATGCAAGCGGTCATCGACGCGGCGCTGTCGCAATCCGGCGTCGCGGCGGTCTATCACGCCGAAGAACTAAAAGACCGTCCCGCCACGCAAAGCCCCGTGCTCCGCGCCCTGGCTCTCAGCTATTTTCCCGGACGCAGCGGCGACCTTTTTATCGTCCCCAAGCCCTACTGGCTCCTGGATAGCGCGCCGGTGGAAAAGCCACGCACGGCCGGCACCAGCCACAACTCGCCCTACCGTTACGATCAGCATGTGCCCGTGATTTTGATGGGTTCCGGCATCCAGCCCGGCGAATATTTTCAGCCCATCACTCCCGCCGACATCGCTCCAACCCTCGCGGCTCTCTGCGGCATTACCCTCGCTCCCCGCGACGGACGCCTCCTCTTAGAAGCCTTAGCAAACCGAACGGTCGCCCCGCCCAAGCGAGACGCGCGGTAATAAGATAGGCCATTCTGCGGCTTCGCGAGTTTATGATCCGCAGAAAACCACGCCTGTTGACTTTGGCGCTTACACTCACTGTGGCTTCGCGCGAGCCTGGATCTCTTCGCATCTCGCTGGCTCTTCGTTTTGCGTGTCGCGCTCTGGATCTCCTTTTGGGTGGAGGAGAGGTACGCCACTCGAATTCGTAAGCAGTGAGAGTTCATGCTATCCTCCACGAAGTGACTTCCGCCCGCGCGGTTGATCTGAGTGTCCAGATTGGCGCGTTGCGCCTGCGGAATCCTATTCTCGCCGCCAGTGGCACCTTTGGTTACGGCCTCGAATTCGCCCACCTTGTCAACCTGAACCGCCTGGGCGGCTTCGTCACCAAGGGACTCTCTCGCGAACCCATCGAAGGCGCGCCCGCGCCCCGCCTTTACCCCACCCCCTCCGGCATGCTCAACGCCGTGGGCCTCCAGAACGTCGGCGTTCGCGCCTTTGTGGCCGAAAAACTTCCAGTGCTGCGGAAATTCGATACGGCCGTCCTCGCCAACGTCTTCGGTTGCACCCGGGAAGACTACGTCGAGGTGATTCGGGTCCTCGAAAACGCTGAGGGGCTGGCCGGCTACGAGCTGAACATCTCTTGCCCCAACGTCAAAAGAGGAGGTTTGCAGTTCGGCAGTGACCCTTCCCTCGTCTCCGAAGTGGTGGGAGCCGCCCGCAAAGCCGCCTCGAAGCGCCCCCTTTGGGTCAAACTTTCCCCTCTCGTCACAGACATTGTACTCATCGCCCGGGCAGCCGAAGAAGCCGGGGCGGACGCCCTAACTGTGGCAAATACTTACCCGGCAATGGCCCTCGATTTCCACACCGGGCGGTCCCGCCTGGGGTCGCCAACAGGGGGTCTTTCCGGGCCCGCCATTAAACCCGTCACTTTGAGGCTGGTATGGGAAACGCGGAAGGCGATTCGGTCACCAATTATAGGTCTGGGTGGGATCGAGACGGCCGACGACGTGCTTGAATACCTCTCCGTAGGCGCTTCGGCAGTACAGGTGGGGACGGCCAGTTTTGCTGACCCGAAGGCCAGTGAGAGACTGGTCGAGGCCCTCCCGAAGGTGCTTATGGAAGCTAACATCTTCAATGTCAACAACTTGCGCGGTCGCCCGCTCGCAGAAAACAGTTGACATAAGGAGGTTTTCCTGCTACACTTTTTTGTAGCTTCGTAGCATAAAACACACAATATGAGACATCGACTCTTCATGCTCTGGGCTGCGTTCCGCTGGGTGCTTCTCATGTTCCTCATCGCTCCGGTGATGGAAGCCCCCCTCGTGGCGCACCTTAGTCAGCCGGTAAAGCCGATTAAGACTTGGTCTGGCAACGCCAGCTGGTACGGACCGGGCTTCAATGGCCGCAAAACCGCCAATGGCGAGATCTTTTCCACGGAAGCCTTAACGGCGGCCCACCCCAACCTTCCCTTCGGCTCTCTGGTCCGGGTCGTGAATCCCCGCAACGGCAAGTTTGTATTGGTACGTATCAATGACCGGGGACCCTATCAAGAAGGGCGCGAAATTGATGTATCCTATCGTGTGGCCCGCAACCTGGAATTGGTTCACGCGGGCGTGAGCCAGGTCCGGCTCGAGCTGATGGAGTTGCCCGAGAGGCACTGACCCCGAAGGAGGCCGGGGTCACCTATGACCCAGACCACCTTCGATGCCCATCCCCGCAGCAGCCTGATTGTCGCGCTCGACTTCGATTCGTTATCCTCAGCAGCCAAATTTGCCACCCAGGTTGCCGATCTTGTGGGCATGTTCAAGATCGGCAATCAGCTTTTTACCGCCGCCGGTCCCGCCGCCGTCAAAGAAATCGCCGCACTCGGCTCCGGCGTGTTCCTCGACCTGAAATACCATGACATTCCGAATACCGTTGCGGGTGCCGTACTTTCCGCAGCAGGCATGCCCGGCGTGCAATTGTTGAATGTCCATGCGCTCGGCGGCAAAGCCATGATGGAGGCGGCGGCGCAGGCCATCAGCGCCGGCGTGCCCATGGGCGCGGACCGGCCGCGTTTGCTGGCGGTCACGATTCTCACCAGCATGGACCACAAAACCATGAAGGAAGTCGGAGTGGGCGGCACGCCGAAGTCGCGCGTGGTCAAGCTGGCGCTGCTGGCCAAAGAAGCCGGCGTAGACGGCGTGGTCGCATCGGTTCAGGAAGCCAAAGCCATTCGCAAGGCGTGCGGCGAGGGCTTTCTGATCATCACTCCTGGCGTGCGCCCGAAAGATTCCGAAGTGCAACAAGCACCCGATGATCAATCGCGCAAAGCATCGCCACGGGAAGCGATTCGCGCGGGGGCCGATTTTCTGGTGGTGGGCCGGCCGATTTTGGCCGCTGCCGACCCACGTGTCGCTGCGCAAGCCATCGTCGACGAAATCGCCGCCGCAAAATAGCTTCCTCCGTTTGACCCCGGAATCTTTCCTCCAGTAGCATCCAAAGCGCGGGAGTTTTCGCCCGCCACCATGTCTACCGCGACGCAAACCATTGCAGCCAAAAGCGTCATCATCGGCACGGCGGGGCACATCGACCACGGGAAATCCGCGTTAGTCGAAGCCCTGACCGGCACGCACCCCGACCGCCTCGAAGAAGAAAAACGCCGCGGCATTACCATCGATTTGGGCTTTGCCTTCCTCGAGGAGAATGGCGTGCGCTTCGGCTTTGTGGATGTGCCGGGGCACGAGCGCTTTGTCAGCAACATGCTCGCGGGCGCCGCGGGAATCGACGTGCTGCTACTGGTGATTGCCGCGGATGAATCCATCAAGCCGCAGACGCGCGAGCACTTCGATATTTGCCGATTGCTGGGAGTACAGCGCGGCGTGGTGGCGTTGACGAAGAGCGACCTGGTCGACAGCGACACACTCGAACTGGTGCGGCTGGAGGCCGAAGAGTACTTGCGCGGATCGTTTCTAGAGCATGCGCGAATCGTTCCCGTGAGTGCGAAAACGCGCGCAGGGCTCGACGATTTGAAGAAAGCGCTGCGAGAAGCTGCGGCAAGCACCACCGCACGAGATGCGTCGCGCTATTTTCGTTTGCCGATTGACCGCGCATTTGCGATGAAGGGATTCGGCTCCGTGGTGACGGGCACGCTTATTTCCGGAAGCGTCGTCGCCGGCGATGAAGTGGAGTTGTTTCCGGGAGGAGAGCGCCTGCGCGTGAGAGGGGTGCAGTCGGGTGGCAAGGCAGTGGAGCGCGCCAGGCCAGGCCAGCGCACGGCGGTGAATCTCGCGGGTATCGAGCACACCGCGCTCAGACGCGGCATGGTCCTAGCAACACCGGGAAAATTCCGGAAGACGCGCCGCATCGATATCCGGTTGGAGATGTTGAGGTCGGCAAGAAAATTGAAGCAGGGAACAAGCGTGCACTTTCACGCGGGAACGGCGGAAACCATCGCGGAAGTTTTTTTTTACGGGCAAAAAGAATTGCAACCGGGCGGCAACGCTTTCGCGAATCTGAAATTGCAAGACGAAGTTCTCGTGCTGCCTGGGGACCATTTCATCGTCCGGCAGTTTTCGCCGGTGGTGACGATTGGCGGGGGAACGGTTCTCGATCCTTTGGCGCGGCGGCCGATGCTGCGCGACGCGGGAAGAGGGGCGTTTCTAGAAACGCTCGAAAGAGGGAAGGGCGAAGAAATTCTGGCGGCCATGACCGAGCGCGCGATTCTTGGTCTTAGCTACGAAGAAATTGTCGCGCGCACTGCGTGGACGGACCGTGAAATCCGGGCCACGGCCAAGAAACTTTCCGAGGCAGGGGGCGTCAAATCCGTTTCCGTGGAACCGCTCGTGCTGGTTTCCGGAAGAGTTTTCGAAGAAGTTCGCAAAAAGATATTGGAAAAGGTCGAGAAATTTCAGAAAGAGAATCCGCTGCTGCCGGGAATGCAGCGCGAAGATCTGCGCGCCAGCCTGGGGAAACGCGTGCGCGCCGAAACTTTCCGCGCCGCGCTGGACGAACTGATCGCGCAAAAGAAGCTGGATGCGCCCGGCGAATTGGTCAAGAAAGCCGGATCGGAAATCACGCTGCAGCCACAGGAAGCCAAGGCCAAAGATCAAATCGAAGCGGCCTTCGCAACGGCCGGCCTGGCAGTTCCGTCGGTGAAAGAAGTGCTGGCCCAACTGGCGATGGAAGCCAAGCGCGGGGAGCGGCTGCTGCAAATCTTGTTGCGCGAAAAAAATCTCGTGCGCGTTTCACCGGAACTGGTTTTTCATCGCCAGGCGCTGGCGCAGTTGAAAGAGCGTCTCGCTGGCTACAAAAAATCCAAAGGCGAACGCATTTCCGTGCCGACTTTTAAGGAGCTAACCGGGATTACCCGGAAGTACGCCATCCCACTGCTCGAATACCTGGATCGCGAGCGGATAACACGCCGAATGGGCGACGAGCGTGTTATTCTATAGGGGCTAGCTGCGGGACAGTCTTGCCGCACACCAAAGACTGCGCTAGGGTTAGTATGGCGTGCCCTGACGAGTTCGGGCGCGTGGAGGCCCCATGGGTGAGTTCAGTATTTTTCATTGGATGATCGTTCTTGCGGTTATTCTGATTTTCTTTGGCGGAAAGCGCATCCCAGAAATCATGAAAGGGTTCGGCGAGGGCATCCGCAGTTTCAAGGAAGGCATGTCCGGTACATCCCACGCGCCGACGGCGCCGCCACCACAGGTGCAAACACCGCCTGCCGCGCCCGCGCAACCGTCTTCGGAAGAAAAGAAGTAACGCCAACAACGGCAAAAATTCCATCGCGAATTGAATTGGGCGGCTCGTGTAGCCGCCCTTTTCGTTATGAGTTGTCAGTTTTCAGTTCTCAAGGGGCCTGCCGTGAACAACCATCTGAAGTGTCGTTTCTCCGTTCGGGCTCTCCGTCTAAGAGCCGCGTGGCCATGGCAGTACTGATTTGAGCCATGAAAGACAATTACTGGTTGACAAGGGCAAAATCTCAGGCATAGACTTTTTGCGAGCGTCTCAGCCTACCTTAACTCGTTGGGGATACAACTACATCCCGGGGATAGTTCTATATCCCAGTTAAGGTTTTCCATTCCCTAGAGCCGGATGCGGTAGCGTTGGGGCTGCCCCAGCCGGGTATGCCAGCAGGTTTCGAGATCGTATTGCGAGCAGATATGTTCGCAAGCGACGGGGGATAGCAGTGTCCAGGAAAGAGTGGCTGACCATTGTGGGCTCGGCGGGAGCCGGACTATTTGTGCTCGTTATTTTCACGCTCGCCACGCCCATCTTAAAACATCCAGCGAAAGAGTCTGCGAAAGGTTGGAGTCGCGAAGGGATCAGGGCAGCGTATGTGGCCACGCAACTTCGCGAAGTGGACAAGACCCACGCCTCGCTGATCCTTTCTTACGATGTGAATAACTTCACCGAGACCGATTACCGTCTGGCGGAGACTTCGGGCGTGGTGATCATGAGCCGGCTTAAGTCGGACGGAAGCCTCAGCCAGGAGGAAGCTATCCGCTTGAGTTACCCGGTTTTTCTGCCGGCGAGGCAGCACGCGCGCTTGGCCATTGAAATCCCCGGGACGCTAGCCTGGCCAGTGCGGGACGATTCGCGCTATGAGGAAAAGCTCAAAGAATTCGTGAAGCAAAGGCTCGCGCGTGTGCGGGGATTTGTCCTTTTCGATGAGGCCACCCACAACCAGATCGACCTCCCGGCGGTCTGGCCGGAGTTAGCAGAGCAGAACAGAACGGGAGCGGGAGGGTGATGCGAGACCTTAGCCGGAACGTGCAGATTACCAAGCAATACGAGTCTCCAGAAACCAGCCCTGGAAGGCCGAACGATCACGACGGGAGTCTTATGTTCACTTCAGCGGCAGCTCACAAACATGACGGGAGAACCAACGAGCGGCGCTCCTGCAACCGCGAGCCACTTCAATGGGCTGTGCTGGTGTTCTTTGGGGACAATTGGGGCAAGCTCATCGACCTAAGCGAAAAAGGCATGTGCTTTCAGTTCGCCCATGCTCCTGCCGTCGGTGAGTCCGTGCACTTCAGCTTCGAGGCCATGGGCTGCATGCCTCTCCCGCACGATGGGAAGATCTTCGGTGATGCGATCCAGGCGACCGGCCGCGTGGTTTGGGCCCTTGAGTTTGAGAGAACTGCAGGGGTGCAATTCCTGGAACTGTCTCCGAGGAGCCGGGACCAGATTCGCTATTGGATGTCCTCGGTACCTTCCCAGGAGGTCGTGCCGAAGAATCAAGAAGCGCACGGCGATTGGACCAACGAAGCGGCTCAGGAAGCACCCGCACCCTTCCCCGCGCCGGAGACGGCAGCACCCGCACCCACAACCTTCTCCCCGCCCGAACCCGCAGCCCACTCCGCCCATTCACCTTTCGGGGAGTTTGCGGAAATTTCTGAAAGCCATCTCGAAAATCAGGTTTCCGATAGCGAAGTAGTCTGGGAACCCGACCCGTCGTTTTCCTCTCACAGGCACGCGCCTGAAGAACCAGCTCCCGAGTTGCCTCGAAGGCATAAGTCTGTATTCATGCACAGCCCCGAACCACCGGCGTCCGAGCCGGAATTGCCTGTGGATTCCGAACCTGAACCTAGGCTCGAATCAGGGCCCGAATCAGGGCTCGAATCAGGGCTCGAATCAGGGCTCGAATCAGGGCCCGAATCTGGCTTTGAACCTGAGCGGGAACCGCTGCCTTCCGAAAGCGAAGGGTTCTGGCAGTCCAGATCCGCCCCCGCGCCGCAGAAGCGGGCGTCCCTGGGTTTCGAGGGTTTTGAAGCGGGCCTGATGGGGCACGAAGAGCGGCAAAGGCGCGGACAGACGTTGGAGCTGAGGCAGCGAAGGGCGCGCGTCGGTTACGCCGCGGTGCTTTCCTTCCTGGCCACGGTGGGAGCGGTGGCAGGAATTATTGGATTTATTTCCAGGTTCAACGGGGGAGCGGAAGTTGCAGGAGATGCGTCTCGTCCGTCAGCGGGGCAAGTGGATTCCGGCCGAGCGCAAGAACCCACGGCTGCCGAAAACACGAGCCCATTTCTCGTGGAAGTGTTGGACACCAATAACCGGCGGTCCGTCCTATGGTTCTCGAACGAGGCCCATACAAGTACGGCCATCCGCGCTGTGGGAAATTCCTCGGAGGTGGCAGCTCGTGAAAGCTTTAAGCAGCTGCAATCCCCTCAATTACCACGTCAGGAAGAGGCCACCGCAACGGCAAAGCAGGAATCGTCTCACGATTTCAGTCTAGCCCCGCCCCACGCCAGCGAGACAACTGCTTCCTCGGACAGTTCAGCGGCGCCCGTCGCGCCCGCACTCCCGGGAGAAGTGCCGGCTTCGGCGGACATGCCCCTTAAGGAAACTCTGCCAAATCCCGCGATGCCCGAGGCGGAGCGGATACCACCTACGGGCGGTGATGTTCAACCGGCACGCTTGATCAAGGCGACGCTCCCGATCTATCCCCCGATCGCCCGAGCAAACCGTACCGCCGGCGATGTCACTCTCGATGCGTTCGTCGACGAGTCCGGCAATGTGCGGGACCTCAAAGTGATTTCCGGTCCCATCCTATTGCGGGAAGCGGCCAAAGATGCAGTGCGGCGATGGAAGTACGAACCCGCACGGCTGGATGGCCGACCAGCCGCCATGCACCTGACCGTCACGGTAAAGTTCAAGACCAACGGGGAAATTCAATAGCTTTATCGATACGGAAAATCTGTTCGTCGAACCAATCGTGGCGTGACTTCCGTCTCTCCCTGAATCCATTGGAGTTGAGAGTTGTCAGTTTGAATTGGTGGAGACCTTTCCTAACCTCCCCCTCCCCGGATTTTCGTATATGCCGCAATGGGTGTGTCCAAACCAAAGGTAGGAACGTCATTCATCGACAACTAGGCGATGGCAGAAGCAGGACCTAACCCCAGTTTACGAAATACAGTGAGGGATTTGCGCGGAAGCCGCATCAGGGCGTGTTTTGCGAGGCTTTGGCTTGTATAGCCTAAATCGACCGAATCAGGTCTGCCGATAGCGATCGAGGGCGAAGAGGCGAAAAAGCGCCTGCTGCGTGGGATCCATTTCCGTGAGGGTCGTCTTCACGTGGGGCCGCCCTGGCGAGCCGGGCTTGCCCGCGGGCGGAAAGAGATTGGTCACTTCTTGGATTCCGTTGAGAGCCTTGAATAGCGCCTGCAGGCTTAGGGATAAACCGTTCTGCGCCGCCCGGCGCTGGAGCAGACTTCCCAAAATTAATGCCAACACACAGTAGAAGGCATGGACCCGGATCTTGGAATCGGTCCAGTGGAACATGGGTTCCCAACTCAGGAAGTGAGGATCTTTCATATCCGCAAACGCACTCTCGACCTGCGATTGACTGCGATAGGCGAGGATAATCTGCTCATTGCTCCAGCTCTTCTGGTCGGTGAACAAGATGCGTTTCCCCAATTGATGTTCCTTGATTTGGGCGAAGGCGGAGGCATCGGTCCGGTAGAAGAGCTTCAGTTTGCGGCGTTTTTCGATCACCGAAACGCGCAGAATTTTAGAGATGTGCTGGCCCGAACATATCTGGCGCACTCGCTTGGTGAGGCTTTCGCGACTATAGCCTTTGCCTTTAGCGCCCGGCTTCTGCGAGCGCCGCAGCTTGGCTTGGAGTTCTTCTAAGGCCCGCCGCTTTTTCGATAGGTGCTGCTCGATACCGCGAATCTGCTTGCGTT
>QHYJ01000083.1:544-8201 GCA_003223255.1 Acidobacteriota bacterium | reverse complement strand
AAATGGTAGAAGGGCTGAGGCGAGCGTGACAAATGCGATGGCGATGCGGTCGGGAGAACTGTGGTCCTGAAATCGCAACATGTAGCGCCGCCCCGGCTTGAGCCCGTGCAGAAAGAATACGGGTGATTAGAGCGGCTTCGAGTTTAAGATTCGGTTCACGCGGTCAGCATCGCGTGCGATGACCGTCAGATAAGCTCCGCGGGCTCTGCTCGTCCCTGTTCCCAGTCACGCAACGTGCCAAGCGGGATGGTAGCCTGGGGCGAACTCCTCTTGCGTCAGTTGCAAGGCACGACGGATGAGAGATCCATCTGCACGGCTCTCTCTGTTTGTCGGAAGTTCAAGGATCTACCAGTTGCGAGGAGTCTTGCAGAAACCACCTTCGCTGTCAGTCCATTTACCTCTGGAGGCGCCGGTGGCCAATCGAAGAGACTCAGAACTCGAGCCGCAACGATAACTGCAGGTCACGGTTGTCATTTACAGTGCTGGTGATCTGCCCGGCCGTGGGCGAACCAATGGCAGCATTAGGGAAGCCAAAATTCGGTGTATTGAAAGCATTGAATGCATCCAGCCGGAGCTGTAGCCGAAGGCTTTCGCGCAGCGATGTGTTCTTGATCATCGAAAGATCCCAATTCAACGTGCCAGGACCGTACAGCACACCGCGCCCTACGTTGCCGTACGTGTTGGCCGGTGGGTTAGTAAAACACGCGATATTAAACCACAGCGCAGGATCAGGGCTTGGCAGATTTCCGCTGCATATGCGATTGGGCCAGCTCGGGGCCCCGTTATTGACGCCCTGATTTAAAGTTACACTGAAGGGCCGCCCCGTAGACAGAGTCGCGATGCCCGCCAGTTGCCAGCCGCCAAGCAGGAGCGAAAGGAATCCGGATTTCAGCCACGGCTTCCCTGGGCCGACTGGCAGTTCGTAAACCCAACTTCCCACGAAACGATGCTTGACATCAAACCCCGAAGGCCCATAGCCGGCCCCGAGATTCGTGACGGTCTGCGGGTTTCCTACCGCGCCGCCTCCGCTGGCCGCCGATCCACCGTAGTCGAGAGATTTGCTGAACGTATAGCTCATCAGAAACTGCAAGCCCTTGGACATTCGTTTCGTCAGCTTGCCCTGAAGGCTGTGAAAATTGGACATATTGCGAGGGTTGCATTGCGTGATCGTGCTCACATCCTTGAGCGGTTGGATTAAGCGCCGCGAGGCCAGCGAGCCGAGGCCGGGCTGAACTTCGTTGCGATTGTAGCAAAACATGAGATGAATGCCGCGGCTCCCCGCGTAGGCGATTTCGGCCAACGCGCTGGCGCCAAGCTGGCGTTCCACGTCAAGATTCCAGGACTCCATATACGGGGTTAGGTTGCTGAAGGCGTGCCCGATCACCGCAGGATTGTCGGCATCCAGCTCTACGGTTGTCAGGGGCATCACAGGCGCGATCGGCGGGAAGGGATTGTCAATCTTAGGTATGCCGCTCATAGCGCTGCCAAGCGGGTAAATCGGCGGCGAATAGTTCTGAGAGATTGTGAATGGCACATTCTGACCCAGAAGATTCGACGCCGACTGCTGTTCGGGAATGTATGCCATGCCGTATCCGGCGCGGATGACTGTGTTTCCCTTTCCGCTGACGTCGTAGGCAAAACCAACGCGCGGCGCAATGTCTCCGTATTGCGTGGATTTCCCGGCCGCTCGCGATGTGCCGTGCACTCCGGCGTAGACTAGGGCCAGCGTTTGCAAGTCGAAGTTGGCAATGCGATTGTGGATCTCCGTGTCCGGCGTGAAAACGTCGTACCGGACTCCGAGGTTGAGTGTCAGGCGATTGCTGGCCTTCCAATCGTCCTGCAGAAAAGCGGCGTATTCATTGTTTCGCAGATAATAGGGTTGCATCAGGAAGCCGCGCGCGCCTCCTGTCGAGAAACCCAACAGGAGCGTCGCCACGCCGTCTCCGCCGGTGTTGGTTGTCGGATCATTTGTGAAATTGTCACCGAAGTTCAGCGAACCGCGTGTGTTCGTGTTAGTGAATGGGGACATCTGCTGATGGACCCAGCGGAAACCGAACTTGGTTCTGTGCGGTCCCAGAGTCCACGAAACGGTGTCGCTCAACTGAATATTCGTCTGGCGCGGACGCGCAGGGAGAAACGCGGGCCCACCGCTTAGACCGGTGAAGTCCTGGACGTTGATGTTCGGCAGGCCGGTGGCAAACGGTGTGACGTTGATGCCCTGTATGCCCAACGATGTGGCCGAGTTGTGTGCAAAGTCCGACTGCACTGTAAAGGGATTGGTGCGCCCATAACCGCCAATGAACTCGTTCACGAGATTCGCTCGGAAGACATGGGCCTCATCCATCGCCATGCCTTGCGCGGTTAGCTGCGTGTTCTGCAGGCCGGCGACGAACGGACCCAAATCGAACTGCTTCGCGGCTGATGCCGGTGTTGGTAGGCAGCATTGCGCTTGGCCTTGCGGCGCGACGAGGGAATAGTTCTCATAGCTCCACCTCACGAAGAGCGAGTCGTTCACCCCGATTCGGTGATCCACGCGGAAGTTCCCTCCGTTGTCTCCAACAACGCGATTGGCCGCGCTCACATAATTGTTGAAGCTTCCTGGCAGGTTCGGCAGCGGGTAGATGCTGGCTACGTTTGCTCCGACCAGGTCGATGAGCTGTGGCGGGATAATGTTACAGGGAGTTCCGCCCGTTTGAGTGCCGTCTGGATTAGGAGTCACAGGAACATTCCCGTTGCACATAAAGCGAGCGCGCGCGCTACTTGCCGTCGTGCTGAACGGATTGTAAATCGGCAGGAAGACACCTTTGGTGGTGGTGAGGCTGCTGAAATCGCCGCCGCGCTCGGCAGCAGTAGGCACTGAATTGACAAAGGTTAGGCCTTTAAACTCGCGCAAGCCGTAGTAATCAACGAAGAAAAACGTGCGGTCATGCCCGTTGTACACTCTTGGCAGGACGACGGGGCCACCGAAAGAAGCGCCAAACTGGTTGCGCCGGAAGGGCGGCACGGGCTGATAGATTCCCTTCAAAAAAGGAGCGTTGAAATAGTTGCGGGCATCCAGGTAGCTGTTGCGAAGAAATTCGAAAGCGCTGCCATGGAACTGGTTGGTGCCGGATTTTGTGGAGACCGACACCACGCCCGCCCCCCGGCCGAACTCGGCCGAAAACGTCCCGGTGAGGACTTTGAATTCGCCGATGGACTCCACCGAAGGCTGCACGATGACCGTGTTGAACGTGTACTCGTTGTTGTCAATTCCATCGACGAGCCACGCATTCGTATTCGCCTGGCTGCCGAGCGCGTTGAAGTTTGAAGCAGCCCGCGGATTGAAGGTACTGGCACCTGACAGATTCTCCCCTGCTTGGCCCGCAGTTACGCCGGGAACGAGATACACGAGTTGCGCGAAATTGCGCCCGTTCAAAGGCAGCTCTCGCACCGCCCTTTCCGCGATAACCTCTCCGAGCTCGGAACTCTCCACGCGAACCAGCGGCGAGGCAGCCGCTACTTCCACTACCTCGTTTACATCGCCCACGCTCAGTGTCAGGTCAACGCGGGCTTTGTCATCCACGTTCAGGATGATGTCTGCCGAAGCGGCTCGTTTGAAGCCGGACTTCTCTGCGCTCACACGGTAGGTCCCAGGAATGAGGAACGGAGCGTTGTAACTCCCGGTTTCGTCGGTCGTGTACTCTTTGGATTCGTTCTTCTGAACGTCGGTAATGGTGACCTTGACCCCCGGCAGTGGTGCTCCTGAAGAATCACTGACCGTACCCACGATCGTGCCGGTCGTCACTTGCCCATTCGCGGAAAGCAAACCCACAAATGAGAGGCCAAACAGAGCAAAAAACGCCATCACAGCGCGTTCGCCGGAAATGCCTCGGCAAACGTTCACAGCTTATTCCCCTCCGAAACCACCTGAGTGTACTCCCGGCGTCCGCCAATTTCGACTGTAATTCTCCGATTGGTCGGTCGGGTTGTTCGTCCCCGGGTTTTCCCGGAGTACGTTGACAGCGGGGCCTGCTGGCGCCCTCAAAGGGTAGCCACTAGACTAAGACTAGGGTTTTTTGCGGATTGCGTCACTCCGGGGAATCATCCAATCTCTAAGAGTAGGCACGAACTCAGACGCACAACTAAGCTCCACCAGTCGCGCGCCTCCATGCCTCAACGTAGAGCGCGGGTCAATACGTCGTCAGGCTTGCCCCGGCAAAAAGGCCCAAGACCCATGCATTTGGACCACCGCCTTGGAGGCAGACAAGAAAGAAGACTCACTATCATGGTGGCGGTGAACCTCGCACCGTTAGAGCCCACGAATCGCGAAAAGAACGAAAGAACCTACACTGACAATCTCAGTGCGCACGGTGCCCGCGTGCGCGCAACCTACGCCTGGCAACTTGGTGCGCACGCAGAGATTACTCCGGCGAGTGGGGAGGCTACCGTGCGCGGTGAGGTGGTCTATTGCCAGAGACTCGACAATGATCGGTTTTTCGTGGGTGTCAAGATCGGGGAAAGCCGCATCCCTTGGTCCATCTTGCGGAGGTTTGACGGCATGCGGTTTTCATAAGCGGTGCGCCGTGATTCTTCTCCGCAGGTCATTCGATTCGCCCCTGAACAGCTTGTTGGTCTTTTATGTTTTCTTATTCTTAATGTGACGCCTAATCCGAGTAGGCTGGTCGTCTGCGGGAAAAATTCATCATGCGGAGGCCGCGCTGAACCTTCGCCCCGTGACTGGACGTAACCCCGAATATTATATCGCTCCCTCAACTGCCACGCTTTCGCGGTCTCGGCAGGAGCGGCATTTCGATGAAGTCGTGCCCTCCCGGTCTTGCTCCATCGACTCGGGCCATTATTTCCATGCTGTGCTGCCGTACGACTGGCCAGAGATTGGAGCCGATGACGACCACGAATTTTCGGCCACCCAGCTTTTGCTGGTGACGGATGTTTGGATCGGAGGGTAATTATCACGTCGAACCCGGCCTCTTCGGTCATCCTTAGAAGCTCGCCATTGTCCAGTTGGTCGGGCCATTGCATCTCCACGACGGTACGAACCTCATGCTTGCGGAGGAACCCACGCACACCGATCGGGACATTTTTATCAAACAGAATGCGCAATGCGGTGACTCTTGTCGTAGGTCAAAATCGCCTCAACTTGTTCCGCGGGGATTTCAAACTGCTCTGCGATTTCAACCGCACTGACGCCATAATCAAAGTTGTCGACAATGGCGTCGACCGGCATCCGTGTACGGCGCAACACAGGCGCGCCGCTTTGCACTCCAGCCTTGACTTCGACCAGCGAGCATTCCGACCAGTCAATTTTTTCCATGGCCGCCATAGCCAACTCCTGATGAACATGATTCCATCTTTTCACATGAAAAGCCATACCGCCATCGCTCGCGATCGCTCACGCAAGGCACCAAGGGACTGAGTTTGCTCGTTAGACCATGCGCGAGGAGGTGCCACACATGAGCTGGGACCACGCGCAACGTAATCAAGCCCTCTTTGCGAGGAGGCTCCGCCACCTAGCAGCTAGCGCTGGGCAAAAATGCTTGCTGCCCGAAATGCAGATGTTCTGATATACTGATATCTGGTGATGGCTGTGGAAGCGGTAAAAGTTGGGAAACGCGGGACAATTATCGTTCCCGCCAAGCTGCGAAAACGCTACGGCATCGAGGAAGGCGCGCTCGTCACTACTGAGCCACGCGAGGATGGCATCCTAATTCGCCCCGCAATTGTTGTGCCCGTGGAACGGTATACGTCCGAACGCAAAGCGGAATTTCTCCTTTCCACTGCCACAACGGCGAAAGACTACCTGCGCGCGCGAAGAGAAGTGAAAAAATTCGGCCTTGACCCCGACACGATCCCGCACCGTCGACCGCGATAGATGGACCGCCTCTTTCTGGACGCTAATATTCTTTTCTCCGCTGCTTACCGGCCAGATGCAGGGCTCGTTCAGTTCTGGAAGCGGAAGGACGCGATTCTTTGCTCCTCCCACTACGCACTTGAAAAGGCAAGAATTAATCTTACCGAAAACATGCAAAGGCGCAGACTTACGAAACTGGCCCGGCGCATTTATCTCTTTGACGCGGCTCCGCGAGAACTTCCCAGTGGCCTTTCCTTGCCGGAAAAAGCCGTGCCGATTCTGCTTGCCGCGATGGAGGCAAAGGCGACGCACCTCATTACGGGCGATGTGCGGCACTTCGGGCCGTACTTCGGCAAGCAAATCGAAGGTATTTTCGTCCTATCGCCAGCGGACTGTCTAAAGAAGCGCCGCGAACATTAGCGTGCCGGCCTGTGAGCACAGCCCATCCGCTGGGCCACGGTGATGAGGTAGCCCTCTTCAAGGTGTCGCAATCTTTCCAAAGCGGTCCGCTCGGCCATGTCAGAGTGTCGATTGGATCCAGTCCTATGACGCGATACCGACCGCTCGGTGCCTTTGTTTGCGCGATTCACCTCACGAGATAGTCTTCCCTCGGGCTTCGACGACCGCCCCCACAAGCGCTTCCCCGAAGTTCCCCTGGATCCGAACACGTTTACCGCACGACCCATTGAGGGCCTTCGGCGTTGCCTCTCCGGGGCCACGCGCGTTCGGCGGGTCCTGACGCCGGCTTTGCCGAAGGGGTTATCTGCACCAGCGGCAACTCACGGGTGCGCGCTCGGACACGAGTTGTTTGTCATTTTCAACAAAATATGACATATGATAGAATACTGTCACAAGGAGATGGAATGAAGTCACAAACCCGCATGCGGGTCAATGAGAATGGGCGCGTGGTCATTCCTGCTTCTATTCGCAAGCAACTGGGCATCCGTATTGGAGACGAGGTAGTTTTGCGGATTGAAGACAACGAATTGCGCATCACCACCTTGAAGCGCAATATTGAGCGGGCTCAGCGCCTTGTCCGCAAGTATGTGAAGCCGGGTACGTCTCTGGTCGACGAATTGATCAAGGAACGGCACGAGGCCGCGCGAAATGAATAGGGTCGTGCTAGACGCTTCCGCCCTGCTCGCAATTCTCAATCGCGAACCAGGCGCCGACAGGCTTACGCCAGAGCTGTTGAGCGCCGCGGCAACTAGTACTGTCAACTTGGCTGAAGTGCAGGGCAAATTAGTCGACCGGGGCCTTAGCCCTGACGATGCGTGGGAGGCCACACTGAGTCCGATCCGTGAAGCGGTGGCCTTCACCTCAGAGCACGCCAGGCTTGCGGGCGATCTGGTTGCACAAACCCGCCCTGTCGGGCTGTCATTGGGAGACCGGGCCTGTTTGGCGCTGGGACTTGCCTTGAAGGTGCCCGTATACACGGCAGACAAATCATGGAAGAGGCTGAAAGTCAGTGTTCGCATTCACGTCATCCGGTGACAGATCACTTTGCACAAATTAGAGGACTGAGCGTCATCGAACCGAAGTAAGCCTCGGGGTCCTATCACGAAGGCGAGAGATTGACATTGATCGGCGCCGGCACCGCTTGTCCCTTCCGCATCCGCTGGAGACGTTCGGAGCTGGCTCAGGGTGCGAGCGAAATCTGCAATTTTCGCGCTAGGGCGACAAAAGTTGTGTCGGTGATCCGGGTAGCATTGATGCACCATCTGCAGCCGCACCACGGATCTGTCCCAGTCAGGAAATGTTCCGAACCCTTGACTCGTGCTGGGAGACGGCTCCGCAGCGCTGGCACAC
>QHYJ01000083.1:0-359 GCA_003223255.1 Acidobacteriota bacterium | reverse complement strand
GCAGTTTCAAGCAGGACCATTTCCTGGGAGGACTCAACCGCCTGGAGAGCGCCGTCTGGCGCGTCCCCTTAGTAGCGGCGCTACCTACGATAATGTTCGGTCCGCCGCTGCCGACCAAAACTCCTTGGATTCGCGTCAGTGAATTCGAGCGGACGAGTCCTTCTTCATGGGCGAGGGAGACTTTTTTGAGATCGGTGCTGTTGCACGTCGGGCAGCGTAAGTCCATCTTGTCGCCGCTTGCAGCCCCCACTCCAGTGTGGCTACTAATCCTTTCTGGCGACCAATCGCCAATAGCCTGCCAAAACTAAACCCGGCTCGCAGGGATTAGTTGCTTGCCAAGCTCGACAGACTTCGTTTCC
>QHYJ01000356.1 GCA_003223255.1 Acidobacteriota bacterium | reverse complement strand
CATCGTTGGTGGGGCGCACAAGCACAAGGCAATCCGCTTTCGATGGCTGACATGTTGGATTGCATCGCGCAGGCCGACGCAAGCATTAAAGGCCAGATTTATTCGTTCGGGGACAAGCCACTCGTCGATGTTAGTGCAGCAGGGACTCTTCGGCCAGCGCCTCCAGCGGTGGCAGAGGAGCGGGCCTCCAAATACGCGGAGTTGCAAACAAAACTTCTGTCTCTCTCAACCAACAGCAAGCAAATCGTTGCTGAGAACAGCGGCCACTTCATCATCATCGATAGGCCTGATGTGGTTATCGATGCGATCGGTCAAGTCGTGCACTCAGTCCGCAATAACACCAAGCTTTAGGACGACGCGTTGCCGAGCGTAGAATTCTGGCGATGCCTGCCATCGCGCCCGATGATCAAGTTTTCGTTCTCACGGGAGCAGGAGTGAGCGCCGAAAGCGGCATTCCGACCTTCCGTGGCGTGAACGGGCTCTGGAGAAATTATCGGATCGAGGAGGTCGCCTCGCCTCGCGCTTGGCACCGTGATCCCCGGCTGGTCTGGGAGTTTTATTCCATGCGTCGTCAGGTTGCTTCGGCAGCGAGACCGAATCCGGCGCACTTGGCACTGGCAAAACTCGAAAAGAAGCTTCAGCAACGTCTCTTCCTCTGCACCCAGAATGTTGACAATCTCCACGAGCTGGCCGGATCAAGACAGGTCGTCCACATGCACGGGGAACTTTTTAAGAGTCGCTGCGATGCGTGCAGCCGAGCCCCTTTTCACGACACGAGCACCTATGATCCGCCAGCCGGGATTCCCCGGTGCGAATGCGGCGGACGGATTCGCCCCCACATCTGCTGGTTCGGCGAAACGCCGTTCGAACTGGATCGGATTTTCGGCGCACTGAATGAATGCACGGTTTTCATGGCCGTTGGAACCTCGGGCGTGGTGGAACCCGCTGCCAGTTTCGTAGCTCACGTTGCTGGTCGGGCACGAACAATCTACGTTGGGCCTGAGGAACCCGCGAACGCATCCTCGTTCACGGAATGTCATTTGGGGAAAGCGGGAGAGGTTTTGCCTGACCTGCTCGGCGCATTTTGAGCGGCATAAGCCGCTATTGAAACTTTGCGTACCGGGCTTTCGCTTGTTGTCAGGACGGAACTGTCGGGGTCGGCTGCTTCCCCAGATCGAGCAATGTCTAGGAGAAGCACTGCAGAAGAAAACATTCCCGCTGTAGTGCTCTTTTTACAAAATACGGCCATCGGGTCATTCAAGCTCTTCTTCAGCCAAGCGAGTTGGCGATTGTCGTCCTCTACCAGCAATATTTTCATTCTCGCCTCCGTGGAAGAAAGCGTTCAGCGCATCGCTCAGTTGCCGCCCAAAAATCAGCAAGGGACACGTGCCGTTCTGCGTTTTCACGCATTGCGAGTTCGCCCAAACGATTTCAGTGACCTCTGCATCGGTGATCCGGTACATTCCTGCTTCATCGTCGCCCAGTGCAAGGATTTGTTGAGCCAGCTTCTTCCTACCCTTGGCGTCGAGGTCCGGACGCAGCACCAAAGCGCAATACAAACTTGCCGCCTTCTTCCAGCGTCGTCCAGTGACGATGATGCGGCTCACCGCAGGAATCCGTTTCGGACAGCCTGTTCGTTAGTCACGAGATACACGTAGCTGCCGTCTTGCTTGTCCACGAGCAGGTCATCAGATTCGGCAAAGCGGGAATATTTTCCCGTAGCGATCAGGACGTGCATGGAATCAGCCACATCCTTCGTCACGATGACTAGCACCTTCTTCAATCGGCGCTGCGTGACGGTGCTCAAAATCGAATGATCCTTTCCCTGATGAGGCAGGCGATTGCGCCGTAGCCCCCGAGGATGATGAGGAACTGCACGAGATAGGACGACCTGCGGCGAAAAACCAAATGGCTCAGCACGATGTACCAGAGCGCGGCGCACAGCGGACCGAGGGCGCAGACCGCCGCTTTCATCAGCCACTTCTCGTCGGGACTTCCCCAGCCCCATGCGGCGAAACAATCCACTGGCAGGAGCAGCACGAAGGCGTTGAACGCCAAAAAATTCATCAGGCTTCGGATCATTGTTTTCTCTCTTTCCGCTTGTCCAGTTGGTTTAAGAAGCCGATTCAATGCTCCCCGCGAGCGTCAACCGCTCAAACGCCCATTCGAGCACCACGAATGCGATGCTCGAACGACTCTCAATGCGGTTGTTTGACCGTTCAATGCTTTACCACCCTCTGCCGCGCAGACTGCCTCAATTGCTCGGGAGCGCCCGGGCAATGGTTTGCGAAGTGTAGGTTTTCAATTTGTGAATCGTACTCGGAATAAGTGTGATCACACCACATGCACCACCCGACGATCTTGCCCATCTGCGTCGTTCGCCAAAACTCCAGCCGAGACCCAAGACGGGGCGGTTCTTGGTGGAGTAGGCAGGCGGTTATCGGTTCGATAGAGCAAGAAGACTCTGGAGGGGGCCAACCCGCGTGCGCGTAGAGCGCACATATATATAAAGGACCGGTCGAGAATCGATCCGGACTAGGCCGCTCGATTATAACGATGGTGCAGCCCTCCGAGTCACTCCTGTGAAAGGACTCGACCCGAAGCTTGGGAACGAATTCTGCCCTCGGGTGTCCCCTTCCCAAGTCCGAGATGCGTGCGGTCCTCATGATGGTAACGAACGTACTCGGAGAATGTGGTCCAGGAGGTCTCGTCTACAGCTTCCCACCCACCGCTCCGCGACGCCATTCTGCCAGGGACTTCGGAATGACGTTTGCTTGGGAATGATCCTTGTGGCTTTCACCGCCGCGATGACCTCGAACCCGAACTTCTGATCGCGATCAAAGATCAAATATTTCTGAGAGGCTTCAAATGGAAACGCCTCGCGCAACTGCTGGATGATCCAACCGCTCGTCGGATGCTTCGTGACGTTAACGTGCAGGATGCGCCGACGATCATGACTGATGACGAAGAAGCAGTAGAGCATGCCGAACGTAATCGTTGGCGCGGTGAAGAAATCCATGGCCGCAATCGCTTCCCGATGGTTTCGAAGGAACGCCAGCCAGCGCCTGGCCCGGCCAGGATCTCTCGGTGCTCGCTTCATCCAACGGGAGATAGTTCTCTCGGAAAGGTCAAAACCGAGCATGCGGAGTTCCCCATGGATCCGCGGCGCTCCCCAGGTTGGGTTCTCAACGACCATCCGAAAGATCAATTTCCGAACCTCCTTCGGTGTCGGTCTTCTTCCGACCGGCCTCCGGACT
>QHYJ01000355.1 GCA_003223255.1 Acidobacteriota bacterium | reverse complement strand
GAAGGCATCGCCAACAGGGTTATCACACGTATGTCCGCCGCCCAGGCAACCGCCGTTCGCCGTGACACTTCGATCCGGGACATTTCCACCGAAGGCGTTGACGATAAACTCGCGTCCATCCGCGAGGTAGGCTATGGGGCCCGCCGCTGCTCCACCGGCGTTGGCAATGTTGGCGGGCGCATCGAACGTGAACAGCATCTTGCCTGTCGTTGCGTCAGCAGCATCAAATTTCCCGTTCCCCTCACCGAAGAACACCACATCGCCGGCAACGAGCACACCGGACTTCGCGGGTTGAGGTATGCGAATCTTCCAAACAACTTTGCCTGTGCGAGTGTCAGTGGCTCCGTACAGGCCAAAAGGCTTTGCACCGGGAACGTGATTGAAGAAGGTCGAGCCCAGGTGAAGGTCTCCGTTGACCGGCTGGGGGATAAGACTCGTATTGCCTGAGTGAGTCTTGAAGACATCCGGGTCGTGCCTGGCGCCGTAGTAAACGAATTGTGTTCGTGGGCTAAAAGCTGCCGGGGCCCATTCGCACCCCCCGTTGTCACCCGGCATAATTAGCCGCAGCGTTTCATCGGGAGGAGTGTATTGGGGCGATAGGGCAACCTCTGCCTGTCCCGGGGCCAGGAACGCGCTAAAAGCAGCGGTTATGGCGGCCGTGTCGGGCTGCTCCTCAGGCGTGAGCTGGTCGAACCTGAGCGGGGTCAGCGGTTCGACAGCGGAATAGGGTTGGGTTGGTGCGGCATTCTGAAACGCGGCACCAGTTGCTGGGACGGGTTGCTCAGTCACTGGGAAGATGGGCTGGCCCGTGGCGCGGTCGAGGATGTAGTACTGCCCATTCTTGCTGCAATGGCCGAGCGCCCTGAATTGCTTTCCATCTTTCTCGAGCGGGAATAGGACGGCGGGTTGTGCGCTGTCGTAGTCCCAAATGTCGTGGTGCACTTCCTGGAAATGCCACACAGGATTGCCTGTAAACAGGTCTACCGCAACGATCGATGCGGAAAATAGATTGTCGCCACCCCGGTTCTCGCCAAGAATGTCGGGCGCAGCATTTCCCACGCTGAGGTACACCAAGCCTAAGTCCGGGTCGATGGCCGGCGGGTTCCACACAGCGCCACCACCCGTCAGGAAAGACTGGCCAGCAAAGCTAGCCGGCTGCGTCGTGGAGAAGCGCCACACAGTTTTGCCGGTTCTTGCGTCCAGGGCGAAAACCTGGCCTCGTATCTCAAACTCGCCACCGGATAAGCTGATGATGACCAAATTCCGGCCACCGGATTGCACGAATTGCGGAGCCGAATTGATGGAGACCTTGTCATGGTAATCAGCTACCGTGCTCTGCCACGCAACTTTGCCTGTTTCCGCGTTCAAGGCTACGACGGAATCGTCAAACCGGCCCACGAAAACTTTGCCGTCCCCAAAAGCCACGCCATGGTTATTCCGGCCGCAGCAGAGAAAGAACTGCGCGAGTTGCGCCTCGTCGTTGAAGCCGGCAAACTTCCATAACATCTGTCCCGTGGCGGCATTCAAGGCGAATACGTCGTCGTGACCGTCAGTGATGAATAAACGGCCGTCGACCTGGATGGGCGAGGCTTCCAGTTCAGACAGCGGGTCCAGTACGCCGGTGTGGAACACCCAGGCCACCTGCAGCTTGTTGACGTTGCGGGGATTGACTTGGTCTAGGTCTTGGAACCGCGTGTTGGCAAGGTCCTTGCCGTGATTCGGCCAGTCGTGATTAGCGAGGGCGGCCGCAGCCACAATTAAAGCAATGTTGCGCGCCGCAGGCCCTTGTCCCACTGCGGACCGCACCTTTCGTACGAGGAATTCGAAGATGGTATTGGCAGAGTTGGTCCTAAGCGAGTCGAGGGACTCAGTTTCTTTCATAAAGCACCTCTTTATCTTTGGACTTTATCAATACGCCGATAGATGGATATCGCAGCCTCTTCCAATGCGGATCAGAATTGGAGGCGGTGGCCGTGTCGTTACTACAGGCGTTCGGGCGAGAAGGCATACCACCCTTCTCTCGGAACGAGGCGCGTTAACAGATGGGATCTGTACGGCCTCACTCTCACCGGAAGCCAAGCGGAAAGCCGGGCTAGCGGGCCAGATTATAAGCCCACCCAAAAGTATTTTGTTAACATTTTTTCGACTCAGCCGCGGGCCCGATTTAACTCGCGTTGGGCCCGCCCTGCAGTAGATCTTCCTTGACGCCTTCATGCGAGGCCCGTCGGAATCACCGGCTCGTCCCGCGCGTTATTCTTTCGTGCTCAAACTAGATGCAGCGACGAATGACGGCACGCGTCCTCGACGCCACAAAAATTCGCGATCAGGTCTTCGCCGAACTCAAGGGCGAAATCGGGCGCCTTGCCACCGAAGGCATTCGCCCCGGTCTTGCGGCGCTACTCGTCGGCGAAATCCTGCTTCCTACCCCTATGTCAAAAACAAGATTGCCGCATGCAACTGATCTTTGCCGGATGAAAGAATTGAGTGAAGGACCGAAGAGAATAATTTCAGAGTCAGACAGGCACAAATGCTCCGCTTGGTCCGTTCATTGCGCGCTACCCGTAGAAATGGGCGTACTCGGCATTTTGGTTCGAACCTCCAAACGATAACATTCTGGATGGTCGGCAATCCGGAAACTATCCACAAACGGGACTCTGGGAAGTAGCAGAGTCACGCGGCCGTATAACCCGCTTCTTGGAGACCGTCTCTCTCCCAGTTTCGCCACTCGGCGTTGCCTCGGTCCCCGTTGACCCCGACCGGGTCGGGGTCACACGTGCAAATGACCGCGGCGTTTACCCTTTCGCCGCTTTTCCACAGCCCCTCGCTGAAAATCTCTTCGGCATTTCTTCGCCGCATGCTACTCTCATGCTTGATATACGAAGCGACAACGCGTTCCTGCCCCGTCGGTCCTCAGCCGCTGTCCCTGCTTTTCACGAGCCCGCTCGCCGCGACGGGCCTGCCCCGAACCCACTTGCGAGGTTACCACTCTCTGACCTCCAGCCACACCGCCGTAACTCCTTTGAAAGCTCTACTTACGGCCTCTGCTCGTAACGATGTGCCAGCAAAGGACTTACAAACCATTTGGAATCATATCATTGCGCGCTTCTCTGCCCCTAAACCCTTTAGATACACATCGTTACAAAAAGAGGGGAGGGGGGCTATCCCCTCCGCCCACATATCGTCAATATCGTCGCAAATTCCCAATTCACAGCAGCCAATCCACAGCAGAAAGACTAGCCCATGCCCAACCTTCGTGACAGTTCTAAACGCTGCCGGCATGTGAACGCTCGCGGCCATCGTTGCCGCATGTTGTGCGCTCCCGACCACGGTGAGTTCTGCGCCCAACACGCCCGCCAAAAGGACCGCGAGGACAGTGCCGCCCTCGCCGCCCGCCTCTTTGGCCCTGCGCCGGACTTCTCCACTGCGGCTTCCATCCAAAAAGTCCTCGGCAATCTCGTCGAACTCATCGCCAGCAACGGTATCGCGCCTCGCAAGGCCGGCCTTGTCGCATACGCTTGCCAATTGCTCATGATCAACCTTCGCGGTTACAAGGGTGAGCTTCACCACGCCGAAATGGAGCGCCGAGCCGCTGCCTGGAGGCAGAACCCCCAGCCGCTTCCT
>QHYJ01000354.1 GCA_003223255.1 Acidobacteriota bacterium | reverse complement strand
CAAGAAAAGCGTGTTTGGGGATGGTCCCGAAGCCGTTAACTGACGCCAGAGAAACGAGTTAAGAGCTTTGAAGTTCTCTGTTAACAGCCGAATGCTCTACCGTTGAGCTACCGGGGATCCGCACAACAGCTTTATTTTTATTGTAATACAAGCAGGAGATTCATTCCATGCGTTTCGGAATTAGCTTAAGGTTCTGATCCTTCCTTGAACACAAGTGCCACACTTTCAATCAGTCGGAAGCCGGATGGCTATTCAGGTGCTGGCCGAATGCTCCGAAAGCACTTTCCCAATATTATGAGTGTATCTCATGTGCATAAGCCTCGTCAGCCGATCTGCAGATGTGTGAGATCCGGGCAAGCAACGTAGCGGCTGGGCCAAGCTAAACGTGAACCCCAACCGGCGCGGGAAATAATTCAGCCAAACGTACTGGCGGACCTGCCCTAAACTGTCCAATCCCACTAAAATGGCGCAGCATTATGATTCAAGGAGAACTGTCTCATTGATGGAAGCGCGTTGAGGCGGCCCTTTGAAGAACAAGAAGTACAATTCCTTTTTTGAGCAGGTGTTCATGTCAAACGAAACTTGCGAATCGGCGGAAAAAACACGAGATACAGCAGGTGGCGTCCCGCGACGCGAAGCGCTAAAAATAGCCGGCGCGCTTCTGGTTACCGGTTTGACGTCGGTCCCTACCCGTAGCCAGACGAGGCGAGCCAAGAAAGTCATAGTCGGGGGGGCCGGGATTGCCGGACTATCGTGCGCCTACGAACTGATGAGGCGAGGGCACGACGTGACCGTCCTCGAGGCGTCAGGGCGCACCGGAGGCCACGTCCGCACCGTACGCGACGGCCTCTCCGACGGGCTTTATGTGGATGCCGGCGCCGAACACTTCACCCAGCCTGGCTATGACCGTTATTGGCAATACGTTCAGGAATTCAAGCTGACAGCACTTCCCTACCCTCGCAGGAACCGCATGCTTCGCGTGCTGCAAGGAAAAATGTATTCCGAGGACGACTTGCAGAATCCGAATGTGCTCAAGGCGCTCGGGTTGAACCAGCGAGAAGTCCAGTTCCTCGCGCGTCATGCCTGGTGGGAGCTGCCGTCGCTCTACTTCGATCCCGTCCTCGACAAATTCATTGAAGAGTACCGGCCGTTTGACGCCGGGTTGAACGATCTTGACCACGTGGGGATGGACCAATGGCTGAAGCAGCAAGGCGCGTCGGCGTCAGCGATTCGATACATTGGAGGCACGGGCGTGTCCGCGCTCCATGTGTTATGGCACGCCGCCATCTTGAAGCTGCGTAAGGTGCCGCTATTCCCTCCGAAAGTCTTCCGCCTGAAGGGCGGGAACCAAGGAATGACCGATGCGTTCGCTTCGCGGCTCGGCGATCGTGTTCGCCTCGACAGACCCATCACGGGAATCGAGCACAGCCCGAGCGGCGTGCGCGTGCGCTATCGCGAATCGGATGAAGAAAAGACCATGGAAGCGGAGTACCTGGTTTGCTGCATGTCGGCCGTGATACTGCGGCAAATCCACGTGACCCCCGCGTGGCCGGAGAGCAAGCGTTATGCAATCGCGACAGTTCCCTACTACACGGCTTCGCGGCCATTCTTTCAATCGCGCAGCCGGTTCTGGGAAAAGGACGGAGTCAGCCCCAGTATCGAGTTCAACGAACGCGCGCTCAATCACATCTGGAGGATGGCGGATGACGTGGATACGCAGCGCGGCTTGCTTGTCTCCACGGCGGACGCCTTAACCACTGGCGAAGCTGCGCTAAAGACGTTCCGCAGGTACTATCCGGGCAAATCCGAAGACATCGAGCTGGCGCTGGTGCATGACTGGTCGAAGGACGCATGGGTGATGGCGTGTGAGACGCTGAACTATCGTCCTGGTGACCTCACGAAGCTTTGGCCGGCGCTTGTTGAACCTCACGGACGAATTCATTTCGCGGGAGCCTACGCCGACAACCTCAATTGGGGCATGGAAGCGGCCACGCGTTCCGCAAATCGCGCGGCCGAGCGGATTGACGAATCGTGATAAGCCGCAGATGTTAGCGCAGACTCTGAGCACCGCGAAGAAATTTGGGCTCTCAGGATGCGGTTCTCTGCGGCCAGATATTCGTTCCTCAGTAGTAGTTCCTGGTCTATGGTTCCGGTGATGTAAGCAAGCATGCGAGCTCAAATCATTCCAGAGCCTCCGTAAACTTGATCGTCGAACCCGGATTGTACATGCTCTTGAGGTTTCAGAAACCAGCTGTGCGAAAAAATTACGAGACCGGAAACCAAGCCTTTTCAATACGTTTGAGATTTTTGACCACGGAATCTGTTGGAGCGGTTGGAAAAACATCCGGAGTTGGAGGAGCGCTTCGAATTGATTATGGACATCGTCGAAAACGCGATCGCCCGACGCTCGGCCTCGTCCGCTTTCTCCACCTCTGCAGAGGCGGTACGGCAGTTGGGTAATGAAAATCGTGCACGGCTGGGCGCAGCGTCAACAGGAGAAGAAAGAAAACGAGTGTGATCAGAGGGAGAAGTTCAGCCGAAAGGGGAAAAACGCTCCACTGGTTCACGGTCGTCGGAAAAATCCACATAGAAGAGCAAATCTTTCGGCAGGGTCGAGTAGGGCAGGTCGTGCGGCCGTTCAAGGAATCTGCCGAGGTGGAGTGCCGAGGGCAAGCGCGCCTGAAGCTTTCAGGTGCGTGGTAGCAAATCGATGACGCCGCTAAGATGCTCGCACTCCGAGTGGCACGCGCCAACGACAACTGGAATGCCTATTGGAACGGTCTTCACTGTCGCGCTGCTTGAAATTGAGTCCCACTTTCAATTGCACCCGTGAATGATGGAATGACGGGCTCCCCGTGACATGATTGGAGCGTGATGGCACAATAGCTACGTGGAACCAGGATGAGCTCCCAAATCACTAGCCCCAATACTGAGGCGGCGATCCTCGCACGTGTCATCCAGGTGGGAGAGAAAGAGCTATCGCGCGGCGCAGCCGAATATTTGGTGTCGATTCGTTTTGGCGAGCGCGATATCGCACGCATGAACGAATTGTCTGAGTTGGCTCGCCAAGGCAAATTGACGAGCCAAGAACAAGCCGAACTCGACAGCTATCTTCATGTCAGCAATCTCCTCGCTGTCATGCAATCTAAAGGACGCCGCGCTTTGCAGCGCTCTGCACACGCCAGAATGGCATCCCGTTTGGTCTGTCCGAGCAGGAGTGAAAGTCGGTCCAAGAGTTGACTTCCCGGCCCGGGAACCTTCCCGAAACCCGCATCGCTTTGGACCGGGAGTTGGAATGGACACGTCACTTCATATTCCCGTCCGATTGCAATAAAGCTTGACTCTTTGTTCTCATTGTGAGAACCTACTTCTTCATGCGCATCATAAAACGAGGCGCCCTAGAGCAGTTCTGGGGAGAACATCCGGACGCGATGGCTGGCCTCGAATCTTGGTACGCGGTGATGCGCAAAGCGGATTGGAAAACACCTGCGGAACTGAGACGCGTGTACCCGAACGCCGATTTGGTCGGACGACGGACGGTATTCAATATCGCCGGCAACAAGTACCGACTGATCGCGCGGGTCAATTACCAAACTCAGCGGGTCTTCGTCCTCTACATTTTGACCCACGCAGAATATGACAGAGGGGCTTGGAAACAATGAGCACCACAACAATTGAGCTGAACGAAAAAGCTTACAGACAACTCCTAGGACGCACGCTTCCCCATGTCATCCGCACGGAGGAAGAATACGAACGTCTGACAAACGAACTCGTTCGTCTCGACGAGCGTGAGAATCCTTCACCGGAAGAAAAAGAACTTGCTGAACTGTTGACTGTGCTAATTGACGAATATGAAGAGCGTCGCTATCCGATTCGGAAGGCGAGCCCGCAGCAGACACTCCAGCATTTAATGGAAGCACGTCAGTTGACACAGAAGGACCTATGGAAGGTCTTCGGGTCGAAAGGTGTCACGTCCGAGGTATTTCACGGAAAGCGTTCCATTAGCAAAGCGCAGGCAAGAAAACTGGCGGAGTTCTTTCATGTCAACGTCGAGCTTTTCATTTAGCGTACTCGGGTCGAAGTCCAAGAATGGAGCCGCCATGAGTGGCAAATCAAAGTGCGTCATACTACCGCGCCAGATACTACGACCCGGGCACCGGCAGATTTCTCAACGAAGTCCCGGTTCGCTTTGATGGCGGAAAGAACCATTATCTAATCTATACGTTTCGAATAATCTCGCCAAGCGCAAGAACTCACTAGGACTGGCAAGTCACTATTGGGGGTGGCGTAGGATTGGGGGAAATTCTGACGTTTGGAAACAACAGCGGCCAGTGGAATTTCGGGCTCTATACGGGAGGGGGGCAGACCTCTTCGGGAAGGTGGACATGAGTGACTCCGGAGGCTGCCACAAGTTCGGAGCGCACTGGGGGAGTGAGGGCAGATACTGAAGTAGGGCTAGGACCTGGCGTAACAGCAGATATCAATGTCGAAGAAGGTAGCGATCCCGAGGTTAGCGCTACGGCTGGCATCCCTAATGTGATTGGTGCCAGCTGGAATCCAGCTGAACCTCACGGACCTCCATGTGGAATCTACGATAATTTCCTAGCGTCCAATTGCCAGGGGCCGGCGTCCATCTGCGTCTAACTTCGGGCTGAGACGTTGGGACCAATTTGTTTCGTTGGGACCATCTTGGGACCAAAAACCCCGGTTTTATGGCCGAAATCAGTGGGCTAAGCGGCGTAAGGACAATAGAATCATCGTGAGTTCTGGAGTGGGCGATGGGAATCGAACCCACCTCTCACGCTCTACAAGCTATTGAATACACTGGCTTCCCTTCCCTCGTCCGCGTCCAACTGCGTCCAACTTCAGGGAATTTGAAACGTCCGCCATCGCCCGTTCGGTGATTCCGCCTCGCAAATGAATGTAGTTGAGTGTTGTGCGGGCGTCGGTATGGCGGAGCTGTTGTTTTGCGACCTCTGGCGAGTAGCCTGCGTCCACGATGAAGGACGCAACGGAGTGTCTGAAAGCATGAAGGCCGCACCGCGGAATATCGAGCGCGTCGAGGATTGGCCAAAGCCGGTATTCCACGACGTTGTTGCTCGACGGAGGCCGGTTGTTTCGGGTAGCAAACAGCCAACCCTCTGGGTTAGCGGTCCAGATCGAGTGGTATTGCCTCAAAACGTTTGCGAGTGCATCCGGCAAAGTCACCGGCGCTGCACTCGCCTTGCTCTTTGTGGATTGAGCTTTTCCGTACCACGCAGAGCGGCGGACGTGAATGCATTTGTGATGGAAGTCAATATCCGGCCATTGCAGGCCGAGCGCTTCGCCCGCACGCAATCCCGTAAGCGCCAAGACGATAAAGAACGTGCGCCACGGTTCGTTTGCGAGCGAAAGTATCGATTCGACTTGGGAACGGGTGAAATGTGCGGGGACGTGGACATTTCTTTCGGGGAGTACAAGCTTGCGAAGCGCTATTTCCACGCTCGAATATCCCCAATTCTTAGCGGTCGCGAGCATCGATGAAAGAGTGCTCAGAATATTCAGCACGGTTTTTCTCGACGCGCCCGCAAGTTGGTTGACAAACACCTGTTGGTTCTCGGGGCCCACCTGGTCGAGGCGGAGCTTCCCCAGCTGCGGAAGGATGTGAGAGTCGAGATGGGAGTTGGCAGATCGCACCCACCGTTGACGGTTTTCGCTTTGCGAGAACTTCTTCGCGCCAGCGGGCCGCAAATTCGGCCACCGTTGCGATGCGAGTTGGTTGATAAGCGCAATCATTGATGCGGGAGAGAATTTCATCGAGCTTGCGAGCCGCAAGGCGTTGCGTCGGCAATTCCTTCTTGGTGCCGAGCATGATCTGCGGGCGCGCGCGGATGACGCTTCCATCCGGTCGAATCGTGTCCTCCCGATACCTGCCTAGCCAGAGCTGGCGGCTCTTGCTGAACAGGATCTGTCCCTTCTGGTACCTGCGTCGGGCCAAATCTCCTCCTTGACCCGTTGACGCAGTTGGCGAGACCAACTCTACCACAAGGAGACAAGGCGCGAGTTTTGGACCAATTGCCATCGGATTGCAAGCAACAGCACCGTGCTCTTCTTTCGAGTCCGCAGACTCTAAACCCTTCACTTACTAGGGAACCTCGAAACAGGAAAAAGTAAGAAAGACTTTTGTGCATCGGGCGCTTCCGAATTGAAAAAAGTTGTTGCCGGGACAACATGGGACAGAATCGGACAGTCTCGGACAAGTGGGGACAGATTGGGACAATCGGGGACACTCTCGAAAGATCGCGACGGTGCGACTCGATGCCACAAAAAGCCTCAAAAGGCCACAAGAAGCAACAAAAGGCCACAGAAAGCCACAAAAAGCGACAACTGGAAACAGTCGGAGACAACTGGAGACAGGAAGAGTGCGCGTGTTGAGATGACTCGGCGGGTATTGGAACATAAAGGAATGGGGCCACTTCGTGGTGCGTTGCTGTACTAACTCCTTCGCTTTGAGGTTGTTTGGTGAGGGCCGATTCCAGATGATTGTGGTATCAC